>NZ_KV797536.1:0-175205 GCF_001809405.1 Corynebacterium sp. HMSC055A01 | reverse complement strand
GATGACGAAGAACAGGGGCCTAGCCCTCGTTGAATCAAACGACGACACCACACTCCAAACAACCGAAAGGACAAGAAGACAAGAACACACCCACGGTCGAAGAAAACGACGAAGACCGGCGGCCTCCCACGTTTCCGTGAACGGTCACCGGCTGAGGAGCACTACAAGGTGTAGTTCTGCGCGCTACTTTCGTCCTGCTTCGTAGGCGGCACCAACCTTGTACAGGCGGTCATCCTTGAACGCCGGAGCCATGATCTGCAGGCCGGTCGGCAGGTTGGTGTCAGATGCCAAGCCGGAGGGTACAGACATGCCGCACACGCCGGCAAGGTTTAGCGGCAGGGTGCAGAGGTCGAAGTTGTACATCTCCATCGGATCCTCAACCTTCTCCCCCAGCTTGAAGGCTGTGGTCGGCGTGGTCGGGGAAACAAGGACATCGACCTGTTCGAAAGCGCGCTCAAAGTCCTGTGCGATGAGGGTGCGCACACGCTGTGCTTGAAGGTAGTAGGCGTCGTAATATCCGACGGATAGCGCGTAGGTACCCAGCATGATGCGGCGCTTAACCTCAGGGCCGAAACCAGCAGCGCGGGACAGAGACATGACCTCTTCCGCGGAGTGGGTTCCGTCATCGCCCACGCGCAGGCCGTAGCGCATACCGTCGAAGCGGGCCAGGTTGGAGGAGACCTCACACGGCATGATGAGGTAGTACGCAGCCAGTGCATCGTCGAAGTGCGGGCAGTCAACCTCTAAGATCTCCGCGCCCTGGTTCTTCAACTGCTCAACCGCGGCGTGGTAGGCCTCCATCACGCCCGGCTGCCAGCCGTCGCGCTCGAATTGCTTGATCAGGCCAACCTTGACGCCGGAAAGGTCGCCATTGGCGCCTTCCTTAGCGGCGGCGACTACCGGGGCAACCGGCTTATCCACGGAGGTGGCGTCGAAGGAGTCGTGGCCGGCGATAATTTCGTGCAGCAAGGCGGTATCTAGGACCGTGCGGGCAGTCGGACCTGCTTGGTCCAGGGAGCTTGCAGCTGCGATGAGGCCGTAACGCGACACCGTGCCGTACGTCGGCTTCACGCCCACGGTGTTGGTCAGTGCAGCAGGCTGGCGGATCGAGCCACCAGTGTCAGTACCGATACCCAGCGGAGCCTGGCCCGAGGCAAGAGCCGCAGCAGTGCCGCCACCGGAGCCGCCCGGAGTGCGCTCCGTGTCGTAGGGGTTGTGCGCAGGGCCATAAGCAGAGTTCTCATTGGAGGAGCCCATCGCGAACTCATCAAGGTTCGTCTTACCCAGAATCGGGATACCTGCCTCGCGCAGCTTGGTCACCAGCGTAGCGTCATAAGGTGACACCCAGCCCTCCAGCATTTTGGAGGCGGCGGTCGTGGGGGCGTCGGTAGTAACGAGCAGATCCTTGAGCGCCAGCGGCACGCCAGCCAGAGCAGAGGCGGGTTCTTCGCCGGCGTCGAGGGACTTATCGACGGCGTCGGCAGCCGCCAGTGCTTCCTCCGCGCCAACATGGAGGAAGGCGTTGAGCTCGCCATCGGTCTCCGCGATGCGATCCAAGAATGCCTGAGTAACTTCGCGGGAGGTGAGCTCACGGGAGTGAATCTTCTCAGCCAGCTCGGCGGCGGTCAGTGCGGTAATGCCCTCGGTGGGCGCAATGAATTGTGCCATTCTTATTCGTCTCCTCTACCCAGAATCTGCGGAACCATGAAGCGGTCACCTTCAGCTGCCGGCGCTTGGTCCAGGGCCTGCTCGGCGGTGAGGGTGCGCACAATAACGTCCTCACGCATTGGAGCATGTACGGAGTGCGGGTGCGACATTGGCTCCACACCTTCAGCCTCGACCTTGCCCACCGCGGACACCGAGTCCACGATTTCGTCGATCTGCGCGGCGAACTGCTTCAGTTCTTCCTCGCTCAGGGCCAATCGCGACAGCTTTGCCAAGTGCGCGACCTCGTCACGCGAAATATCAGACACGCGAACTCCATCCTTTTATTCATTGAGACGGTTGATAGCTAAGCACCCATGGTACTGCACAGCTGTTGCCGCGCCACCACCACTCCTCCCCTAAGTGAAGCTCATACTATTGAATAGTATTCGACAGGTTGGGTAACATCGATCGAGTTAGAAAGCCAAATATCCCCTCCCTACTTATTCACCTTCCCCAGAAAGAACGATATGTCGTACCTCGTCCGTGTCCTACTCCCTGACACCCCCGGCAGCCTTGGCCTCCTTGCCAACGCGATGGGCAGCATCGAGGCAAATATCCGCTCCGTCGACATTGTGGAGAATTTCCCAGACGGTACGGTCATGGATGACATCGTCTTGGATCTCCCCCAGTCCACCATGGCGGATGAGATCATCACGGCAGCACAGACCGTGGAAGGAGTCGAGGTCGACTCCATTCGCCCCTTCAGCGGTCGCGTTGACCGCCGCGGGCAAATCCACGTGCTGGCCAAGGTTGCCGCACAACGCAACGTGACGGCCGCAATGAGTGAAGTCTGCGCCGCCATCCCCAAGGCGCTGACGTCCAATTGGGCCATTGTCATCGCGAACGACGAGAACATCAGCCGCATCGCCGCGTCGGACGCCGCGCCTGCCGACGACGGCTCGATCCCCACCGACCTCAACATCACAACGGCTCGCGTGCTCAACCCTGAAAAGGACACGTGGATTCCGGAATCCTGGACGCTCATCGAATCCGCGCTGGCCGCTGCTCCCCTCGTGGGAACGAACTACGTGGTGGTGATGGGCCGCGTTGGTGGACCCGATTACCTCGCCTCCGAAGTTGAGCACTTGGGTGACTTGGGTGCCATCTTGGGTGCGTTTCTTACTTAGCGGGCAAGCAACGAGTTGAGTCCCGCGGCGACATCGGGGACCACGTGGTCCACCTCTTCGGTGATCTGCGTTCCCGGGAACGTGAAGGACTCGGTGGCGATAGAGTGCATCGAGAGATCATTGAAGCTATCGCCGAAGGTGTAGAGTTCAGCTTTTTCGTGGCCGAGATGATCAAGCAACCGCGTCAAGCCCTCACCCTTGTTATGGCCAGGTGGCATGATGTCGTAGAAATCGCAGTTAAAGGATGATTCGACGGCACAATTCTCGCGGACCCACTCGTCCACCTCGCGGCGCAGCTCAGGGTTGCCAGGGATCCACAGGGACAACAACACAGTGCTGCGCTTGGCGACGTCCCCCGGATCCACCACTTCCGTATTCGCCACCATGGAGGACTCGCGTCCTGCGAGGCCATCCCACGCTACCTGGTCGGCTCCAGACAAGCCTGTGAGGTAGATATTCAACGGCAGGCCGGTGAAACGAGCGACAATGGACTGCACAACCTCACTCGGCAGATGCTCCTCGTGCAGGATGGAATAGTCGCCGCCGGTGATGACTGTCCCGTTGTAGAGCACGTGGTAGTCCAGCTCCACGCCGAAGGGTTCGAGTGTGTTGCGCGCATTGGCGATGGACTTGCCCGTCGCGGAGACGGCCAAGTTGCCTGCGGCACGCCACTCAGCGATGGCTTTTTGTGTGGCCTCTGTTATGTCTTCGTTGACGTAAACAGTGCCATCCATGTCTAAAGCCGCAATCTTCATGAACCGTAGTGTATTAGACCTTCAAAGGCTGAGTCCACAACCGCTGAGCACGCCTTGTGGATGTCGGGTTGCGCCCAGGGGAAGGTGAGGGAGACGTCGGCAAGCGCATGCATGGGCAGGTCATTGTGCCCGTCCCCGAAGGTGATGAGCTCAATGTTAGAGCGCTCAACTTCCAGGTGACGAAGCAGCCAAGTCAAGGCAAAGCCCTTGTCGTGACCGGGCGGCATGATGTCGAAGAAGTTGCGGTTCATCGCGGTACCTACCGGAAAGCGGTCCGTGACCCACTGCGCGATCTTCCTCTGCAGGTCTGGGTTGCCCGGGGTCCAGGCGGCAACAAGCGGGAAGACCTCTTCCTCAATGCGTGACGGCGGGACCGGCACGGGCTCACTGATGATGGGGTTGTGCACGCCCGCCACGTTGCGCACGAGGTAGCCGTCCGGGCCTGTCAAACGTGTGCAGTAGAGGTCGAGCTTTGGTGTGTCATGCACCCGCTCATACACGGCACGAACCACCTCGGGCGGTACATGGTTTTCGTAGAGCAACTCATAAGAGCCATCCATGATGACGGTGCCGTTGCAGAGCAGGTAGTAGTCAAAGTCAACGCCAAAAGGCTCTAGTGCACGCCGAGCAGAATGAGGAGACTTGCCCGTGGCCACGACAGCAAGGTTGCCCGCAGCGCGCCAACCGGCAATCGCCTCCGGCACGTCTTCGGGCATGTGGCCATCAAAGTAGATAGTGCCGTCCAGGTCGAAGGCGGCTAACTTCATGCCTCGCCCGTTTCAAGGAGGCGGTTGAAGCCTTCCTCATCCAAGATGGTCAAGCCAAGGTCGCGGGCCTTCTGTTCCTTTGAACCGGCGTTTTCTCCGACGACGACATAGTTGGTCTTCTTCGACACCGACCCGGAGGCCTTGCCGCCACGGGAGATGATGGCCTCCTTAGCGGAATCGCGACTGTAGTTCTCTAGGGTTCCGGTCACCACCACGGTGATTCCCTCCAGCGTTTGCGCGGGCTTATCGCTGGATTCTTCCTCCATGGTCACCCCGGCGGCGGTCCACTTCTGCACGATGTTGTCGTGCCAGTCCACCTCGAACCATTGCTTAAAGGATTCCGCGATGATGCCACCCACGCCATCAGTATCCGCCAGCTCCTCCACCGATGCCGCGCGCAGCGCCTCCATGGAGCCGAACCGCGTGGCTAACGCACGCGCGGCAATGGGGCCAACGTGGCGGATGGACAGCGCTACGAGCACTCGCCAGAACTCAGCCTGACGGGCGGTCTTGAGGTTCTCCAGCAGCTTCTTGCCCGAGGCGTTGAGCGCGCCCTTCTGGGTGGTGTAGACCGAGGATTTAAGGAGTGCTTCTTCATCGAGATCAAAGAGTTCTGCCTCGTCCACGAGCACTCCGGAAGAAATCAAGTCCGCCGCCGCCTTCTCCCCCAGCTCACCAATGTCAAGCGCCTTGCGGGAGGCCAAATACTCCAGACGCGCCGCCAGCTGCGCTGGGCAGCTGCGGGTATTCGGGCAGCGCCAGTCCTGGTCGCCTTCCTTCTGCGGTGCCAGCTTCGTGCCGCATGCAGGGCAGTTCTCCGGGAAGACCCAATCGGTCTCACTGCCATCGCGCTTGTCTAGGACGGGGCCGAGAACCTCAGGGATGATCTCTCCGGCCTTGCGGATGACAATGGTGTCCCCGATGAGGACGTTCTTGTTCTTGACCTCGAACTGGTTGTGCAGGGTGGCCATGGAAACCGTCGAGCCGGAGACAAAGACTGGTTCCATGATGGCGAAAGGCGTCACGCGCCCCGTTCGACCGACACCGACCTCAATGTTAAGAAGCTTGGTGGTGACCTCCTCCGGTGGGTACTTATACGCGATGGCCCAACGTGGCGCACGTGAAGTCGCTCCTAAGGAGCGCTGGCTGGCCAGGTCGTCGACCTTGATGACGAGACCGTCCATCTCGAAGTAAGCATCGTGGCGGTGTTCCTCCCAGTAGGTCACGCGCTCTTGAACCTCCTTGGCGGTGGTGACCCGCTGGGTATAAGGCGACACCGGGAATCCCCATGCCTCCAAGGCCTGGTAGGCGTCGTGTTGCGAGGCTGGTTGGAATCCTTCGCGCGCGCCGATGCCGTGGCAGACCATGTGGAGCCGGCGCTTCTTGACGTCCTCCGGGTCCTTCATGCGCAGTCCGCCCGCGGCCGCGTTGCGGGGGTTGGCAAAGGTGGGCTTACCATCCTCGCGGCGTGCGGAGTTAATTTCCTCAAATTCATCCGGGCGCATGTACACCTCGCCGCGGACCTCTACCAGGGAGGGAACCGGGTATTCTTCGCTGCCCGTCAGCTCACGTGGGATATCGGGAATAACACGCGCATTAGCAGTGATGTCCTCACCCACGCGACCATCACCACGCGTGGCGGCCGTGGCAAGCTTGCCGTCACGATAGACCAAATCGATGGACAAACCGTCAATCTTGAGCTCGGTGAGATAGGCCTTTGCCGGGGTGCGGTCCAGCCAGTCCTGCAACTCGTCAGCGCTAAAAACGTTGTCCAAACTGTACAGGCGTTCCAGGTGCTCGATGTCAACGGCGCCCTCCGGGGCAGCGCCCACCTGCTGGGTAGGCGAATCCGGAGTTTGAAGCTCCGGGTGTTCCGCTTCCAGCGCCAGCAAGCGCTGGAAAAGGGCGTCAAAGTCCGCATCCGGGATCGCCGGCTCGCCGTTGTAGTACAGCTCGCGGTGCTTGCGCACTTCCTGGGCAAGCTCGGACCATTCGCGTTGGATATCTACTGCATCACTCACGAGTCACTAGTGTAGCGGGGCTGCCGGACACAGCATGTTCCTGGCCAAACGTCCTATCCACGCCACAAATATGACATCGGTAGCGCACAAAGTTTGTCTCCCAAGGGCTGCACATAGGGAATCGGAGCCAAGACAAATCCTCCACGGAAACGGGGCCCTAGTTTCTCGCTCAGTGCACGCAAATGCCGAACCTGTCCTGCCTTGACTGTCGCACCGGATTTAACCTCAAGCGCAGCGATGCTATTGTCCGCGAATTCGATGACAACATCCGCTTCCATCCCGGCACTATCACGCCAGTGGAGCAGCTGATGCTGACTTTCAGCCCAACCCTGCTGGGCAGAAAGTTCCTGAAGGACAAACCCTTCCACTAAATGCCCTAGATGCGACTGCACCAGCGGATTCATGAGCATGTCTCGAGTTTGCCCCGCTAACCAGGAAGCCAGACCGGAATCAGTGACCCAACTTTTGGGCTTGGATATTTCTCGCGACGTCAGATTTGATTTCCACGCTTTCACCTGTGAGGAAAGAAACAGCCTTGACAATGTATCGAGGTAGGAGCGGACAGTGGACGCTGGGATTTCCGCTTCACGTGCGAGCTTCGCCGGAACTAACTCCCCCGCCTGATGTGCTGCGAGTAGTCGCAACAACGATTGCAACCTTCCCGGCTGTGCGCTTTCCCGGGATAGGGTTTCTTCAATCACCGTCACATGTGAAACATAAGACTCGAACCAAGCTCGGCGCATCCGATCTTGCAGCTCTAATGCAACCGGATAGCCGCCCTTCAGCACTTTGTCCACCAAGCCAGCTCGATCTACTTGTTCCGTAGGAACAGAACGCACAGGCAATTCGACGAGCTCATCGAGCCTATCTACAAAGGCGCCGTCACTGACGGTTTCACAAATTTCTTGTTGGCTCAGTGGGTGCAAATGGAGATCAATAATTCTTCCTGCAAGGGAATCCTTCTTACCCACTCCCCGAGCAAAATCTGATGAACCAGTAATGATAAATCGACCTGGCCGGCGGTTCCTATCCACCTCGGCTTTTAACGGCAGTGTGAGCTCGGGAAGCCGCTGAATTTCATCAATAATCAGCGTTGCGTCACCACCTTGCTGCACAAAGGTCATCGGATCCTCTTCCGCTAGTGAGAGAGCAGCGGGATCATCCAGCGTTACATACACAGCACGTTCAAGGCCGAGATGCCTTGTCAACGTCGACTTGCCAACCTGCCGTGCGCCCGTGACGTGGACAACGGGTGAGAAGGTCAATGCTTCTCGGGCAAAACCTTCCATACCGCGTCTAATATACCGTTCCATAAATAGCACTCTACCTGCAGTTGGTCATTCTGCAAGGCTTTGTCCGTCATTCTGCAAGATATTGATCGTCATTCTGCAGTTCTATATCCGTCATTCTGCAGGACTTCCACAGTGCATGTCCGAGCCGGGCGCTAGAGTGTTGTCCATGAACTTCGACGCCACCCGTATGCTCTCCTTCGACCTCGAGACCACCTCCGTAAAGCCCAAAGAAGCCCGCATCGTCACCTCTGCCCTGGTTCGTATCGACGGGCGCGAGGTAGATAAGCGGGAAATGCTCGCTGACCCCGGAGTGGAGATCCCCGAGGAGGCCGCCAAGATCCACGGCATCACTACTGAGAAGGCCCGCGCGGAGGGTCGCCCGCACGACGAAGTCCTCAAGGAGACGGTCGATGCCATCTACCAGGCCTGGGAGGAAGGTCTTACGCTCATTGTCTACAACGCCGCCTACGATCTCTCTGTACTGCGCGCGCTGACCGGGGACTTCACGGTGAACGGCCCAGTATTCGATCCTTTCGTCATCGACCGGGTGAAGGACAAGTGGCGCAAGGGCAAGCGCACCCTGGAGGAGGTCTCTGCCCACTACGGCGTGGAGCTGAGCAACGCGCATGAGGCTACTGCCGACGCCCTCGCGGCCGCCCGCGTCGCTTGGAAGCAGGTGCGCCAGCACTTCCCCGAGCTAGCACAGATGGACACCAACGAGCTCATGGAATACCAGGCCGTCGAGTGGTACAAGGACCGCGAGTCCTTCAAGAAGTACCTGGAAGGACGCGGTCGGGATGCCTCGGATGTCTCCACCGCGTGGCCGATGATTTCTTAACTCCAGTACCCAATCCTCAACTAAGCCTTGCCAGGTTTCTAGATTTCTGGAATTCTAGATTCCATGGACACAACAGTCGAAGCACGCCTCGCCGAGCTTGAAGCGCGCGTCGCCGCGCTCGAGGGGCGCACGAACACTGCCGACGCCAGACCTACACCCACCACCACTGAAGAAGACTCGACCTACTGGCTGGTCGACGCCCTCGCACCCAACGAGCAGCTTCCCGACGGTTCCGTCATCTTTGGCGGCAACATAAACGTCGGCAAGCGCTCGTACGCCTACCAATGGCAGCGCCCCACCACGTTCGTTACCGATGAGAGCTGGGCGGAGAACCTCGAGCGTCTCTCCGCGCTGGCTCATCCCGTCCGCGGCGAAATCCTCCGCCGCCTCCTCGCCGCACCCGCCACCGCCGCCGAGCTTGTCGAAGAAAACATCGTCTCCTCCACCGGCACCGCTTACCACCACTTGAGCGCTCTAACTCATGCGGGCTGGACCACGAAGTCTGGCGGCGAATACTCCATCCGCCCGCCCCGCGTTATTCCCCTGCTCACCATTATCACCGCAAGCGAGGACCATTAATGCGCAAAATTGTCTTAGCCGTCATCACTGCTACTGCCGTTGCCGCCGTCCTGCTTGTCGCAGGCCCACAGAGAATTACGCTGGCACAAGACAAGACTGGCGACGAAAACCTAGCCACCCAGCTGGAACAGCACTCAGAGTCCGGCTTCCACAACCTCACCGCCTTTACCCTCCAGGACGGCAAGGCCACCTTCGCAGGACTGGGCAGCGACGAGCACACGGAGGTCGAAATTGGTTCCGTCACCAAGATGTTTACCGGCGAGCTGGCCCACCAGCTCGTCGAAGAGGGAAAGCTGAGAACTGACACCACTGTGGGCGAGGTCCTTGACGTCGGCGATGCACCCGTCGCTGACGTCACCGTAAGGGAGCTGCTCGACCACACCTCTGGACTACCCGCCGTCGCCAAAGCGAACGTCCTCAGCTTTTTCGCCTCAACGATCACCGGTTCGAATCCCTATGAAGGTGAGACCGTAGAGGACATCGTGGACGCTGCCACGAAGGCCGAGCTAAAGGACCGCGGCGAAGAATCCTATTCCAACCTTGGCTACGGGCTCTTGGGTCATATTTTAGAGACCGCCGCCGGGCAGCCTTATGAGCAGATGCTCAAGGAGCGCATCTTCGAGCCAGCTGGCATGACAGAGACCTACCTCATGACGCCGGGCTCTGTGCCTGCCGACGCTCCACGGGGACTTACCGCCACCGGCCGCCATGCTGAACCCTGGGAGATGGAAGGCTCCGCACCCGCGGGGGCGATCCGCTCCACGGCGAGTGACATGGCCAAATTCGCTGAGTGGTTTATGAAGAACGGCGATATCGACTACGGCTGGCAGCCTCCCAGCAAGGACAATGCTGGGTACTGGCACAACGGCGGCACCTACGGTTACTCGACCATGCTCATCATCGAACCAGAGACCAAGCGCGCCGCCTTCGCCAACAACGATTCCCTTGCCGGCACCGAAGACCTTGCCCAAGCTCTATTCGACGAGCTCGCATCTTAAGGAGTAACCATGTTCCTCACCGTAGCGCTCGCAGTCATCACCGCTTCGGAGCTTTGGGCCGCATGGAAGGCCCTGAGAAAGCCCCATTCCATTGCTCAAAGCATTGGCACCACGACGATTACGATCCTCACCATACTCTTCATCGGCTACGCCATGCCCTGGCATACCTCGGTCAGTTTTGGCTGGTGGTACGCCCTTGTCGCAGCCTGCTCGCTACACATCGGCGCGGTAGCTTGGCAGGCCGTGCAACCATCTAGCGGCACAGACGCTGGTCAAGAAGCTCCCGTACGATAGGACTATGAGCTCCTCCCCTACCTGCACCGTTGAAATCCAGGACGTAGACAGTACAACCATCGCAACCCTTCAGCACCGCGCCGCTACCGCTGGTGTTTCCCTCGAAGACTACGTGCGCAACATCCTCACCAGGGTCGCGTCGTCCCCATTTACCGCAAACAGAAAATCCATCGAAGAAAAGGCGGCCGAACTCTCCCAGCGTGCACCTATCGATGTGAAGGGAGACTTCGACGTCATCGCCGCAATCCGCGCCGGACGAGACACATAGAAGACTAAGGAGATCGTTGGTCTCCCTAGTCGCCGCCCTCAGAAAAGTCTCCCAAATCTCCCGAGTTTAAAAAGTCTCCCAAATCTCCCAATGCTCTAGGATGAGGCTATGTCCCCGCACGAGAATCCCTTCCGCCCCACCTTCGGCGTTCCACCACTATTCTGGGTCGGCCGCACGGCAGTGCTCGACACCTTCCGCGCAGCGCTTGACTCCCAACCAGGCAGCCCGGGCCGCTCGCTCATCATCAGCGGTGCCCGCGGTATCGGCAAGACGGTCTTGCTCAACGAGATAGAAGATATCGCTTCTAGTCGCGGGTGGATCACATTGCGAGCCTCGGGACGCAGCTCCATGGTTGACGAGCTCGTTGACACCACCATCCCGCGCATCATGGACAAGCTGGCCCCGGCGGACAAGCACAAGGTCAACCGTGTCGGCATTGGTGGTGTGGCAACCATCGGCATCCAGCACAACACCGAGGAAGCCTATAAACCCACGCTCAACACCCGCCTGCGCGAGCTTTTAGGCATGCTCAAAGGCACTGGCGTGCTGCTCACCATCGACGAAGTGCAGGACGCAGACGCCGAGAACCTAACTTCCCTGGCCGTGACCTACCAAGACTTGGTGCGCGATGAGCTCGACGTCGCTATTGTCGCCGCGGGCCTTCCACAAGGCGTCAACCGCCTGCTGGACCTGCCGGGTGTAACCTTCCTACGCCGCGCGCAGAAGTTCGTTCTGGGCCCGCTCTCCCCCGCGAACGCCGAGGTGGCCTTCACCGAGACCGCCGCACAGTCCGGGCTCGAGTTCACCGATGATGCGGTTGCAGCGGCGGTGCGCCTGTCGCGCGGCTACCCCTACATGGTGCAGCTGGTGGGCTCACTGGCTTGGGGAAAGGCGCAGCGCGAGGGTGGGAGCAGTATCGAGGAGAGTGACGTCGCAGCGGTGTCAGCCGAGGCTATCTCGGTTTTGGGCGCCCAGGTACACCAGCCCGCTACCCTTTCGCTTCCACCGGCCCAGCGCCTCTTCCTCGAGGCGATGAGCGCGGTCATGGAGGACGGCACGGCAGAAATCAAGAACATCGCCGCGCACCAGGACCGGACGGTGCGCTCCTTGTCGGCCACACGCCAAAGGCTTATCGACGCCGACCTCATCGAACCCACCGCCCATGGCCAACTCCAGTTCGTTATCCCGTATATGGAGGCCTACTTCACCACGACGGATAGCTTGGGGCGAGTTGACTAAAGGTCACCGGCATCGCGAGTGAGGATGCCGGCGGTCTCGGTTGCCGAGCGCAGGGATCTGGCGGAGGCCTTGACGGGATAGACGTCGAAACGGTCGACGAGCAGGTCGCGTGGCATGCCGATGCGGTCGAGGTGCCGGGCCAACGCGATAGCCTCCGCGCGGGCATCGGAACCTTCAATGCCCAGACCAATCCGGTGGCCCGCGTTAAGGTGTTCGCCCAAGCCATCAAGGTGACGCGGGGTCTCCAGACCGCGGAAATCCGTGAGGAAGGTCGTGGCAGCAGGCGCTAGCGACCACAGCGGTGGGGCGTGTAGGTAGTCTGCTTCGAAGGATTGTAGGAGGTCGAGCGCGACCTCATCCGGGACCGCCGGGATGGTATCGAAATCTGTGGTGCCAGGGACGCGGCCGGCGATGATATCGGCAAGCAGGGGCTCGTCGAGCTGGATAGCGACCTCCCCGTGGAAGCGGCGCGCGACATCCGCGGCGTGGACACGGACTCCGTAGAGAAGTGACTCCGCGAGCTCGTTAAAGGCGCCGCGGTCGGTGAGAACGCGGTGGCCGTCGGAAAGCTCAATGCTGGCCGCAAGCGACCACGGGCCGAGTGCTTGCACCTTGACGCGGGGCACGGTTTCGCCCCAGACTTCCTGGACCTCGTCGAGGTCGCGCTCCAAGCGGTCCCACGTGCGGCGGGTCAGCAGCTGCGGGCGCGCCGTCATGCGCCACGAGCGCGGGCCTCGGTCGATGGAGATGGCCTCCAGCATGCCGGCGGTGCGGCCCACCGCATCGGAGCCCAGCCCACGCTCGGGCAGCTGCGGGATGGCAGGAAGTTCGGTCTCCCCCATGATGATGTCCGCGGCCTCCGCGATGGAGGTACCGGGCATGGGGCCAAGGGCGAATCCCGTCATCTCATCTCCTTCCGAATTTTTTCTTTTAATACCGAATCAAAGACTACGGCGACATTTATAATGCAATTCACAAACCACTAAGTCGAAGAGGTAAAGGATACTCCTGTGGCACTTGAACAGTTTTCTGGCTGGACCTTCTATTCTCCTTGCGAGATTCCGAGCGACATTCCGTCAGTTCTCGCAGCCAACGAAAAGCCCATTTGCGCATTTAAAACTGTCCGAGACGCAGCCGTCTTCACTAGCCACCGATTGATTATCCGAGATTCTCAAGGTCTCACTGGAAAGAAAGTCGAAATCTATTCTCTCCCTTACTCCTCCATTAATATGTGGTCGACGGAGAATGCTGGAAAGCTCCTAGACGTAAATGCTGAACTGGAGCTCTGGACACGAGCTGGCCACTTCAAAATCAACATCGGGCCCAAAGTCGATATTCGGGCACTCGATCGACTCATCGCTGACTGTGTGCTTCGCTAAACTACTCGGTCCCGCAGATGGTGCCGGAGCCCAGGACAATATCGCCTAGCTCGTCCGGGCTCGGCAGGTAGAGCACGGCAGCCTGGCCACGAGCCACACCGGAAAGAGGCTCCTTCAGGTCCAGCGTCATGCGGTCGGCTTCACGGTCCACGTGAGCGTAGCAGTGAACGACGGAACCGTGGGCTCGCACCTGCACCTCGCAGTCGAAGTCACCTTCCATCGCTGGGTGCAGGTACTTTAGGCGGTCGGCCTCGATGCGGGTCACGGCCAGGTCTGCGCGCGACCCGACGGTGACGGTGCCGGTGGCCGCGTCGATGTCGGTGACGTAGCGCGGGGAGCCGTCGGCAGTCGGCGTCTTGATGTCCAGGCCCTTGCGCTGGCCGATGGTGTAGTTCCACGCGCCATCGTGTTCCTTGAGTTCGTTGCCCTCGGTGTCCACGATCATGCCTGGGCGCAGGCCGATGGAACGCCCCAGGAAGGCCTGGGTATTGCCGTCCGGGATGAAGCAGATGTCATAGGAGTCCGGCTTGGCCGCCGTGGAGAAACCATGGCGCTTGGCCTCCTCGCGGATTTGCGGCTTCGGGGTATCACCAATCGGGAAGAAGCAGTGGTCCAGCTCCTCCTTGGTAATAACACCCAGCACATAAGACTGGTCCTTGTTCTCATCCAGGGAGCGGCGCATGTAGCCGTCGGCGTCGATAGTGGCATAGTGGCCCGTAGCCACCGCATCGAAGCCCAGCGCCATGCCCTTACGGAGCAGGGCTGCGAACTTGATCTTCTCGTTGCAGCGCAGGCACGGATTCGGGGTCTCGCCGCGGGCATAGGAGTCCACGAAATCACCGATGACGGCTTCCTTGAACTCCTCGGAGAAGTCCCACACGTAGAAAGGAATGCCGAGCTTGTCGCAGATGCGACGGGCATCGGCGGAATCCTCCAAGGAGCAGCAACCGCGCGCCTTCTCACGGGTCTGCTGCGCATCCTTGTGCAGGGCCAAGTGCACGCCAATGACCTCGTGGCCCGCCTCCACCGCGCGTGCAGCGGCGACCGAGGAATCAACGCCGCCGGACATGGCTACCAATACTCGCATGCTTTCCCCTTCTTCCTTCTTTCGTCCACTTAGGCTAGTCGTGGTGTACCCCATACCCCAACACACTGAACTCACACTCTATTCCCTAAGCTAAAGGGCATTATGGGCAGGAAGCGCAACAAGACAGATTCAATCGCGGGCACCTACGAGATTTCCACCGGCGAGCTCGTCATCGAAGCCGACCCATTCCGCGATGGCGCCTTCATCCTCAACATCAACGGCGTGCCCTCCTCACACCTCATCCCCGAAGACCCACGTACCCTCGAATTCGAGTACATGCGTTGGATTGCTGCAGCGGTAGAAAACCTAGCGCCTGGCAAGCGCCTGCTCCACCTGGGCGGCGGTGGATGTTCTCTCCCCCGCTACTTCGCAGACCTGTGGCCGGATTCCCATAACACGGTGGTGGAGCTCGACTCGAAACTGGCCGAGCTCATCCGCGAGCTGGCCGATATCCCTGCCGCTCCCCGCGTGAAAATCCGCGCCGGTGAGGCACGCGCGGTGACGGAAGGCTTCCCTCCGAATCGCTTCGACGTCATCATCCGCGACGTCTTCGCCGGCGCCGTCACGCCGGAGCTTCTCACCACCCAAGAGTTCTTCCAGCACGCCCACGCCACGCTCACTCCGGGCGGGCTTTACGTTGCCAACTGCGGTGACCACTCCGACCTGCAAGGGGCGAAGGCAGAACTCGCCGGAATGGCAGAAGTCTTTGCACACGTCGCCGTTATTGCCGACCCTCCCATGCTCAAAGGCCGGCGCTACGGCAACATCATCCTCATCGGCTCAGACACCGAGCTGCCTGTCGACGGCTCCCTGCAAGCCGCCGCGCTTTCTAAACCACTGCTGTCCGGTGCGGTGCCCGCGCACTTTCGCGACGAATCCTGGACCCGCTGCTTCTTTAAGGGGGCTAATCCGCGCCACGACGCCCCGTCACCCGGTAGCGATTAGCGCAGGTTATTGAGCAGGTCCGCCACCTGCTTGGCGTCGAGATTCGGCACCGCAACGCCTGCGGCGTGACCAGCGCTGCGTGCGGCACGGTCGGCGTTCTCCACGTCCTGCTGGCTGACGTTATCGGCGTCAACGTCCTGGAGGTGCTGCGCGTTATCAAGGAAGATGGCTAGATCGCCGATGCTGGCGTCATTGTTGGCCATGTCCTTGAGGTCATCAGTGCTGATGGCGCCGTCGTTAAGCAGCTTTTCCGCTTGCTTGATAAGACCGGTCGCATCGACATCGAGCCCCGCGTTCTTGGCGGCATCGGCGACGGCCGGCACGGCCACAGCACCCGCTGCCAGAGCCAGGATTCCAGCGATCAGCACGCCGGCGTCGTCGCCTAGGTCAATACCCGGGATGACCATGTCATCCAAGATGCCGCCGAAGTCGATGTAATTGCCACCGGAGAAGGACTGCAGCTGTGCCTCAGTACCGTTAAAGAGGTTCATGTCAACATCGGTTTCGATGCCAGCAACGCGGCCGCTACCGGAGCGCTGCCAGAAGGCCAGCTTGTCCCAGCCACCGACCGGGTCCGGCGCGGTGTCCTGGTAGGCCGCCAACCACAGCGGATACTCGGAGAAGCGCGTGGAATTGCCCATCTGGCCCATCCAGAAGTACTTGTAGGTGTACAGCATCGGCGTGCGGCCGGTTAAGGTCTTTACCTCAGTCATGAAGGTGTCGATCCACTCCTCCAGCTGAGCTGTGCTCAGACCCTCATCGACCTCAATGTCCAGCACTGGCGGCAGGGTTTGCGTCGGCACCAGTGCAATCTGGGAGGCGAAGCTGGCCGCCTGCTGCTTGGCATCACCAGCCGGGCGCGCGTAGTGGTAAGCGCCGACCTTCAGACCAGCAGCCGCAGCGGCATTGGCATCGCGTACGAAGTGGTTGTTAACAAACCCAACGCCTTCAGTGGCCTTCACGAAGGCATAGGACTGCCCATCAGACTTCACTGCGTCCCAATCGATTCCGCGAAGGGACGCGTGGTTATTGCCGGAGACATCCACACCGGAAGGTGCGGTGGACGGGATGGCAACGGCGGTGGATACGGACAGTGCCACGGCCGCTACGGCAGTAACGGCGGCGGTAACAAGGCGACGTGCATGGCTCATGCGCGCCACACTACCGCTTTAACAACATGAGTAACAGATGCAACACGCGAAACTTTAAACTCGTTTGCCACAGTTTTAACACCGCCACCAACGCCGTCCCGATAAACCGGTGCAGCAAAGGAACGGGCAATGCTTGGCGACGCCCCTCCAAAAGGTCCGGTCATCAGAACTAAGGGCTTCAACAAAGCTGTCAGCAATCGGAAGGCTGGAGCCGCTCCAGTTATGTGTGTCGCTTTTCGACCGGATAAACCTTGTGCTCCGGGTCATACCAGAGCACACGAAACAGGCTTCCTGAGCGGAACCCCCACAACCGGCAGGCACCACTCAGTCTAAAACGGAAGACTCGTTCTTCATTTTGGTCTAGCTGTCGTAGTCGATTCTGCGCAGCTTTACTCAATTCGTTGATTGCGTGATCATGGTTGCGCCGGTGCCCCTGGGCTCCTTCGTTTTCACACTCTGCCCAAGTCTTCTTAGTTAGATCATCAAGGAACTTAAGTAGTTCCACTGTCTCGTTGGCACTCAAATCCCATCGGCGTCCGTCACCATCGCCAGGAACCTCATCTATCTCCCTAGCCGTCCAACGAACTAATTCGTTCTTATATGAGGCATCTTGTGTTGCGCTCACCGGAACCTTTTTATCGTCAGCCGTGGCAACCAGCGGGGGCACGTACTTTCCACCAGCGTTATTCCTTTGGCGCGCAAGCTTCTTTTTCTTACGCTTTCCGCTGCCCATCGTTATGCGCTAGCCGCGGATTGCATGGCACTGTAAAAGTCTTGCATGACCTCTAGGCTGACTTCGTTCGTGGAGGGAGCGCCATCTGCAACGCCCACGCGCGCCTCGCGCCACGGACGTTCATTATGAGACAAATCGCTCAGCTGCTGACCGTTCAAGTGACCATAAGCAGCTAAGACTGCATCAATGGTGTCTTTCTCATCTGCAGTTAACTGAGTAGAGTCACCGGGAAACATGTCAGTGCTCGCGGTGAATTCTCCGCGGTGGCACCTATAAAGGTCACGGCAAACAGGACCGTTAGCCCATGCCTCTATGCGGGAATTGAACAAGGGCTTTTCATCCCACACGAGACTCCATGCTTGGGCGTAGTAAACGAGCTTCTGGAGCTTCATAGTGCTTACACTAGAATCAACGTTTTCCAGAATGTAACGAGCTACATCGTTGACGCGCGCCATATCCAGCTCCTTTCGCCCTTGTCCTGGTGCATGTTTCTACCCTTCACTTTCTATTATCCACCAGACTGCGCGTGCACCAACAGATACACGAGAAGTCTCGTGTGCGTCCCCCCATCAGTGTGGCATAGGCAAAGAGCCTACTCGCTTTACAAACACCACTTGACTCCTTATAACCATACATCTGGCGGACAAATTTGGCTCCCGACTACTTGGAATTCAATCCATCCACAATCCGTACCGTCTCCATGGCCACGCGCACGACTTTCCCAATCAGGTCCACGATGTAGCGCGGATTGCCTACCTCGTCGGCCCAGTCATTGGGGTCGTTGACGATGCCCGAAGCCTTGTCCTTCTTGACCTGGTAGCGGTCAATCAGCCAGGCGACTGCTGAGCGCGAGCCCAACATGTACTCGTCGGCTTCTTCCGGAATGCCGGCGATGGTCACGCGTTTGTTGTAGATCAGCTTCGTCACGTCATTGACGTTCTTGCCCGTCTCCGGATCCTTGCGCTTGGCCCACTTCATCTTGAGCACGCGCCACGTCTCCCGGTCAGCCTCATCACCCGTGACCTGAATGTCTAACGGCCACGGATCCACGGTCTCGTAGTTGACGTGAAGGGACATCAGCTCCTGCCCGGCAGCAGCAAACTTGTCGAACTCCGCACGCGAACTCGGTGTCTCGATATGCGGCAGCATCTTCTTCAGGTCAGCCGCGTACTTCGTGCGGTAGTCAGGGTCGTGCAGCTTGCCGTAGACAAAATGGAAGATGTCATCACCCGTAATGTCTGCACCCAGCGCGTCACGATAGAGAGCCTTGATCTCATCAGTGATGTTGTCCACTCGCACGTAGCCGTCGATGACCTCACCAATCGAACCGTAGACGCTGGCTTCGCCTTGCTTAACGACGCCTCCCTCACCGAACAGCCCACCGTCGTCGGCCTCGACGGCGGCCCAGGTGAAGCGGGGGAAGAATTGGCCGGTGTCCAGGGTGTGCAAGTTTGGTAGCAGGTCAGTTGCGATAAGACCGAAATCATAATGCGATGCAGACCCAGTCAATACAAAGCCAATGTTTCGGTGCTCTGGAGTTGGAAACATGACTGGAAGCTTGTAGGTCATGTCATTGAGCGACTGTTCGAAATACGCCCGTTGCTTGGTAAACGGACGATAAAGCGATCCAAAGACACGATCAGGCTGCACGAGAATTTCGGTATCTTTGGCTGCGAGATTTTTAAGCGTTCGATTCCATGACGCTTTCGTTGTATCTGCGTATTGTGGATGCACTCGCAGGAAAGCCGTTACGTCCTGTTCCTTAGGCTTCGTGTTCCCCTGGTCAGCTAACCATTTATGAAGCAAAGCTGTTGCCTCAGTGTATGTACCAGTCAAGACTCCCAACTTCGAGAGCAGTTGGCCGTCGGTGTGCGCATAAGCCCATGCGTCGCGAGCGGTAGAAAGACCACGAGAGTACACTTCAAAAATCCTTGTCGCGGCACCATTCTTCACGCTAATAGCTGGCCAGTTTTCAAACTCCTCTGATCGTTGGTTCAGCCAGTCGCCTTCCTTATTTGGCACGATCTCCTGCCAATCCAAGTACTCAACATTCGAGTTTTCGACAATCTCAAGCTTCTCATCACGGGTAGCGCCATCGGGGGTCTGTACATAGTGCAGGTTGAAGCCAGTCTTGTTCGGGTCCTTTACTCCGACAAATACAGCGATCGTGGTCTGCGATCCCGCCCCAAAAATCTGGCCTCCCTCTGCTCGCCAATTGGAGTTACGCATATTGCCACGAAGATTAAACACATAGAGATCCGTGAAATCCTCCGCCATCGACAAGCGAACTCCATCGCCGGTGTTGCCATCAATCCATCCACCATTAGAAACGAACGCAACGATGCCTTGGGCACCAATGCGGTCGGTGGCCCAGCGGAAGGCACGTAGGTAGGAGTCGTAGAGCGAGTTCTTATTGGTCGCGGTGGACTTTGCAGCGTAGGTCTCCGCAATCCGCTTATCTAGGCTCGGGTACTTCAGATTTGCGTTGAGGTCGTTCGCGGACTTCTGCCCTGCGGAGTACGGCGGGTTACCAATCACAACGTTGATGGGTGCTTGCTTCTGGCGCTCAATGGTCTCGTTGTTCTCACGGAAGATGTTGAGGTCTGGGATGTCGCCTTCCTCGTGGATTTGGAAGGTATCGGCCAACGCAATGTTGGTGAAGGGAACGTACTCGGGTGCAGGTTCGCCGTTGCGCAGGGCTGCCTCTTCGCGCAGGGCGTTGTAGGTGGTCTCAATGTTCACCGCTGAGACGTAATAGGCCAGCAACATGGTCTCGGTTGCGAAGAGCTCATTGGCGTACTTGCGGGCGAGGTCTTCCGGTTTGATGAGTCCGGACTGCAGGAGGCGAACAGTGAAAGTAGAGGTGCCCGCGAAGGGGTCGAGGATGCACACTCCCTCATCGGTCAATCCCTTGCCAAAGTGCTTCTTGGATACATCGTCGGCAGCACGCAGGATGAAATCGACAATCTCGACTGGGGTGTAAACGATGCCGAGAGCCTCGGATTGCTTCTTGAAGGCTTTGCGGAAGAAGCGCTCGTAAAGCTCCTTGATGACCTGCTGCTTGCCGGAGGCAGAGTTCACCTCGGAAGCACGGATGCGGACGGACTCGTAGAACTTCTCTAGGGACTCGGTTTCGGTATCGAGGTTCGCCTTAGACACGGCCTTGACCATCTTCTCCATCACTTGGGCCACGGGGTTGTGGGTGATGAAGTCATGATTCTCAAACAGCGCGTTGAAGACCGGTGCTGTAATGAGATGCTGCGAGAGCATCGAGATGGCGTCTTCTTCGCTGATGCCATCGTTGAGGTTGTTGCGCAGGCCTTCCACGAAGCTGTCGAATTCGGTGCGGAGGGAGCCATCGGCGCCGTTGAGAAGCGCCTTGATGCGGGTGATTTGGTTCTCCGCGATGGTGGCGACATCGTCGGCCCAGTCCTCCCAATAGGTGCGGGTGCCGACCTTATCCACCAGTTTGGTGTAGATGGCTTCTTGCCACTGTTCCAGAGAGAACAGGGCGATCTGCTGGGTCACCGTCGAATTATCAGCCAGCGGCTCAGGGGACTTTGTTTCATCCGCTTCCTTGAGCTTCTCAGTGTCGCTCTTCTCGTCATCCCCTGGCACGTGGACGACGTCGATGGGTAGGTCTTCTTGACCCGCCGTGCCGTTCAGAGCGATGGAATTAATCTTCGCATTGAAGCGGTCATCGTGGGCGCGCAGCGCGTTGAGGATCTGCCAGACCACCTTGAAGCGCTGGTTATCGTCGAGCGCTTTTGCCGGGGAGACATTGCTGGCAACGGCCACGGGCAGGATGATGTAGCCGTAATCCTTGCCTTCGGACTTGCGCATGACACGGCCGACGGACTGGACCACGTCCACCATGGAGTTGCGGGGGTTGAAGAAGATAACGGCGTCCAGCGCCGGGACGTCTACGCCCTCAGAAAGACAGCGCGCATTGGTGAGCATGCGCGACTGTTGCCCCCCCTGAAGGAGCCTCAAGCCAGGAAAGCTTGGTGCCTCGTTCCATGGCGTTCATGCCACCGTCCACGTGCTGGGCGGCAACGTGGAGGTCGACGTTGGTCAGGGAGACGTCGTTAAGCACTGCTTTTTCTTTGAGCAGTTCCTGGTGGGTACCGATGAGTGATGGGTAGGTCTCCGCAATGAGCTGGGAGGTCTTGATGTCCTTGGCAAAGGCCACGGCGCGCTGCATGGGCTGGGCGTCTTCCTCAAAGCCGCCCTTCTTGCCCTGCAATTCACCGGAGCGCTTGGCCAAGCCGTTCCAGGCACCAATCATGGCGGAGGCGAGTGAAAGGTTGACCTGGTTGTTCTCACTGTGGGCCATGGCTTGGGCGGCCACGGATTCATCCACGGTCATGACAAGCACCTTGTAGTCAGTAAGCAGCCCCTTGTCCACGGCTTCGCCAAAGCCGAGGCGGAAGAACTCTGGTCCGTAGATGGCTTCATCATCCATAGAGGCCAGCTCCGCGGAGTGCTCTTCGGCCTTGCCCTTGACGGCTTCGTCATAAAGGCGCGGGGTGGCTGTCATGTAGAGGCGCTTGGCTGCCTTGATGTAGTCGGCATCGTGGACGCGGACAAAGTTGCTGGCGTCCTCACCGGCCAAGGTGATGCCGGTGGTGCGGTGGGCTTCATCGCAGATGACGAGGTCGAAATCATCGAGGCCTACCTGCTGGGCATCTTGTACTGCCTGGATGGACTGGTAGGTGGAGAAGACGATATTGAGGCCCTTGGCGCGCTTGCCGGATTCAAAGCGCGTGGTGATGTCCTTGCCTTCGGTGGAAACTGGGACCTCAAGGTCATAGACGGCGATGTCCTCGGCCTTCTTGGAGACCTTGCTGTCGGAGCACACCGCGAAGGCGCGCATGTCGAGGCGGCCCTGGGCGGTCCACTCCTTCAAGGTTTGGGAGAGCAAGGAGATGGACGGCACGAGGAAGAGAATCCGGGCCTTGCCGCCGTTGTCCTCAGCGACGCGTTCCGCCAGGCGCAGGGCGGTGAAGGTTTTTCCGGTGCCGCAGGCCATGATGAGCTTGCCGCGGTCATGGGTCTTGAATCCTTCGATGGCTTTGTCGATGGCCGCCTGCTGGTGTGGGCGGGGTTCAAAGGTCTCGCGCTGGGAGAGGTTGATCTGGATGGTTTTATCGCGCACTTCCGAGCCAGGGAAGGCCACGTCCCAGTTGATGGGTGATTCCGCGATGGCGGAGATGCCAATGCGGCTGGTTGGAATGATCTGGTTGGCCAGCGCATCTTCTGCATGGGAGGACCAGTGGTCCGTGGTGGAAATAATCAGGCGGCTGCCGAAGTGCTGGCGGCCTTCTTCCGTTTGGAAGGAATGACCAGAGGCTTCGAAGAAGGAATCCAGGTGGGACTTCTGAATGCGCGCCTTAGAGTCATAGAACTTGCACTGGATGGCGGTCCACGTGCCGTCATCCACGCGGCGGGCCACCAAGTCGATGCCGGTGTCAGCCTTGCCGCCGTTGTAGCGCCAATCCGTCCAGCGGCAGACCTCATCGAACTGGTTCTTTAAGGTCGGGTCGGTCTTGAAATAGTTGACCATCAGCTTCTCAAAGGCAATGCCGTACTTTGCCTTCGGTTGGTTTTCGCGCAGCTGGTCTAGGACCTCAGAGAACTTCGACATGAGAACATTGTGCCCGAAGGTGTGCACGAGGTTCTGTCAACACACTGGTCTTAGCGTGGATCTGCTTTGCTGGGTTCCGTTGCGCTTTGCTCCGCTTTGGCTTGTTTACGCTCAGCCAGCCAGGTCTTCACAGCTCGGGCGGCGTCGGCTGCGCGCATGTCGGGCACATAGGCGTGAACGACGGCGAGTCCAATGGCGGGCAGTGCCAGCTCATCGTTGTAGGCCAGGTACCACTTGTGCTCTTCCGGCTGGAACTTGCGTTTGGAGGCAGCCAAGCTGCGGAAGCCGTAGAGGGGTTCCATTTCTTCGCCGAGGCGGGTGAGGAGGGCGTCGAGAAGCCCGGGTTCCTCTGGTGTACCTGACAGGGGCGCGCCGGAGAGCGAAATCCAGGCGCAGCCTTCGCCGGCGGCGATGATCATAGCCTCAGAGATGAGTAGCTCGATTGCCCCCTTGAAGCCGTGGTCGGCGCGGCGCATGACGTCGAGGGTGTAGCCCACCACGCTTCCGTTCTCACGAACAGGGAGCCAAGATGTCACGCCGTGCAGCGTGCCGTCCTCCCCCAGCGCGAGCAGTAGCTTGGTGCCTTCCTCCCGCAGCTCGTTAACACCGCCCAAAGTAAAGCCCATCTCTGGGAGAGCTTTGTCAGAGACCCATTCTTCGGAGAGCTCGGCAATTTTGTTGCGGGTGGCAAGATCGAGGTCCTTCCACTCCGTCCACAGCGTGGTGACGCCCTCTTTGCCGGCCTTGTTGCGGGCGGTGCGAATGTTCTGGAATTTCTTGCCTTTGAACTCCGTGTTAGAGGTGTCCAGGACGGCCTCCTCAGCTACTTCGAGGCGGCGGAAGCCGGGACGGGTAAAGCTTTCCCGTACCGAGTACCAGGCCGGGCGCCAGCCTTGTTCGCGGGCGAATTCTTCGAAGGCCGCTGCGGTGGCCTGCGGGTCATTGCCCGCCGGCTCGCCGAGGCTGAGTGCAATGCCGTTGTGGACGCGGTAGGCCACGTAGTTGCTGTCGTTAAAGAAGTAGCGGTTCCCCTTCCACAGGGTCATAGCGGAGAGGTGGTCACCACTGCCCTGCTCCAGGATGGCGCGAGCGTGGTCACGAACCTCAGCGGCCTCGGGGTTCGCAGGAGTAGCGAACATGCGATAGACCACCCAGGAGGTGTACATCCAGAACAGAGTGCCGACCCACTCGTAGAAAGCCCACGTCAACCAGGTGGTCGGCGCGAGCTTGAGCGGAAGTAGCGTAGCCACGACTGGCGGGACATAGCGCAGAGGGAGTTCGGCCAGGATCGATCCGGCAGTGGCTGTCTCGACGAAGCCGTCCTTGAAAAGTAGTGCGCCAACGCCCCAAAGAGCGGCCGTGATGACAAAGGCAGCTGCGATCTTTCCTGCGGCTCGGCCCAGCGCGCGCACACTTTCGTGGATGTGGAACACGCGGCGGTTCCAGATGAGCACGACGAAGCAGGTGGCCCAGGGCAGGACCACAGCGGCGAGATTCACGCCGTAGAGCACAAGGCCTTCTTGGCTAAAGTCCCACAGCTGAGCTAGAAGCACAGCGATGACGAGTACCTGGGTAAGGACGGATAGCAACCACGCAAGACGGCGTCCGCGGATGAGGCCGAAGCACAGTACGAGTTGGATGATGAGCGGCATGACGCTGGCGATGGCCGGACCCACGCCGTGGACGCGGGCGAAATCAAGGGCAGCTTGGCAGGCCTGGCTTGTGGGGTCAGCCTGGCAGATCTCAGTGGCGTGATAAGCAGCAGAGTTGAAGGACCACATCAGCCGGGTGACTGGGCTGAAGGGCCCTTCCGCCAGTGGGTCGAGCGCCACGAAGGCTGGGCCGATGGCTACCACTCCCACGATGAGCGCGGTGAGAACTCGGCGCTCCGGCACCGAGGCACGATGGAAAGCGGCTGGGCGCTCCGCGCTCGTGCGGGGCACAAAGACACTCCATGCGATACCGGCCGCGATGGACAGCACCGAGGCGCTCACGCCGAGGACATCGCTCAAAGTACCGCCATACAGGGCCATGGTGAGCGTCAGGGCGAGGATGCTGAGGCGTACGCGGCGCTGCCAGAGGCGCGGCATCCACGCAGAAGCGAAGCCGGCTGTGCCCACTATGAAACCGATGGGTGATAAATCAGTGGAGCTCAGAAGATCATCACCCCAGCGGTTGAGGCCGATTTCTTCGATCCCGTGGGCGGCCACATAGGCCACGGGAACGGAGATAAGCTGCGCGGCAATACCAACGGCAAGTGTCCGCACGGAGCCCAACCGGTATTCCGAAGGAAGAACGAAAGCTAGGGCCATGAGGGTGAGTGCCACAACTGCGCCGAAAGTACGGCCGGTCAGGCCGATCGTTTGCGTAATGCCCGCCAGCCCTGGAACCGCGTAGGTCACGATGATCAATACCCACATCAGAAGGATCAACACCCACGTCACCGGAATGCGCCGCGCGAGGTGTCGGAGGTTGTTAGCGCTGAAGATCTGCATCTTGTACTCCATCGAAAGAATCGGTGAGGTCTGCCAGCCCGCCCCGGCGGGCAACCCAGGCAAATACTTCGCGCAGGGCGGGACGCCACACCTCGAAGGAATGGCCGCCCGGGCGGGAAGTGTAGTAGGTGGCCATGCCGGCGCCTCGTGCGGCGTCGTTCAGTTGGCCGAGCGCTTTCACCGCAGCAGTATCCCGGTTACCGGCGATGAAGATGGCCTGGTGATCGGGGTACTTTTTCGTCGCCAGCAGGTGTGCAGGATTAGCGGCTTGGTAGGCGGCTTCATCGCCACCATAGAACTTGGACACGGTGGCGGCGTGGTTTCCAATAGTGGGTTCGGCCTCGCCGGAGATGTCCACTGCCTGGCCATAGGCTTCGGGATGATTGGTGAGGATCTGTAGTGAACACGTCCCTCCGTATGACAAACCAGCGACGGTCCAATGTTGTTGATTCTCGTCGACACGGAAAGCGGTCTTGATTCCTGTCGGCACGTCGGTCGTTAGGTAGGTCATGACCTTGGCCACGGAGGTGTCCGCGCAGATGGGGTTGGCGGTCTCACTGCCGGTGGCATCGACCGCCACGACGATGGGGCTTAGTCCCCCATTGGCGCGTTGGAAGGCATCGGCGGTTTCGGCCGCCTCGCCGGAGCCGAACCACTGCTCCGGACCACCCGGGTTGCCGTGGAGCAGGACTAGAACGGGAAGGTTTATATCCTTTTTGCTCCAATAGGCCGGCGGGATGTAGGCAATGGCCTGGCGCGCGCTGAACCCTGAGATGGCACCCGGAAGATCCACGTGCACAATCGCAGCGGAATCCGAGGATTTCATGGCCTTGAATTGGCTGTAGTCCATCTCTTGGGCCACCGGCGTGGGATCGAGCGAGGCGATGTCCGGATAGGACTGGTACTCCATATTGGCCAGACCGGCTACCGCAAGTGCCGAGAATGCCGCAATCACGGCCATGAGGACTCGTCGGCCCGCATGGTGAATGAGGGAGATGAGCGCTGCAATGGGGACAAGCCCGGCAACAAAGAGGTAGAACGGGACGTCCCAGTGCTTGAGCACGAAGAATGCTACGGTGGCAATGACTGCGGCGAGAAGGAAGGACACGACATCGCGTTTGCGCAGGCGCCACGCAATGAGCAGCGCACTGATGACCAAGATAGCAATGTAGATCCCACCGTTCACGGGGTCCGTCAGCGGTAGGCCTAGCACAGACTGGATGAAGTTATTCACGGATTAAACATAGACCCACGCCGTGGCGAAAGCGCTGTAGTCTCCCTGTGAATATGCCCGAATAGCTGTGATCTTGATTGAATACTTGCGCTAAACCGAACGAGCGCGACGAATGATCTCCGGAAGCTCCGCCAGAACCACGTCAATGTCCTCGTCGGTGGTGAGGCGTCCCAGGCTAAAGCGCAGGGAGCCGCGTCCGTGTTCCTCATCGATGCCCATGGCTTCGAGCACGTGGGACATGCGGTTAACGCCCGCGTGGCAGGCGGAGCCGGCGGAGGCTTCGATGCCGGAGGCGTCGAGAAGCATGATGAGGCTGTCACCATCCGTGCCCGGGAAGGACACGTGGAGGTGGGAGGCCAAGGTGGGCTCGACGGAGTTGATGATGACGTTGTCGATGCTGGACTCGATGCCGGCCTTGAGCTTGTCACGGAGTGCGCTCAGGCGAGCGGTCTCCTGCTCCATGTCCGCGACAGATTCACGCAGGGCCGCGGCGAGTGCGCTCGCGCTGGCCACGTCCACGGTGCCGGGGCGGATGCCGCGCTCCTGGCCGCCGCCGAAGGCAATGGGTTGAGGCGCCGGGGTGCGGCGCGCGAGCAGCAGGCCGATGCCGCGGGGCCCGCCGAACTTGTGAGCGCTGGCCGCCAGTGTGGTGGCACCCAGCTCATGGAAATTGATGGGCAGCTTGCCGGTGACCTGCACGGCGTCGATATGCACAGGGGTGTTCTGCGCGGCGGCGCGCTGAACAATGTCGGCGACCGGCTGGATGGCGCCGGTCTCGTTGTTGGCCCACATGCAGGTGGCCACAGCGGCCGGGGTATCCAGGGCAGCGAGGTCATTGACGTGGCCGGTGGAATCAACCGGAAGCAGGTCCACGGTGGCGCCGTGCTCAGCGCGCAGCTTCTCTACGGTCTCGAGGACGGCGGGGTGCTCGATGGGGGTCGAGATGATGTGCGGTGTCGTATCCGACCCCGCACGGAAAAGGCCCTGGATTGCAATGTTATCCGCCTCCGTGCCGGAGGAGGTAAAGACTACCTCGATGGGTTCGCAGCCGAGCAGCTCGGCGACGGTCTCGCGGGCGTCATCCAACACGGAGCGTGCCTTGCGCCCAGAGCCATAGGCAGAGCCGGGGTTGAGGGACCCGGCGGCGTCGACCCAGGCGTCGATGGCGCACTGGCGCATGGGTTGGGTAGCTGCGTAATCGAGGTAGCGAGGCATTAGTTGCCGGCCCCCTTGCGGGACTCAAGCTCGGTGACCAGCGCCGGAGCGATCTCGTGGAGGTCGCCCACCACGCCGAGGTCGGCGATCTGGAAGAAGGGCTCGTCCTGATCCTGGTTGACCACAACGATGGTCTCCGAGGTCTGCATACCGGAGGTGTGCTGGATTGCACCGGAAATACCCAGGCCGATGTAGAGCTTCGGGGAGACGGTCACGCCGGTCTGGCCAATCTGGAAAGCAGGGTCGTAGAAACCTTCGTCCACAGCGTCGCGGGTGGCGCCGACGGCGGCACCGAGGACGTCGGCAAGCGGCTCCACCACGTCGGCGAACTTGTCGCCCACACCGCGGCCACCGGCCACAACGACCTTCGCGGAGGTTAGCTCCGGACGGGCGGTCTTCTCCGCCGGGGTGAAGGAGGTGACGGTGACGTCCTTAGCCGTGGCAGCCGGCAGCTCAAAAGGAGCAGGAGCTGCGGTGACCGGCTGCGGTTCCGCGGTGACGGTTCCCGGGCGCAGAGTGTAGACCACAGAGCCGGTGGCCGTGGAGGAGGTCTCGTAGGAGCCGCCGAAGATGGTGTGGTGTGCGGAGCCATCAGCGTTGATGCCGTCGACGTTGACCAGGGCGCCCGAGCCCAGGCGGGCGGCGAGGCGGCCGGCGATCTCGTTGTTAGTCGGGGTGGCAGCCAGCACGATGGGCGCCGGGTTATTGGCGGCCAGGGCGTGGAGGGCGTCAACTTCCGGGGTGACGATGCGCTGCTCATAGTCCGCGGCGGTGGCCTGAACTACCTGGGCTGCACCGAGGTTGCCCAACTCGGCATCGAAGGAGGCGGCGGTGGCGGCATCCTTGGCCACGACGACGGCGGAGACGGTACCGAGTGCGCGGGCGGCGGTAATCAGCTCGCCGGTAACGGGGCTGAGCTGCTCTGCTTCGTGCTCAACCAAGACATAAACGTGAGACATATCTTTTCTCCTTAACCCTCGATGAGATTCTTGGCGGCCAGGAAGTCCGCGACCTTGGCGGCAGCCACGGCCGGATCAGGATCGGTGATGACCTCACCGGCGGTGCGGGCTGGGCGCTGCGCGGAGGCGGTCACCGTGGTCGTGGACGGCACGCCGTCGATGCCCAGGTCCGCCACGGCGAGCGTGGTGACCTCAGCCTTCTTGGCGGCCATCAGGCCCTTGAAGTTGGGGAAGCGCGGCTTGTCGGCCTTATCCGTAAAGGACAGAATGGCCGGCAGGTTGGCCTCAAGTTCCCAGTGGCCGTGGGCGTCCTCGCGGGTGCCGGTGGCGGTGGCACCGGTCAGGGAGGCTGCCTTGAGCTCCGTGAGCGCGGGCAGCTGGCGGTACTCGGCCAAGAGCCCTGCGATAAGCCCGGTGGAGGCGTCCGAGGAATTATTGCCCAAGGTGATGACCTGGACCTCACCGAATTTCTCAGCCACCTTGTTGATCGCGGCGTTAAGAACCCAGGCGGTGGCCAGTGCGTCGGCGCCAGCGAGGGCGTCATCCGTCACGTGCACGGCGTGGTCCGCGCCCATGGCCAGGGCCTTGCGCAGGGCCTCGTCGGCTGCCGCCGGGCCCATAGTAAGCGCCACGACCTCGTAGCCGGCATCAGCGTTATCGTCGCGCAGGCGCAGGGCTTGTTCGACGGAGTACTCGTTGACCTCATCGATGACGTTATCCACCGAGGTGCGGTCCAAGGTGTGGTCCGCCTCGAGGGTCTTGGTTGACCACGTATCCGGTACGTGCTTGACCAGAGCCACAATGACTGGCATGTGGGCACTTCCCCTTCCGTAAATTTTGAAACTATTAGGGTGCGTAATTACCTTCGGACGATACTACTCGCGGTCCACACAACACCGCGACTCCCTTCGCCCCGATGCGCGTGACCACGAGGGTCTTGGCCGTTGAACCCTTCAGCTTGAGCTTCTTGCGCAACTGATCCGGGTTGACATCTTGCCCGCGTACCAGGATTTCCAGCGAGCCAACATCGTGGGCAACCATGGCCGCCTTGAGCTTCTTCATGGGGACCATCTCGATGAATTCAAATCCGGACGTGCCGTTAGGCAGGCGGTCACCGGTGAGGTAGGCAATGCGCGGGTCCAGTTGGTGCAGGCCTTCCCGCGCGGCGTAGTGGCGCACCAGCCCGGCGCGCACGATGGCGCCGTCGGGGTCGATGAGAAAGCGGCCGATGGGGCCGGCGTCGGGAAGCTCGTGCTCTGCGATGCCGTCATCAATGACGTCCGTGGTCACTCCTTCGGGCGTGGTGTTGAGGACCACTGCCCTCTTCCCCGTTCCCAGGCCCGGGGTGTACAGGCAGGTTTCCTTCACCCCGCCGTCGAGGCTGACCACGCAGGCCAGACCTTCCCATTCGGAGTGGTCGATTCCCGGCGCGCATTTGATGGCCATCTCACCGTGGGTGTCCAGCAGATCTGCCGGTGGTGGTAGCAGTTGGTCAAGCCGGGTGATGCGGTTGCCGCCTTGGCGCCGGGCGGGATCGGCGATGCAGACCTGGGCGGTCGTCGTTGTTGTCAGCGCATCTGCGCGAAAGACGGGATGCTCAATGTTGTGCCGCGCCATGGCCACGCGCGAGGCATCCAGGTCGCTGCCCACATAAGCACCGGGGCGATAAGCCTGCCCCTCGGTGCCGATGGAGCAGGTGAGGTCGTGGACTAAGTCCACGTTGCGCTCCTGGAGGAATTGCGCGCGGTAAGCCGCCACCGCGGGTGGAGTGGCCTGTTGTGCAGAGTCGTGGTCCATAAGCCAGTCTTGCGGCAGCTTTCCGGAGCTGCGGGCTTGAATGAGCTCGGCTACGGCGCGCCCATAATCACCGAGCTGGGCCTGCAGCTTGGCGACGTCCCTCAGGTGCGCCTTCTTTGTTCCCTCCAGGTCCGCCGCGGCGGCGTCGATGGCGGCTGCATTCTCGCGCAGAAAGGCGACTTCGTCCAGGGTGTAGCTCATGGTGTGCTTTTCTAGATGCGGTTGACGGGGAATGTGGTGAAGTACTCGCGGTAGCGTTCATCGTCCCGGGGATCCCCGATGATGGGGCGCAGATCGGAGAAGGAGGCATCGTCCAAGACTTCCTTGACGCTGGAATAGGACGTGAGGCGCTTGAGCTGCGCCCAGGTGGGGATGGCTAGGCGTACCAGCCCGGCGCGCCAGCCGTCGAGAACCAGTTGTGGATCGAACCAACCGGCGTCATCGGCCTCCCCTGTTTCGCCATCCGGTTCTTGGCCCTCGGGAAGCACACCGATGAAGAAGAAGGTGTCGAACCAGTGGTCATTGTCCTCACCTGCCCAGCGGGACCAGGGAAGGAACATGTCGGCGTCGACACGCATGCCGTTGTGTTCCAGGAATTCGGTAAAAGAAATCTCGTGGGATTCCAGTAGCTCGCGCTCGCGGTGATAGCGCGAGGCATCGGAGACTAGGCCGTCTTCGCGGATGGCCAGCAGCGTGCCGGCCTCTTCGAAAAGTTCCCGGGCCGCGGCGAAGACAAGGGCGTGGGCCTTGTACTTGGTGACACCCATGCGGCGTGCCATGGACACCACTGAGCGGCCTGCCCACAGTTCGCCGGAGTCCCAGGTGCGGGGTGGGAAGTCACGCGGGTCTACCCCGCCGCCGGGAAACACGACGTGGCCGGGGTAATTGCGCATGGTGCGCACGCGTTCCTGGATCCACACGCGCAGACCCTCTGCGGTATCGCGCAACAGGAGGACGGTAGCGGCCAAGCGTGCCCCATTGAAGCCGGTGGTTTCGCCAGGGTCGATGGCGTCAAGGCTGTCGTGGATGGACTGGCTCATGCAACTTTCCGTGCCCGCGAAGGAGCAGAATTCTTGGGGTGAACTAGAGATTAGCGGGTGCGCCGGGCGAAGTACCGCTCCCCAATGCGATCCACCTGGATGGGCTGGTGGAAGGCCTTGGAGAGGTTTTCCGACGTCAGGACAGAATTAATGAGTCCTTTGGCCACGACCTTACCCTCATCCAAGAGCATCGCATGCGTAAACCCGTAAGGTATTTCCTCCACGTGGTGGGTGATCATGACAATCGCCGGGGCATCCGCATCGAGCGCTAGGTCCCCGAGGTAGCCCACCAGGTCCTCGCGTCCACCCAAGTCCATGCCGGCGGAGGGCTCATCCAGGATGAGCAGCTCCGGGTTGGCCATGAGCGCGCGGGCGAGGATGACGCGCTTCTTCTCGCCTTCGGAAAGGGTGCCCCAGGTGCGCTTGGCCAAGTGGGATGCGCCGACTTGAGCCAGGATGTCATCGGCGCGGGAGAAATCCATGTCTTGGTAGTCCTCACGCCAGCGGCCGAGCACGGCATAGCCGGCGGAGACCACGAGGTCATCGACGCGCTCGTTGTCCGGGATGCGGTGCTGGACAGCGGCGGAGGAAATGCCAATGGCGGCGCGCAGATCACGCATATCCGTCTTACCCAGGCGCTCCCCCATCAGGTATGCCACGCCGGCGGAGGGAAACTCTTCGGCGGCGGCCATCCGCACCAGGGAGGTCTTGCCTGCACCGTTGGGGCCGATGATGACCCAGCGTTCGTCGAGCCCCACCTGCCAGTCGATGGGCCCCACCAGCGTGCGCCCACCCCGTCGCAATTCGACGCCGCGGAAGTCAATCAACCAATCCTCGTCGGTGTCCATCAGTTCGGGGTCTTGCTGGCTTTGTTGCTCTGGAGTGTTCACACGCACCATTGTGGCCGAAACCTTCCGCCCCCGGTGAAACTGACACAGCCTTCCCCGGTGAAACTGCCACAGCTGCATTATTCTATGGGCATGACTCAACGCCTTGGTATCGACGATGTCCGCCCCTCCCTCTCCGGTAATGCAGCCTCAAAGGCCGTTGTCGGAGAGGTCGTTCCTGTTACCGCGCTGGTGTGGCGTGAGGGCCACGATGCCGTCGCCGCGACGCTGTCGGTGTGGAACACTGACTCCCCGTCCACTTCTGCCGTGACCATGACGGTGGACCCGGAGAATCCGGACCGGGTCCACGGCGTGTTTAGCCCGGCCACCGCCGGCCGCTGGTTCTTCCGCGTCGACGCTTGGTCGGATCCGATGTCTACGTGGCGCAACGCGGTGGTCAAGAAGATGGAGGCCGGGCAGTCCGCGGAGGAGCTCAGCAACGATCTCTTGCACGGCGCCGAACTTTTCGAGGAGGCGGCAATCCAGTGCCCGAGCGACAAGGCGGATCTGCTCTTTAAGGCGGCGAAGGAGCTGAAGGATGAAACGGGGGACGTCGACAAGCGCGTGCGCACCGCGCTGTCCGACGAGGTCGCGGACGTCCTCCACCACCACCCCCTGCGCCACCTGCTGGTGGAGGGTGACATTCACGAGGTCCTCGTGGAACGCCGCGAGGCCCTCTACAGCTCCTGGTACGAGCTCTTCCCACGCTCCACCGGTGGCTGGGATGACGAGGGCAACCCCGTGCACGGCACATTTAAGACCACGGCACAGGCACTCGAGCGTGTGGCCGCCATGGGTTTCGATACCGTTTACTTCCCACCCATCCACCCCATTGGCAAGGTGCACCGCAAGGGCCGCAACAATTCGGTGGTGGCTGAGCCCGGTGATGTGGGCTCGCCCTGGGCCATCCAAGATCACTCCACCACACACCCGGACCTGGGCACCATGGAGGACTTCAAGGAGCTGGTCAAGAAGGCCGCCGACTTGGGCCTGGAGGTGGCCCTGGACCTGGCTCTACAGGCCTCCCCGGACCACCCGTGGGCTAAGACCAACCCGGAATTTTTCACCGTCCTGGCCGATGGCACCATTGCCTACGCGGAGAACCCGCCGAAAAAGTACCAGGACATCTACCCGCTGAACTTCGATAACGACCCGGACGCCATCTACGCGGAAATCTATCGCATCGTCATGATCTGGATCGAGGCCGGCGTGCATACTTTCCGCGTGGACAACCCGCACACCAAACCGGCTAACTTCTGGAACTGGCTGATTTCCAAGGTGCACGTCACCCACCCAGAGGTCATCTTCCTCGCCGAGGCCTTCACCCGCGCCCCGCGCCTGTTCGGCCTGGCCAAGGCTGGATTTACGCAGTCCTATACCTACTTCACGTGGCAGACCTCCAAGCACGAGCTCACCGAATTCGCGCAGATGCACGTGGAGCAGGCCGATATCTGCCGCCCCAACCTCTTTGTCAATACCCCGGATATTCTCCACGAATCCCTGCAGACCGGTGGGCGCGCCATGTTCGCCATCCGCGCCACCCTGGCGGCCACGCTCTCCCCGCTGTGGGGCGTGTACTCGGGCTTCGAGCTCTACGAGCACCAGGCCGTCAAGCCGGGCAGCGAGGAATATCTCGACTCGGAGAAGTACGAGCTGCGCCCGCGCGACTTCCAGGCCGCTGTCAAGTCCGGTGACTCCCTGGAATCCTATATCCGGCTGCTCAACCTCATCCGCCGCGAAAACCCGGCCCTCCAGCAGCTGCGCACGCTGCGCTTCCACAACACGGATAACGAGGCCATCATCGCCTACTCCAAGGCCGATCCTGCTACCGGCAACGTAGTGCTCGTGGTGGTCAACCTGGATCCGCGCAACGCGCAGGAGGCCACGGTCTTTGTGGATCTGGCCGCCGTGGGCCGCCACCCGGGTGAACACTTCACAGTGCAGGACACCATCAGTGGTGCCGCCTACGAGTGGTCCGACCGCAACTTCGTGCGCCTGGAGCCGCTGCGTGACGTCGCCCACATCTTCATCCTCCCGCCAGCCCACCATGACCTGCAGGAGCGCATTGCCTGGCGCCGAGTGAACGACTACCGCGCCTAGGTTCTTAGGCCCCTGAAACCCCACGCTGAACCAGTACCCCCTTCATGGGTAGCGCGGGGTTTCTCTTCTGCCCCGCGAGCGGGTGTTGTTCGGTAATTTGGTCTTTATGAACATCCCGGCCTCAGACCTCGAACGCCTTAACAACTGCCGCCACCACGCGCCCCATGATTTTTATGGCTGGCACGACGGAACCGTCCGCACTCGCCGCCCCGGTGCCGAAGCCGTCGAGCTCGTCACCGCTTCCGGCACCACCGCGATGCGCGCGGTTGGGGATGATATCTGGGAGGCCCCGCTTACCGAAGAAGCAGACTACCGCCTGCGCATCACCTACCCGGGCCAGCCCGCCATCGAGGTAGCGGACGGCTATCACTTCCTGCCCACCTTGGGAACATTGGATCAGCACCTCATCGGGGAAGGCCGCCACGAGCGCCTCTGGGAAGTACTGGGTGCAAATCTCAAGAGCTACACCACCGACCTGGGTGAGGTCGAAGGAACCGCATTTGCCGTATGGGCGCCCAACGCGGAGGGCGTGGCCGTGGTCGGTGACTTCTGCGGCTGGAACCCTACCCAGTACCCCATGCGCAGCCTCGGCTCCACGGGCATTTGGGAGGTCTTCATCCCCGGTGTGGGCGAAGGCGAGCGCTATAAGTTTGCGGTCCACGGCAAGAACTCCCCGCGCATTGATAAGGCGGATCCCCTGGCCAAGCGCACCATTGCCCCGCCGGAGACCGCCTCCGTGGTGGCCCGCTCCAATTTCAAGTGGAGCGATGAAGAGTGGATGAGCAAGCGCACCGGGGACCTCGACGTCCCGATGAGTGTCTACGAGCTCCACGTCGGCTCCTGGAAGGTAGGCGCCAACTACAACAGCTTGCGCGAAGAACTCATCCCTTACCTGGTGGAGCACGGCTTTACCCACGTGGAGCTGCTGCCCGTGGCCGAGCACCCCTTCGGCGGTTCCTGGGGTTACCAGGTCTCCGGCTACTACGCTCCCTCCGCGCGCTGGGGCTCCCCGGATGAGCTGCGCGCGCTTATCGACGATTTGCATAACGCTGGCATCGGCGTCTTTATCGACTGGGTGCCCGCGCACTTCCCCAAGGACGAATGGGCGCTGGGCCGCTTCGACGGGCAGGCACTCTACGAGCACCCGGACCCGCGCCGCGGTGAGCAGGCCGATTGGGGCACCTACGTCTTCGACTTCGGCCGCAACGAGGTTCGCAACTTCCTCGTGGCTAACGCCCTGTACTGGGCCGAGGAGTTCCACGTCGACGGCTTGCGTGTCGACGCCGTTGCTTCCATGCTCTACCTGGACTACTCCCGCGAGGAATGGCTGCCCAATATCTACGGCGGGCGCGAGAACCTGGAGGCAGTCCAATTCCTCCAGGAGACCAACGCCACGCTGAACCGTAACCACCCGGGCGTGCTGACCATCGCCGAGGAATCCACCTCCTGGCCAGGTGTGACCGCCCCGACGCATGAGGGCGGCCTGGGCTTTAGCCTGAAGTGGAACATGGGCTGGATGAACGACACCCTGGAGTACTTCAAACACGAGCCGATTCACCGCCGCTACCACCACGGTGAGCTCACCTTCTCCATGGTCTACGCCTACTCGGAGCGCTACGTGCTCCCGTTTAGCCACGACGAGGTGGTCCACGGCAAGGGTTCCTTGTGGGAGCGCATGCCGGGCGATGACTGGAACAAGGCCGCGGGCCTGCGCGCGCTGTATGGCTACATGTTCTCCCACCCGGGCAAGCAGCTGATGTTCATGGGCCAGGAGTTTGGCCAGACCACCGAATGGGCAGAGGGCCACTCCGTGGACTGGTCCAACTTGGAGGGCTGGGGCAACGAGTGGCACCACGGCATTAAGCGCCTGGTGCGCGACCTCAACGCGGTGTACAAGCAACAGCCGGCCCTGTGGACTCAGGACTTTACGCAGGATGGCTTCCAGTGGGTGAAAGCTGACGACGCCAATAACAACATGCTCGGCTACGTCCGCTACGGCAAGGACGGCTCCGCCTTGTTGGCGGTGTGCAACTTCTCCGGTAGCTCGGTGCCCAACTATGACCTCTGGGTGCCGCGCGATGGCGAGTGGGAGCTGCTCATCAACACAGACGACGCCGTCTATCAGGGTGCTGGCAACGACCTTGCCCACCGCGTGCGCTCCGAAGGCAACCACGTACAGCTGCACCTGCCGGCCAACTCGGTGCAGTGGTATGCCTTCCGCGGCTAGTTTCTAAGAACACAACTGCCCGACCTGCCAAAGATCACCGCTGAGATCGAATTCCAGCCGCTAGTTTTGGCAACTCGGGCAGTTGCAGTTTTCAGTCTCGTGCGTGAGTATCGAGGAAAGCTCTTACGCGAGCATCAATGTCATCGCGCAACGCATCCATTCGCTCCCCTCCCTCTAGACCACGCACGGACGGGTCCTCAATCTCCCAACGCTCAGCCACTCCGTCATAGTCGGCATCACCGACGATGATGACGTGATCCACCGAAGACGCGAGGCCGGCATCAAGCAACGTTGGCGTTCCTGACATGTCGGCGCCGACCTTTGCAAGAGAGGCCTGCGCCTCGGCGTTCACGCCCTGCGCACGATGCTGTTCAGTGGTCTTTACGCCTGCGGAGTGAACTTCCCAATCGGGCGCATGCTTCTTAGCTAAGGCAGCCGCCATCTGAGACTTACCGCGGTTGGTATTGCAAAGGAAAAGTACGGAGGTCATGCCTCCGCACTTTAGTCATATTTCGGTGTGCCTGTAGGGCCAGATCCCTAGTTCTTCTTCACCGCGTAGTACACCGGCAGGGACTTCCAGTTGAAGGTCACATCCTCCACGTTCTTCGACCAGCCGCCGACCACGTTCGGGTAGAACAGCGGGATTGAGGGAAGGTCACGCAGCAGCAGCTCCTGTGCCTGGTTGTAGAGCTTCGCGGCTTCCTCCTCATTTGCGGCGCCGTTGGCCTTCACAATCAGTTCATCGAACTCCGGGTTGGAGTACTTCGAGTCATTGGAAGCTACACCCGTGGTGAAGTTTGGCCCAAGGAAGTTACCCATCGAGGGATAGTCAGCGAACCAAGCCGTGCGGTAGGCGCCATCCATACGCTCGGTGCGGTAGGCATCGCGGAAGGACTTGAAGTCCGGATAGGGGTTCCCCACGGCTTGAATTCCCAGCGTGTTGCTGATGTTGTTGGCTACGGCATCGGCCCAGTCTTTGTTGTCACCATCGGTGTTGTAGTTGATCGGGAACGAGCCTTCAAACGCACCGTACTTCTTATCGGCCTCCGCCCACAGCTTCTTGGCTTCCTCCGGGTTATAGTCCAGGTTTTCCGAACCGGGCAGGCTGTCGTTGTAGCCATTCAGCACCGGTGACGTGAACTCGCGGGCCGGTGTGCGGGTGCCATGGAAGATGGTCTCCGCGATCTCCTCACGGTTGATAGCCATCGAGATTGCCTTGCGGCGCAGCGTGCCTTCTTCCCCACTAAAGTGCGGGGTCTCCATGTGGATGGACATTTCCAGGTAGGTAGCAGCCGGCTTGGTTTCTTGGCGGCCGGCCAGGTCCTGCTCATAACTACCGAAGGCAGACGAAGGAATGGCTTCGAGCACGTCGAGGTTATTCGCCAACAGGTCCATGTAGGCTGCGCTGGAATCGGCGTAGAAGGCGAATGCGATGCCGTCGTTCTGCGCTGCGCGGTCGCCCTTGTACTCCGGGTTCGGCTCGATGATCAGGTTCTGGTTGTGGTTCCATTCCTTGATCTTGTAGGGGCCGTTCGACACCGGGGATTCGCCAAAGCCCTGTGGGTCCTCCAGCGCGGCCGCGGGGACTGGGAAGTAAGCGTTGTAGCCTAAGCGGCTCGGAAAGTCGCTCTCCGGTTGGGTGAGTTCGATGGTGAAGGTGCGCTCATCGATGACCTTGAGGCCTTCCATTTCTTTGACGCCTTCCCCGTAGCCCTTGATGGAGGAGAAGAAGCTCTCATTGAGCTGCTCGTTGGCCACCGCGTAGTTCCACGTATCGACGAAAGAATCAGCCGTCACGGCTGAGCCATCAGAGAACTTCAGGTCAGGCTTGAGCGTGACCTTGTAGGTCTTCTCTCCTTCCTTGTCGATGGACTCCGCCATCTCGTTGTGCACGTTGCCGTCGGCGTCGTAGTACACCAATCCGGAAAACAGCATGTCGACGATGCGTCCGCCGCCGTTCTCATTCGTCATCGCGGGAATGAGCCCCTGCTGTGGTTCAGTACCGAGCACGCGAACATAGTTGGATCCGCCGGCACTATCGGAGCTATCGCTTCCGCAGGCGGTAAGGCTAAGAGCAAGAGAGGCGGCGCCAACAACGCCGAGGAGCTTGCGCATGAGAGTCCTCCTGAAAGAGTCAAACAACCATTGTGCTGTATCGCACAAACAGGAATTTAACATGCCATACGTCACATCATTGCTTGAACGCAAAAAAGACCCTCAGGAGAAGACTCAACTGAGTCATCCTGAGGGTCCAGCCCGCGACAGTCCGGGAAGGTCGCTCTCGGGCCCGGCACAAGCTGGCCCCTTTTACTACGCCGTCTTTAATACAACGCGCTGGCCAGCTTCGTGCGCGCGGCCAGTACGCGCGGGTCACCGGAATCAAAGAGCCCAAAGAGCTCCAAGAGGCGGGTCTTGAGCTGTTCCTTCTCGTCCCCGGCGGTGCGCTTCATGGCCTCGATGAGGCGCTCGAAGGCGCGGTCGGGGGCGCCGGCGACGACTTCGGCATCGGCGGCGTCGAGCTGTTTTGCCACGTCCTCTGGGGCGGCATCGGCGGCGGCGATGGGGTCCTCGCTACGGTTAGCCGGATCCAAGCGCTTGAGCAGCACAGTGGTGTCACGCGCCTGCTTAATCTCCGCATTATCCGGCTCGGCGGCCAGAATCTCCTCGTAGGTAGCGATGGCAGCGTCGAAATCGCCACGGTTGAGCGCGTCCTCAGCCAGGCCCAGGCGAGGATCTGCTGCTTCTTCCTCTGGGCTCTCCCCCGCCACATCTTGGTCAGGCAAACCTTTGAGCTGGGGGCCGAGCTTGTCGACGATCGCCGCTACCCACTGCTCTAGGTTCTCGCGCGGCTGCCCGCCCTCGAAGTTGGTGACGGGCTGGCCGGCTGCGATGGCAACGGTGGTCGGCAGATTCTGCACGCCGAAGACCTGCGCCACCTGGGGCACGACATCAGCGTTGATATAGCCCACGATGAACTTGAGCCCACCGGCAGCCGCCATCTCCTCGAAGTCCTTCTTGAGCTGCTCGGAGGCCGGGGAGCGCGGCGAGCCGATCAGAGCGATAACCGGCACCTCCGCGGAACGGCGCACCAAGTCATTCTCAAAGTTCTGCTCGGTGACCTCGAAGAAAGGGGCAATTCCTCCGCCGGAGTTAGCAGCTCCGGCATTTGCGGATTGAGCTTGCGCCCGCGCCTCCGCCTGCTGCTTGATGGCGCCGAGGTCGAGGGCTCCTCCTACGTACGGTCCGGTCACTTATTCTCCTCCAGGTAACGATTAACGGAATCTACTTTTTGGGTTATCTGCCCGGTCACGCCTTCGCGGATATCGGCTTTAATCACCAGGCTGGTACGAGGCGAAACCGCGCGCACGGCATCGGTGGCTTCCTTGATAACCGCGAAGACCTCATCCCACTCGCCTTCCACAAGGGTAAACATGGCATTGGTCTCATTGGGTAAGCCGGAAGCACGGACAACACGCACGGCTTCGGCGACGGCCTCGGACATCTCAGCGCGTTCATCGCCCACGACGGAGGGGGCTACGGAAAAGGCAACAATCATGCCCGCTATCCTACCGCCGCTCCCAGCAGTGCCGGTGCCAATGGCGACGGTCGTCAGCGCGCCCACCGGTATCCCGCGGCCACGCCACGATGTGCGCCACCCCAGGAGGGATGTTTTGGTTGCATCCCGGACACACGTAATACTTCTGGGCGGCGGCACTACCGACGTGCCGCATGAGGAATGGCTCCCCATGAGTCCAGCGTGGTCCGGGAACGGTCTGTGAACCGAGGAACGAGCTTCCATCGCGCGGCAGGGAGCGCGGCTCCTCACGAATTCTGCGGTTGCGGCGTGGCACTAGAACAACCGCAGCTCGTTGGACTCGATGCCGCGCAGCTCTTGGTAGTCCAAGATGACACAGCGGATACCGCGGTCTTCCGCCAAGGTCCGCGCTTGGGGCTTGATTTCCTGCGCTGCGAACACACCGTGGACCGGTGCTAGCAAGTCGTCGCGGTTGAGCAACTCAAGGTAGCGCGTGAGCTGCTCGACGCCATCAATTCCGCCGCGGCGCTTGACCTCGACCGCTACGAATTCATTCTTGGAGTTCTTGGCCATGATGTCTACCGGACCAATCGCGGTGGGGTACTCGCGGCGCACCAGCGAGTACTTCTCCCCCAACGTTTCGATGTGTTCCGCCAACAGCTCCTGCAAGTGGGCTTCCACGCCATCCTTGACCAAGCCGGGGTCTTCTCCCAGATCCATGTCAATCTCCTGGTGGATCTGGGCGATGGTGATGCGCAGCTGCTCACCTTTCGGGTTTTCTACCAGCCACAGCTTCTCTCCTGTGTCCTCGCCGTCGATATCCTCAATCGCCGACTCCTCAAAGGTGCACGGCGGAGTCATCCAGTTCAGCGGCTTATAGGCACGGTCATCCGCATGGATGGACACCGAACCGTCGGCTTTGATGAGGATGAGACGGTCCGCCATGGGAAGGTGGGCGTCGAGGCGGCCTACGTAATCTACGGAGCATTGGGCGATGACAACACGCATGCCCTCTACCCTATCGTTGGGCACTACTTCTTTGGTAAGCGGGTAGCGCGCTGGCGCATCTGGCGATAATCCAACTTCTCTTGGCGCTTCGACGGCGCCGATTCCACCCACGCGTTCAAGGCCATGATCCCGTGCGCATCGGAGGCAATCTCATAGTCCCGCCCATCGATGCTAATCCGGATGATCTGGTGGCCAGAGGGCATAAAAGAAGCCTCGTCATCATCCATTGGGCGGGTGCTGCCCAGTTCGATGTCGAGGCGATTAAAGCGTTTGTTGGCGCGCGGCAATACGGAGCGAAGCTTGAAGTACTCCATATATTCACCGTCATAGCGCACGAGGCCATGACGCCACGTATGGGAGTCCTTCGAAGGAAGCCGGCGCAGAAGGATGCCCGTTCCGCGGGAACGCACCGTAAAAAACCGTACTGCGGCCAGAATGACGACAACCAGAAAAATCAGTGCGCACAGACCTAAAAGAATAGATAGCCCTTGGAGCACCTGAGAGTTCATGGGTTGATTTCCTTCACCGCGAGTAAGAAACGTTGCGTTGATTCTACCGCTCGCGGAGGAGACAATGCTAGTCCTTGCTTGACCTTTGGCGCAGATCACGAAGGAACCCCACCCCCTCTTAGCGAGGGTGTGGGGTTCCTAGGTGAGAGTGGGAAGGGCGGTCATTGCTGCCCGTCGTTTCCCTCTCCGCTCATCCGTTAGCTGTTGAAGCGGCGGGCGGCGCGCAATGCGGCATCGCCACGGGACCTCGTCAGCTCGCGCTCAGACTTCAGGTCTTCCTGTGCCTGTGCTTCATCGACCTCCGAGGCCCAGATGGCCCAATCAGCGAGGACGGTGATCTTGTTCTCGGACACGGAGAGGAAGCCACCCTGGACAGCGGCGACACGACGATCGCCGTCCGCCGGGTGGATGGTCACTACACCATTGTCGATCAACTGACCGACCATGGGCTCATGGCCAGGAAGCACGCCGATCTCACCCTCGGTGGTTTCAGCCGTCACCATGGTGGCCTTTCCGGTCCACAGCAGGCGCTCGACGGAAACCAATTCGGCGGTGATGTCAGCCATGTGCCTCTCCCTACTTCTTCTCGGTCAGCTTCTTGTACGCAGCCTCGACGTCGTCCAAGCCACCCAGGCCGTTGAAGGCCTGCTCCGGGTAGTGGTCGAATTCGCCGTTGCAGATGCGCTCGAAAGCATCGATGGTATCGGCCAGCGGCACGTAGGAGCCCGGCAGGCCGGTGAACTTCTCTGCGACGAAGAAGTTCTGGCCCAGGAAGCGCTCGATGCGGCGAGCACGCTGAACGGTGATCTTGTCTTCCTCAGACAGCTCGTCCATACCAAGGATGGCGATGATGTCCTGGAGCTCCTTGTTCTTCTGCAGAATACCGATGACACGCTGTGCCACCTCGTAGTGGCGCTCGCCCACGATGGACGGCTCCAGAATACGAGAGGTAGAGGTCAGCGGGTTCACTGCCGGGTAAATACCCTTCGAAGCAATACCACGGTCCAACTCGGTGGTGGCATCGAGGTGGGCGAAGGTGGTCGCCGGAGCCGGGTCGGTGTAGTCATCGGCCGGCACGTACACGGCCTGCAGGGAGGTAATGGACTTACCCTTGGTGGAGGTAATACGCTCCTGCAGCACACCCATCTCATCAGCCAGGGTCGGCTGGTAACCCACGGCAGAAGGCATACGGCCCAGCAGGGTCGACACCTCAGAACCGGCCTGGGTGAAACGGAAGATGTTGTCGATGAACAGCAGCACGTCCTGGTTCTGAACATCGCGGAAGTACTCCGCCATGGTCAGGCCGGACAGAGCCACTCGCATACGGACTCCTGGCGGCTCATCCATCTGGCCGAAGACAAGTGCGGTGTCTTGAAGAACGCCCATCTCCTCCATCTCGAGGAAGAGGTCGGTGCCCTCACGGGTGCGCTCGCCGACGCCGGCGAAGACGGAGGTACCGGAGAACTCGCGTGCGATACGAGTAATCATCTCCTGGATAAGAACGGTCTTACCCACACCTGCACCACCGAAGAGGCCGATCTTGCCGCCCTTCACGTACGGGGTCAGCAGGTCGATGACCTTAATACCGGTCTCCAGGATCTCGGTCTTACCCTCCAGCTGGTCGAATGCCGGCGGCTCGCGGTGGATGCCCCACTGCTCGCCGTCGCGGCCCAGACCCGGCTGGTCAAGACAGTCACCGAGGGCGTTAAAGACGTGGCCCTTGACCACATCGCCCACCGGGACGGAAATCGGCTTGCCGGTGTCGGTCACGGCTGCACCGCGGACGAGGCCGTCGGTCGGAGCCATGGACACGGCACGGACGAGGTTGTCACCGAGGTGCTGAGCGACCTCAAGGGTGACGGTCTTTGCAACAGCCTCGAGGGTCACCTCGACGGTCAGTGCGTTGTACAGTGCCGGCAGCCCGCCACGCGGAAACTCCACGTCGACGACCGGACCGATGACACGCACCACACGGCCGGCGGTAGCCGACGACTGTGTGTTCTGCTCTTGCAGAGCTGTAGTCATAATCTAGTCACTTTCTGCGCTTTCGGCGAGCGCCCCAGCGCCACCGACGATCTCTGTGATTTCTTGGGTAATCTGCGCCTGACGGGCCTGGTTGGCCACGCGCGAGAGGTCCTTGACCAGCTCGGTAGCGTTGTCGGTTGCAGACTTCATTGCGGTACGGCGTGCGGCGGACTCGGAGGCCGAGGACTCCAAGAACATCGCAAACAGGAGGCGAGAAACGTACTGCGGAAGCAGCGCTTCCATCAGGGTGTCCGCATCCGGCTCGAAGTCGTAATCAGGAGTGATCTGATTATTCGGCTCGGCGTCGGAAAGCGCGGACTCACCCAGGTTGTAGTCCTCTTCCTCGATAACCGGTACCACCGGCAGCAGCTGCTGCACACGCGCGGTCTGGGTCAGCATGGACTCGAACTCGGTGTACACAACGTGTACTTGGTCGAAACCGCGAACGGTCTCGCCCTCCAGGTGGATACCCTCACGGGTCTTGGCCTGGCCATTCGAACCGGCAACGAAGCCGTCGATAATGTGGCGGCGCACGTCGTGCGTCTTTTCCCAGGTCGGATCCTGCGAGAATCCAGTCCAGCTGCCAGCGACCTCGGCCTCACGGAACTTGTAGAAGCCAACGCCCTTATTACCGGTGACGTAGCGGACGGTCTCGAAACCCTCGCTCTTCAGCAGGGCTTCCAGCTCGGCCGCCTTCTTGAAGATGTTGTTGTTGTAGCCACCGCACATACCGCGGTCAGAAGAGACCACGAGAATGGCGGCTACCTTGGCATCTTCGCGTTCCCGGAGCATCGGGTGATCCAGGGACGTGTGCGCCGCCAGCTTGTTGAGCACGCTGGACAGTTCACGTGCATAAGGCTGTGCCGCTTCTACCCTGGCCTGAGCCTTGGTAATGCGCGAGGTAGCAATGAGCTCCTGTGCCTTGGTGATCTTCTTGGTGGAATTGACGGACCGGATACGGTCACGCAGTTCACGAAGATTAGCCATGGTGTTCGCTCCTCCCTTCTTTTTCTAGACGGTTAATTCTTAGAGCGTGCGAAACTCTATTTGGCCGTCTTGCGGGAGACGTTGAGCTCGGTCTTGTTCACGTCATCCGCGGCGAGCGGGTCAACCGGCGCCTCGGTGCCGAGGTTGTGGCCCTCGGTCGTGCGGAAGGACGGAGTGAAGTCCTTAGCTGCTGCAACAAGTGCATCCTTGGACTCGTCGGTCAGAGCGGTGCCGCTCTGGATCTGCTCGAACACCTGCGGGGTTGCAGAGTTGAGGTGATCGTGCAGCTCCTTCTCGAAGCGGCGTACGTCCTCGACGGGAACGACGTCGAAGATGCCCTGGTCTGCGAGGAAGATGGACACCATCTGGTACTCGACAGGCTGCGGGGAGGACTCGGACTGCTTGAGCAGCTCGACGAGACGCTCACCGCGCTCCAGCTGAGCCTTGGAGGCCGGATCCAGGTCGGATGCGAAGGCCGCAAAGGCCTGCAGATCGCGGTAGGCAGCCAGCTCAAGACGCAGGTTACCGGCGACCTTCTTCATACCCTTGGTCTGTGCGGCACCACCAACACGGGAGACCGACACACCAACGTTAATTGCCGGACGGACGCCCTGGTTGAACAGGTCGGACTCCAGGAAGACCTGGCCGTCGGTAATAGAAATAACGTTGGTCGGAATGAAGGCGGAGACGTCGTTCGCCTTGGTCTCGATGATCGGCAATGCGGTCATGGAACCTGCACCCATGTCGTCGGAGAGCTTCGCAGCGCGCTCCAGCAGACGGGAGTGGAGGTAGAAGACGTCGCCCGGGTAAGCCTCGCGGCCCGGCGGACGGCGCAGAAGAAGGGAAATCGCACGGTAGGCCTCGGCCTGCTTGGTCAGATCATCGTAAATGATCAGGACGTGGTTGCCCTGGTACATCCAGTGCTGACCCAGAGCTGCACCGGAGAACGGTGCCAGCCACTTGAAGCCGGCGGCGTCGGATGCCGGAGCCGCCACGATGGTGGTGTACTCCAGTGCGCCGTGCTGCTCCAGGGTGTGGCGCACACCAGCAATGGTGGAGCCCTTCTGGCCGATGGCGACGTAGATGCAGCGAACCTGCTTGTTCTTGTCGCCAGATTCCCAGTTAGCCTTCTGGTTCAGGATGGTGTCGATACAGACAGCGGTCTTACCCGTCTTACGGTCACCAATGATCAACTGACGCTGACCGCGACCAATCGGGGTCATCGCGTCAATAGCCTTGATGCCGGTCTGCATCGGCTCTTCCACCGGCTGACGCTGCAGCACGGACGGTGCCTGCAGCTCGAGGACGCGGTCCTCTTCAGCGGTGATCGGGCCCATGCCGTCAATCGGCTGGCCCAGGGGGTTAATTACGCGGCCGAGGAATTCCTCGCCCACAGGGATGGAGAGAACCTCGCCGGTCCTCTTGACCTCGTCGCCTTCTTTCAGCGACTCGAAGTTGCCCAAGACCACGACACCGATGGAGTTGGTGTCAAGGTTCTGTGCGACGCCAATCACGCCGCCGGGGAACTCGAGCAGCTCATTCGCCATGACGGACGGCAGGCCCGAAACCTGCGCAATACCGTCAGCTGCCGAAATGACCACGCCGACCTCCTCACGGGAGGCCTCCGCGGAGTAGCTCGAGGTGTAGTTCGCAATCGCGCTACGGATCTCATCGGAGGAGATCGTCAGCTCCGCCATGTTCTTCCTGCTCTCGGTAGTATCTTCCAGCAATTACTTAATCGTTTCTGTCGTTTCGGCTTATGCCATCTGGGCGCGCAGGCGGGCAATCTTGCCTGCCGTCGAGCCGTCAATGACTTCGTCGCCGACGCGGATGGTCATACCACCGAGGAGGCTGGTGTCAACCTCAGAGTGGATGGACATCGCACGACCATAAATTTTGCCCAGCTTTTCAGCGAGTGCTGCGCGCTGGCTATCGTTCAGCTCACCCGCAGTGGTCACGCGCGCAATGGAACGGCCCTGCAGCTGTGCCGCAGTGTCCGCCAAACCGGCGATATCATCAATCGGGTTCTGCTCCGGGCGGCCAATGGCCTGCAGCGCGAGCGCCTCAGTAACCATGGTGACCTTCCCGTAGAGCACGCTTGCCAGCAACCCAACCTTGCGGTCGGTGGTCGCAGTACGGTCTGAAAGCAGCTGGGTCAGTTCGCCTTCGCGGTCAAGCACGCGCGACAGGGAGAAGAGCTCGTCTTCCACCTGGCCCAGCTTGCCCTCAAACTCAGCGCCACGCAGCAGTGCGCGGCGGCCGAGGATGATGAGGCCACGGGCGATATCACGCGGCGTCGACCACTGCGCGGCGGTGGCCTCCTGCAGCACCTGGAGTGCAACCGGGGTGACCTTTCCGCCGAAAAGGGTCTGGGCCAGAGACTTGCGCTCCTCGGAGGTAGCGGCGTCGTCGGTCAGCGCGACACGCAGTTCGCGGTCACCGTCGAGGACGCGGACCACCTCGAAGAGGTCCTGGCCTGCCTGGGTAGCAGTCGCCACCGAGCGGTCGCCGGAGAGGAACTCATCCAGCTTGGACTCAACGGTAGCGAGTGCTTCGCGGCTAGCTGCCTTCATCGTTGCCTACTTTCCGGCCGGTGCCACAGTGTCGAGCTCGGACAGGAAGTTATCAATCGTGGAGGACTGCTTGGTGGCGTCCGAAAGTTCGCCGCCGAGCAGCTTCTCTGCCAGGTTGATGGAGTTCTGTCCGATGTCGGAACGCAGCTCAGACACGACCTGTGCACGGGAAGCTTCAAGCTGCTTCTCGCCGGCGGTCAGGATGCGACGAGACTCTTCCTCTGCAGCTTCCTTAGCCTCTGCCTCGATCAGCTTGCCGCGCTCGCGCGCCTGCTCGCGGATCTCCGCAGCCTCTGCTCGAGCATCAGCGAGCTGAGCATTGTACTTTTCCAGAGCGGCCTTTGCTTCGGCCTGCTGAGCCTCCGCACGCTTAAGGCCACCTTCGATCCGGTCTTCACGCTCCTGCAGCATCTTGTTGTATGCCGGAAGAACAAGCTTCCAGAACACAATCAGGATGATGGCGAACGGAATGATCGACCAGACCAAGTCGTACATCTTGGGCAGAAGGATGGAGTTGCCGCTCTCCAGCGGCAGGGGCTCACTTCCCTCTGCTGCAAGGTAGTAAATGACGTTGTTCATGGGGCTCCGTTCTTAAAGTTCGATTTACTTTGTGTAAAGCGCTCTTTAGAACAGGAAGCCTGCAACGAGGCCGATAAGTGCCAGGGCCTCAACGAAGGCGATACCCAGGAACATGGTGGTACGCAGCTGGCCAGCCATCTCCGGCTGACGTGCCATGCCCTCGACGGTCTTGCCGACGAGGATACCGATGCCCAGACCCGGGCCGATGGTTGCGATGCCGTAGCCGATAGCACCGAGACCCTTGAGGGTGGACTCGTCAGCGGCCTGAGCAAGAATGATTTCGTTCATGATGAAAGTCGTTCCCTTTCAATGTTTTCCCGCGAATTGTTCCGCGGGGGAAGTGGTGGTTTTGGGGTATTTAGTTAACCGCGAGGTTCGCGTTGTTGTTAGTGCGAATCTGCATGCAGCGACAGCTCGATGTATACCGCCGTCAGCAGGGCAAAAATGTATGCCTGCAGGAAGATGACGATAATTTCGTACAGCGTGAACAGAACCGCTGCGACCAGAGTGAGGCCACTCAGTGCGGTCCAACCGTTGAACTGGAAGAAGAAGAAGTTCGTTGCCGAGTACAACAGGACCAAAATGAGGTGGCCAGCCAGGAAGTTCGCCATAAGACGAAGAGCCAGCGTGACTGGACGCATGACAAACGTAGAGAAAGCCTCAATCGGCACAACAAGCACGTGCAGCAGCGGCGGCAGATTAGGAATAACCACCGAGGACTTGACGAACTTGCCGAAGCCAAAGCGCTTTGCGCCGGCGTAAATCATGGCGATGTACGCAACGACTGCCAGCACGATTGGCATACCAATACGAGCATTCGGAGAGATGTTTAGGGCTGGAACGATAGTTGCTACGTTCCAGAACAAAACACCGAAGAAGATCGTGGCCAGGATCGGAAGGAAACGGCGTCCTTCCTTACGGCCCAAGATGTCTTCTGCGATGTGAATTCGTACGAAGTCAATCGCATGCTCCGCTACGTTCTGCAATCCTTTAGGAACCAGCTTCGGGTTCCTGAAGGCGACAACAAAAAGGAGCACCAAGATAGCCGCCATAAACAGGCGGACCAGCATGATGCGATCCAAAGCGAACCAACCGTTGGCGAAATCGGCGAACAGGAGATCGACGACTCCACCATCTTCGGTTACGTGCCCCGGGAAAAATTCTGGATCCAGTTCGGGTGCGTGAAACTCACCCTTCATGGCCAATGTCGTAACGCTCAGCGTTCTCTCCCGTGTTCGGGCCACACAGCTTGTCGAAGGCTATGTGGTGCGATGGACGTCTCAAGCTCTTTGCCCTGCTCACGGACTCCGTCGCACATCAGCGTAAACAGGGCAAGGATAAACCGTACTTTTTCGGGATAGCATGACGCTAACCCGCGGTAACCCGAAGAGAATGCTATCAGTTCGCCCTCAAGTTTTCGCACGTGGGGGCAGCGTTGTGAACCTAAAGGCACAGCCCAGCGCCGTGCGGCCGCATAAAACGCCCACATTCTGCCAAAACCCTACTAAGTGTATTTGGTCACACACCCGCGTTTTCCCACCTTGACGGGGGTAATGAGCGCCCGAAGCGGCGTCATTTCGCTACACAAAAAGCCACCCTCCCGGGGTCACCGGGAGCAGTGGCTCACTGAAAAAGGTCGAGAAAGGCTAAGACACGTAAGTCACGTTGGAGGTGACCACGCCCCATACCTCAGTTCCCAACGTCACCGCCAGCGCCAGCAGCACGGTGACGAAGAGGGCCATCGTGTCGTAGAACTCTAGGTCCTTGATCAGCAACAACACCATGATGAGGATGACGACCTTAAGCAACCAGCCACCTAGGACCACAGCCATCGTGGTCGAGGGTGTCGTGCGTGCGGTAATAAGCACCGAGGCCGCGGTAAAGAGCACGAAGCCGCCGCCGATGGCCGCGCCGACGAGTACTCCCCAAATTCCGGGCACTCCGCGAACGCCACCCCAGATGGACAGGGACGCGATGGTTACGACGATAAGGCCGATGACCCCGAGACGCAGGGCGCGCTTGAGGGGGCGACGATGATCGTCGTAGGGCGAAAGCTCTTCGGAGGTCGTTGAATCAGTCACAGCCCCATACCCTACCTCAGGAAGGATCAGTTTCCAGCACCACACTGGTAGCCCGCGGCCGACGCCCAATCTTGCCCTGGCGCAGCGGAATCAGGGTCACGCCGAAGGCCACGCCAAGCGCGAGAACCGCCAAAGCCACGGCCGCAGGGGCCGGAACGATAGAAAAGGAGACGGCCCCAAACGCCACCGCGGAGACCCATAAATAAAGCACCAGTACTGTGCGTCGGTGCGTGTGCCCCAAGGAGAGCAGCCGATGGTGAATGTGCGCCTTATCCGCAGCGAAAGGCGAGCGCCCCTGCGATACGCGGCGAATGACGGCCCAGACAAGGTCCAGGACTGGAATAAAGACCGCGGCGACCACGACGATGACGGGTGACATCAACGCCACAATGTCCACGGTGCCGTACAAAGACATGTTGATCTTGCCGGAGGCAGACGTCGACGCCGCCGCAAGGAGCAAACCAATGAGCATCGCACCGCTATCCCCCATGAAGATGCGGGAGGGCTCAAAGTTGTGAGGTAGGAACCCGGCACACACACCAACAAGAGCGGCGGCGATAATCGCCGGCGGATACGCGGACACTGCACCGCCCTGGTCGTGCAGAACCGTCAGCGAGAAGACCAAGATGGCGCCGCCGGCGATCATGCCCAGCCCGGCCGCCAAACCGTCGAGCCCGTCGACGAAGTTGATGGCATTGATAAGCAGGACCGTAAAGAACGTAGTCAAGAGTGTCCCCTGGACCTGGTCCAGGATGACCGTAGTCCCATCGCCAAAAGGCAGGAAGAGAAGCGTCCACGTCAACCCCAACCCGCTCATGATGGCCGCGGCGACGAGCTGACCGATGAGCTTGACCAGAGCACTCAGCTCTACCAAGTCATCCACCACGCCCACGAGGACGATGGCTGCGGCTGACCACAGCACAGCATTCATCTCAGGCGTGACGGGCATAAAGCCGCGAGTCAAGGCTGGAAGCTGGCCTGCGAGATAGACGGCGGCCGCAAAACCCGTGAACATCGCCACCCCGCCGAGCTGCGGTGTGGGCTGGGAGTGGCTATCGCGCAGGCGAATCTCCGCCACCTGTCCGCTGCGCACTAAGAAGGTGCGCACCAGTCCGGTGGTGAGGTAGGTAAACGCCGCCGCGACAAAGATCACCAACGCTAGCTCGCGCAGCGGCACTCCGGTTCCAGCCACTGAGGTCTCCTTAAGAGGATTGGGCGCCCGGGCGGGTGCGCAAGGACTCTGCGGATACTCCGATGACCTCACCGATCTGCTCAGCGCTCAATGCGCCTTCGCGCAAAAGATAAGGGCGGGAGCCAGACAGGTCGATAATGGTGGATGGCTTGCCTACCTTTGCTTCTCCCCCGTCGAGGTAGACGGTGACGGCCTTACCCAGCTGCTGCTTGGCGGCAATCGCCGTGGTGGGTGGGGTTTGGCCGGAGATATTCGCGGAGGATACCGCCATGGGACCGACCTCGCGCAGGAGCTCGATGGCGATGGGATGCAGCGGCATGCGCAGCATCACCGTACCGCGGGTATCGCCCAAGTTCCAGGGAAGCGAAGGCGCCTGCGGCACGACGATGGATAGTCCGCCCGGCCAGAAGGCCTCGATCAGCGTTTGGGCGGTATCATCCAACGACGCGACAAGACCTTTGACGGTATCCCAGGAGCCCACGAGCACCGGTACCGGCATGTCTGGGCCGCGGTGCTTGGTGGCCAGCAGGCTAGCCACGGCGTCGTTATCAAAGGCATCGCAGCCCAGCCCGTAGAGCGTATCGGTGGGCATCACCACAAGCCGCCCCGACTTGGCCGCCTTGACGGCAAGAGCCATTCCTTCTTCGCGCTCGGCGGCGTCCGCACAGTTATAAATCTGTCCCTGCATTGGTCTCTCCTTTAATCCCGTTCTTGTCGGCTTGTCGACCAATCTTCGACCAATCTACTGTACTCCCCGCTGTGCCGTGACAAAGCGGGCGGTGCCAGTGAGATCCTTGAGCACCTCGATGTGGCTAAATCCTCCATGCGCGCGCAGGGCTTCCTGCACCTGTTGGGAGGTGTCGTCGTCGTGCTCGATGCCCACGCGGCCACCGGGGCGCAGCAGCGCAGCGATGGTCGGGATCATCGCGTTGATGGTTTCCATGCCATCTACTCCCCCGAACACTGCCTCGTGAGGATCCTGGTAGACCTCCGGTTCCAGGTCCGGGGTCTCCGGTACGTATGGCGGATTCGTCAGCACGAGGTCAACGGTGCCGTGCAGCTCCGACAAGAGGTCCGCCTCGGTGACATCCCCTTGGACCACGTGTACGGTTCCCGCCCCGCCGTGCACTGCGGTTGCGGCGTTGCGGCGGGTGTAGGCCAGGGAGGCGTCGGCAAGCTCCACCGCCCACACCTCGGCCTGTGGCACGTAGTGCGCAACGTAGAGCGCGAGCGCTCCGGACCCAGCGCACAAGTCCACGACACGGGGAGATTCCGACGAGTTAGATTCCTTTGTCCCCAACGAGTTAAGTTTCGTCATCTTCCCCGAGTTAAGTTTCGTCAGAAACTTAACTCCCCAGTCGGCGAGCACCTCCGTCTCCGGGCGTGGAATGAACACGCCCGGGCCGACCTCGAGTTCGAGAGGACCGAACCACGCGACGCCCAGGATGTGCTGGAGTGGTTCGCGCGCTTCACGACGCCCCACCAACGCCCCATAGGCCACGTCAAACCCAGGGATCGGTTGCTCGTCGAGGGGGATGTCCATGTGCCCGCGGTGGATGAGGTGGGCGGCCAACAGGCGCGCGTCCCATTCGGGTGAAGGCACCCCGGCAGCGCGAAGGCGCTCCGTGGCATCACGAAGCGCCTTCCTATAGGTGTGAAAAGTCACCGTTAATAACCGTGCCTTAGCCTTCTAGCCCTCGGCCTCGAGGCGCTCGGCGCGCTCCTGGGCCTGCAGGGCCTCGATGAGGTCGTGCATGTCGCCGTTGAGAACGGAGTCGAGGTTATTTGCCTTGTAGCCGATGCGGTGATCGGTAATGCGGTTCTCCGGCCAGTTATAGGTGCGGATGCGCTCGGAGCGGTCCATGGTGCGCACCTGGGATGCACGCTGCTCGCCGGCCTCGGCCTCGCGTGCCTCGCGCTCCATCTGATCCAGGCGGGCTTGCAGCACCTGCAGGGCGCGCGCCTTGTTCTGGATCTGGGAGCGCTCCTTCTGACAGGTCACCACCAGGCCCGTGGGCAGGTGGGTAATGCGCACGGCGGAGTCGGTGGTGTTCACGCCCTGGCCGCCCTTACCGGAGGAACGGTAGACGTCAACGCGGATGTCCTTGTCATCGATGTTGACTGCTTCGACTTCTTCCGGCTCCGGGTAGACCAGCACACCGGCTGCGGAGGTCTGGATGCGGCCCTGGGACTCGGTCACCGGAACGCGCTGCACGCGGTGGACGCCGCCCTCAAACTTGAACACGCTCCACGCGCCATCACGAGACGGGGTCTTGGATTTGAAGGAGATGGACATGTCTTTGACGCCACCGAGGTCGGACTCGTTGAGGCCCAGGACCTCCCACTGGAAGCCGGCCTTGTCGGCGAAGCGCTCGTACATGCGGGCTAGGTCGCCAGCGAAAAGTGCTGCCTCTTCGCCGCCGGCACCGGCCTTGATCTCCATGATGATGTCCTCAGAGTCCTGCTCATCGCGCGGAGCAAGCAGATCCGCGAGCTTCTCCTCCAGTTCCACGACGAGCGGTTCGAGGCGCTCAACCTCGGGCTGGAACTCGTGGTCCTCATAGGCCATCTCTTTGGCGTCGGCCAGGTCTTGGCGGGCCTGGACAAGTTCATCGTTGACAGCAACGATGGGGCGCAGTTCAGCGTAGCGCTTGGACAGCTTGCGGAACTGCTTCTGATCTCCGGCTACGTCCGGGTCAGCCATCTGCATCTCGATGCCCTGGTACTCGGAGACGATGTCATCAACGAGGGAAACCTGGTTCGACATTATTTGTAGTCCTCCTCATCCATATCTGCCGCCATGGGCGCAGACGAGGCCACCTGCATGAGGAATTCGCCGTTGGAGCGGGTCTTCTTGAGCTGCTTGATCAGCAAATCGATGGCAGCAAAGGAATCCAGGCCGGAAAGGATGCGGCGCAGCTTGGTCATGATGCGCGCCTCCTCCGGAACCAGGAGGAGTTCGTCCTTGCGGGTGCCGGACGGGTTGACGTCCACGGCCGGGAAGATGCGGCGCTCGGAGATGGCGCGGTCGAGCTTGAGCTCGGCGTTGCCGGTGCCCTTGAATTCCTCGAAGATGACCGTGTCACCGGTGGAGCCGGTTTCCACCATCGCGGTGGCGATGATGGTCAGCGAGCCACCGTTTTCGATGTTGCGGGCAGCACCCAAGAAGCGCTTCGGCGGGTACAGGGCGTTGGAGTCGACACCACCGGACAGGATGCGACCGGAAGCCGGGGAGGAGTTGTTGTAGGCGCGGCCCAGGCGGGTGATGGAATCAAGGAGGACGACGACGTCCTTGCCCTGCTCCACCAAGCGCTTGGCGCGCTCGATGGCCAGCTCCGCCACGGAGGTGTGCTCTGACGGCGGGCGGTCAAAGGTGGAGGCGATGACCTCACCGTTGACGCTGCGCTGCATGTCCGTGACCTCTTCGGGGCGCTCGTCCACGAGGACCACCATGAGGTAGCACTCCGGGTTGTTCGTGGCGATGGCGTTGGCGATGTTTTGCAGGATCGTCGTCTTACCGGCCTTCGGCGGGGAGACGATCAGCGCGCGCTGGCCCTTACCAATCGGCATGATGAGGTCGATGACGCGGGTGGTGAGGATCTTCGGGTCCGTCTCCAAGCGCAGGCGCTGGTTCGGGTAAAGCGGGGTGAGCTTGGAGAAGTCCGGGCGGTCCTTCGCAGTCGACGGATCCAGTCCGTTGACGGTGTCGACCTCCACCAGCTGGTTGTACTTGCGGCGGTTGCGGCCGTTGCCGTGGGTGTGGGTCGGGCCAGAAACCTTGACCTTGCCGGTCAGCGCGTCGCCGGAGCGCAGCCCCAGGCGGCGCACAAGGTTGTTGTTAACAAAGACATCGGAGCTGGCCGCGCGGTAGCCGGTGGTGCGCAGGAAGGCCACGTTGTTGTCCACGACCTCCAGGATGCCGCCGACTACCTGTACTTCATCGCCCTCGCGGATCTGCAGATCGTTGCCGCCATTGCCGCCACCATCACGGTCACGCCCGCGGCGGTTACGGCGGTTGCGGCGGTTGCGGCGGCCGCCACCATTGTTGTCATCGTCGTTGCGGTGGTTGTCGCGGCGGTTATTGTTGTGGCCGCCACCGTTGCCGCCATTGCCGCGATCGCCGTTATCGGAGTTGTTTCCACCGCGGGACTGGTTGTCCTCGGATTTGCCGTTATTGTCCTCGGCACCGTTGTTGTTCCCATTGCCGTTACCCTTGGCCTCTTCGCGGGCCTCGCGCTCCTGGCGGCGGGCGCGGTTGCGGCGGGCGCGGCGAGCCTGGGAGCGGGACTCGTAACGGTGCTCGTCGTTACCGTCGTTGTGCTCGGACTTATCAGCCTTGTCAGATTTGGCAGCTTCATCATTCTGCTGCTTCGGCTGGTCCTGCTTGCGCTTCTTATCCTGCTCCGGCTGCTCGGACTCCTGGTCAGCGGCGCCGGCAGGGCGAGAAGCCTTGCGGGTAGCGCGGCGCGGCTGTTCGTCCTTCTTGGGCTCCGCTTGGGCAGCGGCCTTCGCGCCGCGTGCTGGCACCTGGCCGGTGGTCAGTGCGGTGATGAGATCCCCCTTGCGCAGTCCGGAGACGCCGCGAAGTCCGCGCTCCGCAGCCAGCTTGCGCAATTCCGGCAGCTTCAGGGACGCGAGATCCTGTGCTGCGGTCTTGTCCGTATCGCTCACGGATATCCTTTCGTCGCTTCACCAACGCGCGCCGTCTATTCAGCCGCACCCGCACTGTGCGTGGTGCCGCTCCACGTGGGCGTTGGAAGCCAGTGTGTAATTGAGATGGTCCGCCGCCACCAGCGAGTTCACGCAACCGCGATCCCCGTGGGCGGTGGTTTTCTTTGGCTCTCCCCCCTCTCCGGCCCTGCGGAGCAGAACGTGAAGAACTCCTTGCAGAACTCCGAAAAGAACTCAAGGAAGCGGCCGCGGGTCAATCGCGGGGAGATATTTTAAGAAGGCGACTGCGAGCGTATCTCTACCCTCTCATTGCCGCGCGCACCGTTGGACTGCCATGAGTTTTTCACCGCAGGTGTGCGCACCGTGGAGGGAGCTCGGAGGTGCGAGGAAGGCTTTCCCCGCCAGTCGCGAATAACTATACCGCATCCATCCACCGCGCTCACACTGACACGGCTAAAGTGGTGCGCATGCTCTCCACAATGCAGGATATCCCGCTGTCCCTCACCCGCATCCTGGAGTACGGCTCCTCCGTCCACAGCCAAACCCAGGTAGTCACGTGGCACAGCGCCAATCCCGGCAACGAACGCGAAGAGACGACCTTCGCCGATATCGGTGCACGCGCCGCCGCTTTCGCCCACGCCCTGCATGACACGCTCGGCATCACCGGTGATGAACGCGTGGGCTCCCTGATGTGGAATTGCGCAGAGCACCTCGAAGTACTTTTTGGCACTGCCTGCAAGGGAGCGGTGTTTACGCCGCTCAACAAGCAGCTCATGAATGATCAGATCCGGCACATCATCAACCACGCCGAGGTTCGCGTCATCGTCGCAGATGCCCGGTTAGCGGAGCAGCTCGCGCGCGTATTGGACGGCGTGGAGTGCGTGCGCGCGGTGGTATTCACGGGCGTCGACAAGCCCAGCATTGCCCTGCCGGACAACGTTGAGGTGTATAGCTACGAACAGCTTCTGGATGGGCGCTCCACCGTCTACAACTGGCCGGTGTTGGATGAGCACACCGCTGCCGCCCTGTGCTACTCCACTGGCACCACCGGCGCGCCGAAAGGTGTGCTCTACTCGCACCGCGCCCTGTTTTTGGAAGGGATGCAGTTGCGCTCTTCCGACTCCCTGTGCGTGACCCATGGTGAGACCTTCTTGTGCTGCATCCCTATCTATCACGTGTTGAGCTGGGGCGTTCCCTTTGCGGCGTGGATGACGGGCACGCCGCTGGTGCTTCCCGACGCCGACGTCTCCCCCGCTACCCTGGCCAAAATCATCGCCGCCACCTCCCCGCGCGTGGCGCATGGCGTGCCCACCATTTGGATTCAGCTCTTCGTGCACTACCTCAAGAATCCGCCGGAGCGCATGACGCTGACGGAGATTTTCGCCGGCGGATCGCCCGTCCCGCCGCAGCTCATCAAGAGCTGGGAGGAGCGCTATGGCGTGGACGTGGTTCACGTGTGGGGCATGGCGGAAACCACCACGGTGGGTACCGTGGCGCGCCCGCCCTCAGGCGCCTCGGGTGAGGCCCGGTGGGCCTACCGCATTTCCCAGGGGCGCTTTCCTTCCTCCCTGGAATACCGGGTGGTCAATGACGGCCACGTGGTCAACACCACGGACCGTAATGCCGGCGAGATCCAGGTGCGCGGCAACCTGGTGACCGGCTCCTACTATCACTCACCCACCTCAGAGGACGGCGGCGCCGCCCACGAATTCCGCGGGAAGGACGTCGAAGATGCGGCCTCCAAGTTCACGGCCGATGGCTGGCTGCGCACTGGTGACGTCGGATTCGTCAACGAGGATGGCTTCCTCACCGTGGAGGATCGCGCGCGCGATGTCATCCGGTCCGGCGGCGAGTGGATCTACTCCGTTCAGTTGGAAAACCTCATCATGGCCAACCCGGTGGTGCTCGAATGCGCCGTCATTGGCTACCCCGACAAGCAGTGGGTCGAGCGCCCGCTGGCCGTCACCGTGCTCGCCGCGGATATCAGCCCCACGATTGAGACCGCCGAGCGCCTGCGTGACGGGATGCGCTCCGAGCTGCCCTCCTGGATGTTGCCGGAGTACTGGACCTTCGTAAAGTCCATCGACAAGACCTCGGTGGGCAAGTTCGACAAAAAGGATCTTCGTGCCCATCTTGCCGAGGGCGCCTATAACATCATCCGGCTGAAGGGCCCGGGCGAGGCGCAGCGCCTCAATACCGAAGAGGGCTCACCGCAATAAAGGGGCCGAGCGACTATAGATCTGCTATTACTCCGGCTAAAGTGTGGTTAATGTCTGATCGCGTCTTTCTGCCTACGCCCTCCCCGCGCGGTTCCACCCGCGGCGGTGCCGACGCAACGCCTCCGGACCTGCCGCCTGCATTAAGCGATGGTCGCCGCGACTTGCTCGACCGTTATGGACGCCAAGCGCGCGACCTTCGAGTCTCGCTGACCGATCGCTGCAACCTCCGCTGTACGTATTGCATGCCCGCCGAGGGCCTCGAGTGGATGCCCACTGCACAGACGCTCAGCGACGACGAGACCATCCGCCTCATCAGGATTGCCGTAACCCATTTGGGCATCCGCCAGGTGCGCTTTACCGGCGGCGAACCTTTGCTGCGCAAGTCGCTAGAGAAGATTATCGCCGCCACCACACAGCTACGCACAGACGAAAAGTTGGCCCCCGCCACCGCACTGACGACCAATGGCTTGGGACTCCCCCGCCGCCTGGACGATCTCATTGAGGCGGGGCTGGACCGCGTCAATATCTCCCTAGACACCATTGATCCTGAGCTTTACGCCCGCCTCACCCGGCGCGACAGGCTCGGCGATGTCTTCGCCGCCATCGAAGCCGCCACAACCGCCCACCGCGAAGGGCGTCTGGGCACGGTCAAAGTTAATGCCGTAGTTATGCCCGGAGTAAATGAAGAGGACATCGTCCCCTTGGCACGCTACTGCCTCGAGCGAGGCGCGCAGCTGCGCTTCATCGAGCAGATGCCGCTGGGCCCACGCGAAGAATGGGATCGCTCCCGGATGGTGACCGCGGAGGATATCTTGGCTCGTTTGGGTGAAGAATTCGAGCTCACACCTGTGCAGGGTCCCCGCGGCTCAGCCCCCGCCGCGCTGTGGAACGCACAATCGCGCGATGGCTTAATACCGGTAGGCCGAATCGGCGTCATCGCATCCGTGACAAGGCCTTTCTGCGGCAATTGCGACCGCACGCGACTCACCGCGGACGGCGCTGTACGTAATTGCTTATTTGGAAACTCAGAGACGTCCTTGCGGGACTTGTTGCGCAGCGGCGCTAGCGACGCGGAACTCGCCGCCGCGTGGGCGGGCGAAATGTGGAAGAAGCTGCCGGGCCATGGTGTGGATGATGAAGGATTTCTCCAGCCCGATCGCCCGATGTCCGCCATCGGCGGCTAGATTGGGTGCAATGACAAGCACTGGGACTGACTTAAGCATCGAGGAGTATTTCGACCGCCTCCACGCATTGGTTCGCGCCCTGCCTGCGGAACGCGCTCCCCTTGTACAAGGCCGCGTTCTGGCCGAGCCACTCTTCGCCCGTCTTTCCCTCCCGCCGCAGGATAATTCGGCGATGGACGGCTTCCTTGTCCCAACTCCGGCGTCACCTGATGACTTAACCACCCCATTCACGCTGCCTGTTATAGGTGATGTCCCAGCAGGCTCACCCGCCCAGGTCCCGCGTCCTGGGACCGCGGTGCGAATCATGACTGGCGGGGAGGTTCCGGAGGGTTTTGATGGCCTGGTCATACCAGTAGAAAACACCGATGTGTCCCCGGGGCCCGGACCTGTGCCTGAAACCGTCACGGTGCACCACCTGCCCGACCGTAACCATATACGGCGGCGCGGCTCCCACATCGACGCCGGCCACCAACTCGCCGGTTCTGCCACGCTTGTCGACGCCCCCCTTATCGCCGCCGCCCTCTCCTCCGGTGTTGACAGCGCCGTGGTTCACCGCATCCCACGAGTGACCATCATTGCCACGGGTGAGGAGCTGATCAACGGCCAGCTTTCCGATTCGAATGGGCCCATGCTTGAAGCCCTTATTTCTTCCACCGCTCTCTGCGAGATCACCCGCACGGTCTGTGGAGATTCCCCCATTGAGCTACGCCGTCGCTTCAACGCGGCCGTTGCGGATTCCGATCTCATTGTCACCACCGGCGGTGTCTCGGCCGGCGCCTTTGACGTAGTCCGCGCCGTGATTGAGGATGCCGTGGAACGCGATTCTTACTGGTTCGGCCACGTCAACCAACGGCCCGGCGCGCCTCAGGGCCATGCGCTCTGGGACGGTATCCCCGTGGTGTGTTTGCCGGGCAACCCGGTGGCGGCGTTTGTCTCCGCACACCTCTACCTCACCCAACTGCTGCGCTCTCTGCGCGGACTGCCCCGCCCCATGGGTGTCAAGGACCGGCCGTGCCTCACGGCCGTCGCCGGTGCGGACTTCCCCGAACCTCACCACCCGCTCATTCAGCCGTGCTCCATCACCATGGCGGAATCCATTACTGCAAGCCCACCGCCGGGTCCGCGTATGCGCAGCCACCACGTTGCCGCCCTTCCGGGCACACACGGCTTTGCGCTGCTGACGAGTCCGGTCGCCGCCGGCGAGCAGCTTACCGTCTACCCCTACTAGCTTCACAATCCACCTCCACATCCCCCACCCCTCCGATGCTGCCAAAGATCGCGCATCTGAACACCCAGATCGGTCCACTCTTCGTCAGCTAGGCTAGGTCCACGCTAGGAAAGGATCCCTGTTTAGACATGAAGTTCACTCACCTCAACGACGCCGGCTCCGCCTATATGGTGGACGTCACCGAAAAGCAGCCCACGGTACGCACCGCTACCGCCCAAGGCGAGGTCGCGTGCTCACCAGAAGTTCTCACCGCGCTGCGGGAGGGAACCGTGCCTAAGGGGGACGTGCTTGCGGTTGCGCGTGTGGCTGGCATCGCGGCGGCCAAGAAGGTTCCCGATCTCCTTCCGTTGGCCCACACCATTGGGGTGCATGGCTGTGCGGTGGACATTGAGCTGCGTGAAGACCACGTCTTCATCGAAGCCACAGTGCGCACCGCTGACCGCACCGGTGTGGAAATGGAGGCGCTCACCGCGGTGAACATCGCCGCCTTGGCGGTCATTGACATGGTCAAAGGCGTCGACCGCTCCGCCTATATCCGGCGCTGCGGCATCACCGCGAAGTCCGGGGGCCGCTCCGGTGATTGGTCCCGCGAGCTGCCCGGAACGAAAGGTTAAGCAAAGTGCCAGGTGTCATTGTTTTGGCCGGCGGGCGCGGCCAGCGCATGGGAGGCGTGGACAAGGCTAGCGTGAGGCTTGCCGGTGAACGCCTCATCGACCGGCTACTGCGCCAGCTTCCTTATGGCGCGCCGGTAGCGGTTGTCTCGCCCTATCGTTTGGGCATGCCCCAGGTGTGCGAAAGCCCCCTCTTCGGCGGGCCAGCTGCAGGTATCGCCGCGGGCCACGCCGCACTGGCTGGTGACGCGAGGACTACCACAGCAATCTTTGCCGTCGATGCCCCGGATTCCCCGCAGGTACTGCCCGCCCTCCACAAGTCTCTGGCTAGCTCGGGCGCGGATGTCGCTGTGGCTACCCTCGACGGGAGCCTACAACCGCTGTGTGCGCTGTGGCGCACTAAGGCCCTCACCCGCGCGCTGGAGGAGCTCGGAGATCCACGCAACAAGCCGGCCATGCACTTACTGAGGCTCGCGGGCACCATCGCCGAGGTCGAGGCAACGCACGCAGTACGCGATATCGACACCTTGGACGAATTACGTCTACGGCGCGAGCGCCTTGCTACTCAACGATAATCTGGCCGTGCTGGCCCTTCTCCGCGTTCGTCATGAGGTGGTTGACAAAAGAGTAGGTGCCCGGCTCGTTGAAGGTCATCTCCACGAATCCGCCCTGGGCAGGTAGAAGGTCGAGCGCCTGGGATCCGGAATCCTTCGCGCCCTTAATCAGGTAGGCGCCTTCCTTGTACACGGTGTCGAATTGCTCGCCCACGACGTGGAAGCTCAACGGCAGATCCGGGCCGAGGTTGACCACCCAGATGCGCACGGTATCGCCCACCTTGGCGCGCAGCGGAGCAACATCATACTGGTTGGGATAGTAATTGAAGGCCGTGAGGTCATAGTCGCCGTCGCTGACGCGCTGCGCGTTAGCGCCCTCAGCTTCCTTACCCGCAGAGGCTAGAAAGACCTCGTTCGCCGTCATGACGTACTCCGCATCGACGTCTGCCAGCGCGTCCTCCCCGCGAGGATCGATGATGACCGCTCCCGCCATGCCGTTGGCAATGTGCAGGCTCATCGGCATGGTCGAGCAGTGATACATCCAGATACCCGCCCTATGTGCCACGAATTCATAGGTCAGCGATTCACCCGGCTGGATCGTCTTCATGTTCTCATCCGGGTTGACCTCACCCGCGTGAAAGTCCACCGAGTGCCCCATCGAGCCCTCGTTTTTGATGGTGATGCGGAATCTATCCCCCACCTTGCCGCGCAAGGTCGGCCCGGGTGCTTGCCCGTTGAAAAGCCACCGGGTTTGGCGCACGCCTGGGGCAACCTCGACTTCTTCCTCGGTCATCACCCACGTTTCCTCATGGAGGTCCCCTTCGGCGGGGGCAAGGGAGGCATCAAAAGCCTTAAAGTTCTCGCGGGCTGCCATGCGCTCGGCAGCCGAGGGTACCGTCGCCGGGGCACCTGCGGAGCCCGTGCTTGCCGACGCCCCCGCGTGATCATTTTCGCCGGAGGCTGACTCCCCGACGTTAACCATGAACGTCATGCCCTGCATCTTGTGCCCGGCGATCGTGCAATAGCCCTCCACGGACTCCTCGATGATTCCAGCATCGAGCTGCACCGTCTCGCCCGGTTCCACCCGGCCCGTCTCCTCGCGCCCAATCTTCAGGTCATGAACTTGGTCACCGGTGTTGGTGAAATTCACTACGAGGTGGCTGCCCGCTGCCACGTTAATGGAGGACGGGACAAAAGCCATGCCGTCCACGGAGACGTCAACAGTCACGGCGTCGGCGGATGCCACCGTAGCTGGGTCCTGCTTGCCTGTGGTCGAGTTGAACACAGCCAGTCCAATGACAGCGAGGAGCGCGACGATGATGATGAGCCAGGACGCCCACTTCTTTTCGGAATGCTCCTTCTTAACGGGCACGCTTGACATGAACTTCTCCTTGAGATGATGCGACGGCCCATGCCAGGGCCGCACTATTGGCGATGAGTCCAAGCCCCATCATGATAAGCCCGACCACAGACACACCGGCAATGCCGAGGAGGCTGAGCACACCGCCCACGTTAATGAGCGCCACGCGCAGGAACCCAGCAACATGCCCGTGCGCGGGACGGGCCGCACCCGCCAGGATGGGCAGCATGTGATGGAGCACCCCGGTGACCAGCTGCAGCAGGCCGGCGCCAAGAAACACCGGCATGAGCAGTAACGTCACCGCGCGTGGGTAGGCCCCTGCGATGGTGGCTGCGGCGTCACCAGCGCAGAGAGCCACCATCCACACCAGCCCCGCCATCGCGGACACACTAGCCGTGGTCTTCTCGCCACCAAGCGCGCCGGCCAGCACTGGCTGGATGATGAGCACGGCAGCAAGCACGGTGAGCAGCTGCGCCATGCCGGCGGCGCGGGTGAGCCCGGAGGCGTCGGCAAGCATGGCCACCCCCAGCCCCACGCAATGCACGGTCAAAGCCCGGCTGCACCGCGCCCGCGCAACCGCTGAGATTGGGGTTCGGGTCAACGTGGGCAACAGCGTGATGACCGTGCCCAGGATGGTAAGCAGGCCGAAGCCCCACACCATCCCGCGTGAGTGCGCGGCCACCAACAGCGAGTAATTCCCTACCCCGTGCGCAGCCAGAATGACCAGTAGCACCGAGAACACCATGAAGCAGGCCGCCGCCAGATAAAAAGGCACGGTCACGGCGAAAGAACCAGACAAAGAGCCCCGGAGCGTGGTCCACAGCGCCCACAGGTGCCACGCAACGGCAACGATGACCAGTGCGGAGCCGCTATCTGAGAGCACGCCCCAGTCATAGCCCGCGCGATCAACAAGGAGAAGAACCAGCCCCACCTGAACCAGGCCTACCCGCGCGCCCACCCCGCGGAAACCGGCGGCCGGAGTGCGGGTGAGCGCCTCCGTGAAGTGGGTGCTAAACACGAGGATGGCGGTAGTCAGCGCGCCGAGGGTAAATGGGTGGATGAGGTCCCACCACACGACGGGTGCTCCCCAAAAACTTGCCACGGTGATTCCCACGCCGACCGTGATCCAGAGCGCGACGAGACTAAAGGCAAGGGTGTGCCAGCGCCGGCGCGAAGCCAGGGAGACATCACGCAGAGACATATCTGACATACTTATTTGCACGGATATAATCGTAGTAAATTAGTTGCACGGGCAGCAACGCCCGCCGCCCTAGAACTCGAAAGGAATCCATCAATGAACTTGCCGCTTGTCGACACTTCCAAGGGCCGCGACATTCCCACCCTTAACGCGTCCGAAATCCCTCATGCAGTGCGCCACGGCGCCATCCATGGAGCCCTGGGCACCCTCAACGTGGGCGAATCCATGATTCTCATTGCTCCACACGACCCGCTTCCGTTGCTCACAGAGGTGGACCAGCGCGAAGAGTCCTTCGACCGTGAATACCTCAAGAAGGAACCAAAGGAAGTCCATATTAAATTCACGCGGACCGCGTAAAGATGCCGTAACGTAACTGACCATGCGCCGCTTGAAAATTGCTGTCTCTGTTCTCGCCGCCGCGCTGACAGTGGCCGGCTGCACCTCGAGCTCCGACGAGCCGTTGCAGGTATTTGCCGCATCCTCCACCCGTGTGCTCAACGACGAACTCTCCAGTGCGTCTGAAACCCCGCTGGCGTTCAACAACGGCGGATCCTCTGCCTTGGTACAGCAAATCGATGAAGGCGCTCCCGCAGATCTGCTCCTCACGGCTTCCCGGGAGACCATGGATGATGCGACCGCTCAGGGCACCGTCGACACCCCCGTGACCCTAGCCAGCAACGTCATGGTCATGGTCGTGCCGAAGGGCAATCCCTTGGGACTGCGCTCCGCGGCCGACCTGGATCCCTCAGCACACCTCGTGCTCTGCGACCCAAGCGTGCCCTGCGGCGCCATCTCTACGCGCATCATGGAGGCCAACAACTGGGACCTGCACGCTTCCTCCTTGGAGGGACAGGTAGCTGACGTCCTGGGTAAGGTCGCCTCCGGTGAGGCGGACGCCGGGTGGGTCTATTCCACCGATGCCGCCGCTAGCGAGGACGTCGAGGCCATTCCGCTGGACCACGCGGAAGACTTCCGTAACGAGATCATGGGCGCGGTGGTAACTGATTCACCCCGACACGACGAAGCTCAGGATGTCCTCAACCTCCTCGACTCGGATTTTGACAACACCTGGGAAAAATTCGGTTTTACCCCGGTGGACTAAGTGTCACGCGTGATTTTGCACGAACAGCGCCCGCGGACAACGTGGCCGGTCATCGCCGCCGGCGTGCTCGCTGCGGTCTACATCCTTGCCCCGGTGCTCGCCCTCGGGCTGCGAGTTCCCTGGCCGAACCTCGCCGACACGCTGAGCGCTCCAGCGACCCATGACCTTCTCCGCGTCAGCCTTTCCGCGGCGGCGTTGTCTACCTTGCTATCCACGATCCTGGGCACCTGTCTGGCTCTGTGGCTCCAGCAGCTACGCCGTGTGTCTCACCTCGTGCGGCTGGTGGTTTACCTCCCTTTGGCCATGCCTCCCGTGGTAGGCGGGTTGGCGCTCACCGCGCTGCTCGGGCGCCGCGGACTGCTTGGCCCGGTTTTGGAGCAGGCTGGGCTGCACGTGTCTTTCGCCTTTCCCGGTGTTGTGGCAGCTCACTTATTCGTCACCCTGCCCTTCGTGGTGGTGGCGGTGGATTCTGCGCTGCGGCAGCTCGACCCCGAAGTCGTCGCCAGCGCACGGGGCATCGGGCTGAGCACAGGAACCATTCTTCGGCGCATCATCCTGCCCGCAATCCTCCCTGCCGTGTTCACCGGCGGTGCTCTGGCGTTCGCCCGCTCGCTGGGTGAATTCGGGACGACGATCACCTTCGCCGGATCCCTGCCCGGTTCTACCCGAACCATGCCCAGCGGCATCTACCTTGAGCGTGAGGTCAGCGCGGACAATGCCTATGCGCTGTCGGCCGTATTGATCGGGATAGCCATCCTCACGCTCACCGCGGCCGGAATTCCTCTGCTGCTGCGCCGCCGCCGCGAGCAAGCTGTGCGCGCTTTGCAGCCGATGGACCCGGTTGCGCTCCGCACGATGACCTCCCCGCAGGACTCTCCCCGCGATCTCTTAGCCACGGTCGGCGACACCACCACGACGTTCCGTGGCGGGCGCGTGACCGCGGTGGTTGGCCCCAACGGCGCGGGAAAGACCACGTTGATGCGTTTCATTAGCGGACGCTTGCAGGGAGCCCAGACAAATGCCGAGCGTGTGGTCATGCTCTCCCAGGACCCCGGGCTACCACCCACTGCCACCGTGGAACAAGCTTTGACCATGGTGACCAAGGATGCACAAAGGACCCAGGAGTTGCTGAACGCAGCTGGATTGCAGGAGCTGGTCCATGTTTCCGAGCTTTCCGGCGGGCAGGCCGCGCAGGTTGCCCTCCTGCGCGCACTTGCGGCGAGCCCAGAGGTCTTGGTCGTGGACGAGCCTTTTGCCGCCATGGACGTCGAATCAGCCGCCCGGTGGCGCCACCTGTTGCGCCTCTCGGCGGCCGACCGCACCACCATCATTGTCACTCACAACCGCGTGGACCTCACCACGCTGGCGGATGACATCGCTGTGATGGAAGCCGGCGAGGTCATCTCCCAAGGACCCGTGGATCAGCTACTGGAGCAGCCCACCACTCATTTCATGGCGGAGCTATCAGGCGTCAATCTGCTACGGGGTAGCCTCCGCGATGGAGTGTTCACTCCTGCTCGCAGCGGTGACCACTGGGCGGCCTTCCCCCAGAGCGCACTGAACTTCGACAACGCCGGGGCGCTGAGCGCCACAATTCTTGCTGACTTGGGCAGCTCAACCCTGGTGGAGATCGATGGCCAACGGGTGACTCTAGACCAACCGGCACACAGCAAGGCCCCCGGTGAGGTTGTGCCTGTGTTCCTCGATTCCGCTGCTTTAAGGCTTTATGCGCTGAAATAGGGGAAGAGCTGCGAGCAGATGTAAGATCCTCGTAGCATTGTCCAAGGAGAGGCCGTTTATGTCTACGTCATCTGCGCATAGCCCGCGCTCGTCTACTGAGCTGTTTCCTGACACGATGAAGCTCTCCCCCAAACAGAGCGAGGTTCTCTCAACCCTGCAGACATTCCCGCAAGGAGCACGTGCCGCCGAGATTGCACAGGAACTGGGGATGCACGTTAACACCGCGCGCGGCCACCTTGATGAGCTCGTTAACGCCGGCGCGGTGCGGGTAGTTACCGCCCCAGCGCACGGGCGCGGGCGCCCCTCCCTGATCTTCCAAGTACGAGTACCCGACAACCGTTCGGTGGCGGAGGAATACGTCACGCTGATTAGCGTCTTGGTCACAGCGCTGGCGGATAAAGAGCAGCTCAATGACTTTTCATCCGAGCAAGCACGAGAGATCGGCCGCGCGTGGGCTAAAGCCACGGCGAACAGCCGCGGTGCTGAGGCACTGGCACCGCTCTACCGGACGATGCGCGATATGGGCTTTGACCCGGTAACCTCGGTGGAGCAATTCGCCGAGGAAGGCCGCACCACAGTGCAACTCCACGCCTGCCCGTTCGTCACGGCCGGAATTCAGCCCTCCCCCTTCGTCTGCGCCATCCATGATGGTTACCTAGATCAAGCGGCTGCCGATTCCGGCGGGCGGCTTAGCCTGAAGCTCATTCCTAAAGCCGGAAACGGCGTGTGCCGAATCGATGTGGAAGAGAGCAGCTAGCTAGGCTAACCGCGCTCGACGGAGACCGGCCCGGCGACCTCCAGCTCCAGCACGCGCAGGTTCTGCCCGCGGGCATCATCGAGGATCTCCTCCTCGATGGGCTCGGTGTGCAGGACCATGACGGTGGGGCCAGCGCCGGAGAGATAGGCGGCGTAGCCGCGGTTGCGCAAGCGGTTCACCCACTCCGCGGTGACCGGCAGGACATCAGCGCGATAGGGCTGGTGCAGGCGGTCGCGGGTACCCTCCCACAGCAGGTCCGGGTAGGTGGTCAGCGCCGCCACGTTTACTGCGGTGCGGGAGACGTTGAAGGCGGCATCGGCATGCGTGACGTGCGAGGGCAGCACGCGGCGCACGGCCTGCGTCGACGCATGGAAATCCGGGACCAAGGCCGTGGCCTTAATGCTCGGGTGCACGTCCAAGGTCGCGGCACGGTACTCCGGCAGCGAGCGGCCGTCGACAGGCACGGTGGTCCAAGAGACCACGGCGTTGCCCAACACAGAGGCCGCGGCGTTATCCGGGTGGCCTTCGAAGGCAGATGACAGCTGCACAACCTGCTGTTCCGAAAGCGGGAATCCCGCCAGGCCATTGCCCGCGGCCACGCCGGCCACCGCGGCGGACGCCGAGGAGCCCAGGCCACGGGACTGCGGTATGTTGTTCGTGCACACCACGCGCAGGCCGGAAACCTCCACGTCGGCAGCCTTCAGCGCTGAGCGGATGGCTTTGACAACGAGGTGAGAGCCATCGCGCGGCAGCTCGTCTGCGCCCTCGCCGAAGATCTCCACCTCCAGGCCGGAGCGGGTGACTTCCACCTCCACGGTGTCGTAGAGACTCAGCGCAATACCCAGGGTGTCGTAGCCCGGGCCCAGGTTGGCCGAGGATGCCGGAACCTGGACAGTGACCTTGGTGCCTACTTCGATATCGATACTCATTGTTCTCTCTGAGTCCCTATACGCCCAGGCGAATGACGGAGTGAACGGCCTTAACCTCATCGAGCTCGCCGAGGGCGGCGACGATATCTTCGAGCACCGCTTCCTTCGCCGCGTGGGTCACCACGATGAGGCGAGCGGTGGCATCGCCGTCCTCCTGGCGCACGGTGCGCAGGGAGACCCCGTGGCGGGCAAAGACACCGGAGATGGCAGAAAGCACGCCGGTGCGGTCTTCAACTTCCATGTCGATGTGATAACGAGTTTCCACTTCTCCGAACTCCGCAATAGGTAGGTTGGCGTAGGTGTTCTCCCCCGGCGCTTGGCCGCCGTGGACAATGTTGCGTGCGGCGCCGATGACGTCACCCAGCACAGCCGAAGCCGTCGGGTTGCCGCCGGCACCGTTGCCGTAGAACATCAGGGAACCGGCGGCCTCCGCCTCGACGAAGATGGCATTGTAGGACTGGCTAACCGACGCCAACGGGTGATCCTTCGGGACCAAAGTCGGGTGCACGCGGGCATTGACGGATTCCTCACCGGTCTCCTCATCAACCAAGCGCTCACAAATAGCGAGCAGCTTGATGGAATAACCGGCTTGGTTGGCAGCCTTAATATCATCGGCGGTGATCTTGGAAATGCCCTCGCAATAGACGTCGTTGAAGGTCAGGCGGGTGTAGAACCCCAGGGAAGCCAGGATGGCGGCCTTGGAGGCGGCGTCGTGGCCCTCCACGTCCGCGGTGGGATCGGCTTCGGCGTAGCCCAGACGGGTGGCCTCAGCCAGCGCGTCCTCGTAGGAGGCGCCGGTGGTCTCCATGGCGTCCAAGATAAAGTTGGTGGTTCCGTTGACGATTCCGGAGATGCGCTGGATCTTGTCACCGGCCAGGGAACGGCGCAGCATGCCGACGACCGGGATGGCAGCAGCCACGGCGGCCTCGAAATAGAGGTCGACGTCAGCGCGCTCAGCAGCCTCCGCCAGCTCATCCGCGTGCGCGGCCACGAGGGCCTTGTTAGCGGTGACCACGGATTTACCGGCATTAAGGGCGGCAAGGACGAGCTCGCGCGGGAAGTCAATGCCGCCGATAACCTCGACGACGAGATCGATATCATCGCGCAGGACGAGCGCCTTGGCGTCGTCCGTCAGCAGCTCCTTCGGCACGCCCGGACGAAGCTTGTTCTTGTTGTGCACGGCTACGCCGCGGATCTCCACCGGGCCGCCGATGCGGTGCGCAAAAGCGTCCGCATTCTCCTGCACGAGGCGGAAAACCTCGGCGCCTACGGTGCCAAACCCAAGCAGCGCAATACCTACTGGTTCGCCTTCGGGCTTCTTGCTACGGTTCGTCGTCATGGTGTCCCTTTGTTGATGTTGCGTTTGATTCTTACGTGTTAGCCCATCACTATACAGAACGAGCTGTCTATTTCTATACAAAATGGCCGGCACTGGGCGCGACCGGCCATGTCATAGTGAATAAAATACGGTGAGCTGTGACAACGCCGCGCTAATCGACGTCCAACGCCAGCAAGTCCTCCACCGTCTCCCGGCGCAGCATGAGCTGGGCCTTGCCGTCGCGCACGGACACGACCGCCGGGCGCAGAGCACCGTTATAGCGCGAGGCCATCATGTACTGATAGGCGCCGGTGGTGGCGAAGGCGAGGAGATCACCGGTGGTGATATCCGAGGGGAAACGGCGCTCGTTGACCAGAATGTCACCGGACTCGCAGTGGAAGCCCACGATGCGCGAATCCACGGGCTCGCCCCGGGTGCGGCGGTTGACCACGCGCACGTCGTACTCCGAGCCATAAAGCGCTGGGCGGATGTTATCGGACATGCCGCCGTCCACGGAGAGGTAGCGGCGCATCGGCAGATCCGCCTTGCCGGTCTCCACATCCTTGACCGTGCCCACGCGGTACACGGTGACCGCAGAGGCACCCACCAGGGAGCGACCGGGTTCCACCAGTACGAAGGGCGGCGTGATGTCGAGCTCGGTGGCGGTGCGCTCCACGGCGTCGAGCAGATCCTTGGCCAGCGTGGCGACGTCGAGCGCTTCCTCGTATTCCATGTAGGGAATGCCGAAGCCGCCGCCCAAGTCCAGCTCCTCGAGGGCAACGCCGAGCTCGCAGTGGATGCGCTTGTACAGGCTGAGCACGCGCTCGGCGGCCAGCTTGAAACCATCAGCATTAAACACCGAAGACCCCACGTGGCAGTGCAGGCCCACAAGCTTAAGGTTGGCGGATTCCAGCACCTTCTGCGCGGCGTTGAAGGCGGCACCGGTGGACAGGGAAATGCCGAACTTCTGATCCTCGTGCGCCGTGGCGATGAACTCGTGGGTATGTGCATCCACGCCGGGCTTCACGCGGATCATCACTGGCTGCACGCGGCCGGCGGACGCCGCGATGCTATTGAGGCGCGAGAGCTCCTCCTCGTTGTCGAGGACGACGTGCCCGATACCTTTATCCACGCACAGCTGCAGGTACTCGTCTTCCTTGTTGTTGCCGTGGGCGGTCATGCGCTCCGCCGGGAAACCTGCGGCCAGCGCCAGCTTGGCCTCATTGAGGGAGGCCACGTCGAGGCACAGGCCCTCCTCATCTACCCAGCGCACGATGCGCTTGGTGATGAAGGCCTTGGAGGCATAGTGCACGTGGTCGGGCCCGCCGAAGGCTTGGGCCATATCCCGGCAGCGCGAGCGGAAGTCCTGCTCGTCGAAGACGTAGAGCGGGGTGCCATATTCTGCGGCCAACTCGGTCAGAGCCACACCGCCAATCGAGACCACACCATTAGAGTCTCGAGCGGCGTTGCGCGGCCACACGTGGGCCGGAAGAGAATTGAAATCAGTCATCGATACCTTTTCTTACATCTTCTCCGGCGCGCTGACCCCGACCATGGTCAAGGCATTCGCCATGACCTGGCGGGTGGCTGCAGCCAGGGCAAGGCGTGCGGAGTGGATCGGCTCGGTCTCTTCGCCTGCCTTCGGCAGCACCTGGCACTGGTCATAGAAACGGTGGAACACGGCAGCGAGCTCCTCGGCATAACGCGCGATGCGGTGCGGTTCACGCAGCGTGGCGGCGGTGGCCACAACCTCGGGGAACTCGCCCAGGGTGCGGATAAGGTCGCCTTCCTTGTCGTGGGTGAGGAGGTCGAGGGGGGCGTCGCCAAGCGCGGCAGTGTCGAAGCCCAGGTCCGTGGCCTTGCGCAGGATCGAGCAGATGCGGGCGTGGCCATACTGCACGTAGTAGACCGGGTTATCGGACGACTGGGAGGCCCACAGGCCCAAGTCAATGTCCAGGCTGGAGTCCACGGAGGAGCGCACCAGCGAGTAGCGCGCGCCGTCGACGCCGATGGCCTCGACGAGGTCATCCAAGGTGATAACGGTACCCGCGCGCTTGGACATCTTGACCGCCTTACCGTCGCGGACCAGGTTCACCATCTGGCCGATAAGCACCTCGACGGCCTCCGGGTCATAACCCAAAGCCTGGGCCGAGGCGCGCAGGCGGGCGATGTAACCGTGGTGGTCAGCGCCGAGCATGTAGATGGCCAAGTCGTGGCCGCGGTCGAATTTATCGGCTACATAAGCGATATCACCGGCGATATAGGCGGCATTGCCATCGGACTTGATGACCACGCGGTCCTTATCATCGCCGTATTCGGTGGACTTCAGCCACCACGCACCCTCGGCTTCGTAGAGTTTGCCGTTGTCCTTGAGCGTCTGGATAGCCTTCTCCACGGCACCGGATTCGAAGAGGGAATTCTCGTGGAAGTACACGTCGAAGTCCACGCCGAATTCGTGGAGGGACTTCTTGATCTGGTCAAACATCATCTCCACGCCGTCAGCGCGGAAGTTCTCCTGGACCTCGGCATCGCTGCCCTCAAGGGCGCTGGGGTTCTTCTCCACTACCGCCTGCGCGATGTCCTTGATGTAGTCTCCGCCGTAGCCATCCTCCGGGGTCGGCTCGCCCTTGGCCGCGGCCACGAGAGAGCGAGCAAAACGGTCGATCTGTCCGCCGTGATCATTGAAGTAGTACTCGCGGGTCACATCCGCGCCGGAAGCCTCGAGCACGCGGCCGAGTGAGTCACCCACGGCGGCCCAACGGGTACCACCCAAGTGGATGGGACCAGTCGGGTTCGCGGAGACGAACTCCAGGTTGATCTTCTTGCCCTGGTAGGTGGAATTGCTGCCGAACTCTGAGCCGGCGTTAAGAACCTGCGCCACGATGGCACCTTGTGCGGCGGCAGCGAGGCGAATGTTGAGGAATCCCGGGCCCGCGATGGACGCTTCATCGATGGCGTCGTTGCCTGCGAGGGCATCGGCAAGCCACTGCGCCAACTCGCGCGGCTGGGCGCCAGCCTTCTTAGCCACCTGGAGGGCCAGGTTAGTGGCGTAATCGCCGTGCTCCGGGTTGCGCGGGCGCTCCACGGTCACGGTCTCTGGCAGGACTGAGGCGTCTAGCTCATGCTCGGTGAGCACGGCGGCAGCGGTGTTCTTGATCAGGACGGAAAGATCTTCAGGATTCATAGGGCCAAAGTCTATCGTCCCCGCCGCTGGGAGGCACTATCAGGTCGCGGACGTTAGCAAGGTCACCCACCCCCGTAGTGTGAATCCGGCGACACAAGCACTCGCATGGTTTTACCCTAAACTTGATATCTGAACCGATTTATTCTTTCGCCTCTCTCGCCCGGCCGAAACTTGTGGTGCCACACCGCGGGGACCACCGCAGGGACGCCGGCGGGACTCAACCTGAAGTGAGCGTTATGTCTACATTCACAATCACCACCGACGCCATCGCTGGCAACGTCGGGCTTACCGCGCTGGTGTCCACGCTGCCGCTCATCGCGTTCTTCATCATGCTCCTGGGGATCAAGGCCCGCGCCCACACCTCGGGTGCGGTAGCGCTTCTCGTAGCGGTTCTCATCGCCATTTTCGGCATGGGCATGCCAACCGGCATGGCTTTGTCCTCCGCGGTGCGCGGCGGGCTCTTCGGCCTCTTCCCCATCGTCTGGGTGATCATCACCGCCATCTGGTTCTACGAAGTGACCGTGGCTTCCGGACGATTCAATGACCTGCGCAAGACCTTTGACTTGCTGGGCGATGGCGATATCCGCATCCAGGCCATCCTCATCGCCTTCTGCTTCGGCGGCCTGCTGGAGGCCCTCGCCGGCTTCGGCGCCCCCGTGGCGATTACGGCGACCATGATCCTGGCCTTGGGTGTTAAGCCGCTCAAGGCGGCCACCACGGTGCTCATTGCCAACACCGCGCCCGTGGCCTTCGGCGCGGTGGGCATCCCAGTCACCACCGCGGGCTCGGTCGGCGGGCGCACCGCCGAGCAGACCGCTGACATCGCCGCGTTGATTTCCCTCCAGGTCCTGCTCATTGCCGCCGTCGTGCCTTTCTTCATCCTCTTTATCCTTGACGGCATGCGCGGTGTTAAGGAGGCCGGCCCCGCCGCGGCCGTCATCGGCATCTCCTTCGCCATTGCCCAGTGGGCCGCGGCTACCTTCTTCGCCTACCAGCTCACCAACGTCGTGGCCTGCATCGTCTCCCTCGGCGCGGGCTTCATCTTCCTGCGTGTGTGGAAGCCCAAGGGTGTCGACAGCCTGCGCGAGCGCATGGAGCTGCCCGCCCAGGAGGAGGTCACGGATCTCAACAGCAGCCGCATTTGGATGGCCCTGCTGCCCTATGCCGTGGTCACCGCTGTCTTCGCCATCGCCACCGCATGGCCGGCCATCTTCGGCTTCCTCCAGGTCAACGTTGCCTGGCCGCTTCTCGACGGCACCGTCTTCGACGCCGAAGGCCACGCCATGGACACCGCCTTCACGTTCAACGTGCTGGGCAACCCGGGAACCCTACTGCTGATTTCCGGCATCATCGTGGCCCTTATCTACATGACCTTCAACGAGAACGGCCGCTACAAGCTGGACGCCTCCGCGCCGCTGACCAAGTTCGGCGAGGTTGTCTCCCGCATGAAGTTCTCCGCGCTGACCATCATCCTGGTCCTCGCACTGGCCTACACCATGAACTACTCCGGCCAAACCATCTCCATCGGCCAGTTCGTGGCTTCTGTCGGCGGCATCTTCGCGCTCTTCTCCCCCGTCCTGGGCTGGATCGGCACCGCCGTCACCGGCTCGGATACCTCCGCCAACGCACTCTTTGCCAACCTGCAGGTCACCGCCGCCGAGCGCATCGGCGTCAATCCGGACCTCATGCTGGCCGCCAATACCTCCGGTGGCGTTGTGGGCAAGATGATCTCCCCGCAGTCACTGGCCATCGCCGCCACCGCCGTGCAGATGGAGGGCGAGGAATCCCGCATCTTCAAGGCGGTCGTGGGCTACTCCGTGGCCTTCCTCGCCGTCGTGTGCGTCATCGTCTTCCTCATGACCAACGTGCTGGGCTTCTTGGTCCCCTAAAAGGGTTTAGCCATAAAGTTCTACACCACTAACTACCCCCAGATTCGGGCGTCTTCATCGCCCAGTCTGGGGGTTGCCTCATATCGGCCGCGACCGCTGCGACCATCACCGCACGTTAGGAATTTCACAACATTAGTGTTGCGATAAAAAGCCAGGTAGGAGGGGTAATCCTGTGTCGATAATGTGAGTTTTGGGCGGTAGGCTCAAAGGTACACACTCGAAAAATGCCCAGTGCGGCTGTCCTGGTAGCGCGCATCCGAGCACAACTCCGCTGTGCACAGCACGGGACAAGCCACATGGAGGCAGATTAAGGAGCGCTCACAAATGCGAATAGCATTGTTTTCCACCTGCATCGGTGACTCACTTTTCCCCGATGCCCACAAGGCCACGGCCCTGATCCTCTCCCGCCTGGGCTACGACGTCGTCTTCCCCGAGGAACAGACTTGTTGCGGCCAGATGCACATCAACACCGGCTACCAGGAGCAGACCTTGGGCATGATCCGCACCTATGCGGACGCCTTCGCGGATCCCTCCATTGATTACGTGGTTTCTGCCTCCGGCTCCTGCGTGGGCGCCGTGCGCGAGCAGCACGAGATGATCGCAAACCGCTTCGGCACCTCCGCCGATGTGGACGGCGCCAAGAAGGCTGCCGGCAAGACCCTGGACTTGCCGGAGTTTCTTGTCGACGTCGCCGGTGTCACCAATGTCGGAGCCTTCTTCCCCCACCGCGTGACCTATCACCCTTCGTGCCACGGCCTGCGCTTCCTCAAACTGGGTGACCGCCCCTACCAGCTTCTTAAGGAGGTCGAAGGAATCGACCTCGTCCAGCTACCTAATGCGGAGGAATGCTGTGGTTTCGGCGGCACCTTCGCTCTTAAGAACGCCGAGGTTTCTGCAGCGATGGTCGGTGATAAGACCCGCCACATTCGTGAAACCGAGGCCGAATATATTACCGGCGGTGACTCCTCCTGCCTGATGAACATTGGAGGCGCTCTGGCTCGCCAGCGCTCCGGTGTTCGCGCTATCCACCTGGCGGAAATCCTCGCCTCCACCAAGGAACACCCGTGGACTCCCACCTCCGCGGCCTACTCCAAGGAGAAGATGCTCTAATGACTTCCTTCCTCGACACCACCCCTCCCCGAGCCCCAGAAGGCTACGGCAACCTGCGCGGTTCGAAGGCGTTCGTGCCGCTGGCACACGTTGGCCTCAATAACGCCACCCAGCGCCGCAACCTGCACCACGCCACCACCACCATTCGCAACAAGCGCCAGCACGCCGTTGATGAAACCCCGGACTGGGAGCAGCTGCGCGACGCCGGCTCCGCACTCAAGGATGACGTTGCTGTCCGCATGGGCGAGCTGCTGCTCCAGTTCGAAGAGCAGGTAACCAAGCGCGGCGGCATTGTCCACTGGGCACGCGATGCCAAGGAAGCCAACAAGATCATTGAGGGCCTTATCCGCGAAACCGGTGAGACCGACGTGGTCAAGATCAAGTCCATGGCCACCCAGGAGATCGCGCTCAACGAGCACCTGGAAGAGGTCGGTATCCACGCCCAGGAGACTGACCTGGCGGAGCTCATCGTCCAGCTGGGTGAGGATAAGCCTTCCCACATTCTGGTCCCGGCCATCCACCGCAACCGCGCGGAGATTCGGGACATCTTTGTCAACAAGATGCCGAACACCGATGACTCCCTCAAGGCCGAGCCGGCGGAGTTGGCTGAGGCTTCCCGCAGCTTCCTGCGCGAGCAGTTCATGAAGGCCAAGGTCGCCATCTCCGGCGCTAACTTTGGTGTGGCTGAGACCGGCACTATCAACATCGTGGAATCCGAGGGCAACGGCCGCATGTGCCTGACCCTGCCGGAGACCCTCATTACCGTGATGGGCATTGAGAAGCTGGTCCCGACCTTCCAGGACCTCGAAGTCTTCCTGCAGCTGCTGCCGCGCTCCTCCACTGCTGAGCGCATGAACCCATACACGTCGATGTGGTCCGGTGTGACCGAAGGCGACGGCCCGCAGAACTTCCACATCGTGCTTCTGGACAATGGCCGCACCGCAGCCCTGTCCTCCCCCAAGGGCCACGAAGCACTCAAGTGCATTCGCTGCTCTGCCTGCCTGAACGTCTGCCCGGTCTACGAGCGCGCCGGCGGACACGCCTACGGCTCTGTCTACCCGGGCCCAATTGGCATCTCCCTGACGCCGCAGCTAACAGGTATGAAGGACCACAACGATCCGTCGGCAAGCTTGCCTTATGCCTGCTCCCTGTGTGGCCGCTGCGACGAGGTTTGCCCGGTGCGCATCCCGCTCTCCCAAGTCATTTTGGAGAACCGCTACCAGAAGGTCACTAACGCCACCCCGCCAGTGGAGGAAAAGCTCTTCCAAGTCGTGGAGCTGGTGTGGAAGAACCCGAAGATCTGGAACCAGATCACCCACATGGTGGCGCTCGGCCGTGTCCTCGGTGGCTTCAACGGAGTCATCGACAAGCTACCGCTGTTCATGTCTGGTTGGTCCGAGGTACGCGATACTGCCGTTCCTCCGAAGAAGTCCTTCCGCCAATGGTTCAACTCTGACGAAGCTCAAGAACTCCTCGCCCAAGCCAAGAAGGAGGGCATCAAGTGACCACCGCCAAAGAGGAAATCCTCAACCGCATTGCCGCCGCCCAAAAGCAGGCCGGTTTGCCGGACCACGTAGACATCCCGCGCGAATATCAGAAGGAAGGCACGCTCAACGAAGAGGAGCTACGCGAGATGCTGGTGGACCGCCTCGAAGACTACAAGGCTGATGTACACGTCACCGATGAGTCCGGCCTGAACTCCACCCTCGTGGACATCCTGAAGGAGCGCGGCTGCTCGAATGTCGTCTACGCACCTGGCATGGACGCTGGGCTTCTCGACGGCTTCGAAGGCACCATCACCCCGGATGACAACGCCAAGGACCCGCGTGAGCTCGACGCTGTCGACGCCGTGGTGACCGAATCTCACGTCACCTCCGCGCAGACCGGCACCATCGTGCTTGAGTCCAATGAGACCTGCGGCCGTCGCGCGCTGACCTTGGTGCCGGACCGTCACGTGTGCATCGTGCGCAAGGACCAGATTGTCTACGGTGTCCCGGAGATGGTTTCCCGCATGAACCCGGAGCGCCCGGCAACGTGGATCTCGGGCCCTTCCGCGACCTCGGATATCGAGCTCTCCCGCGTGGAGGGTGTCCACGGCCCGCGCGATCTCATTGTGGTGATTGTTAAGTAGTGAGGCTTTCGGGGGCACCCGCCCTGTATGAGAGCTCGGCTCACATCACCCCTGACGCATAGGATAAGGCTCGTACCAATTTACGATTTTAGGAGCCTTGTTCTATGCGTCTTTCTCGCGTTTTAGGTTCGGTTCTAGGACCTGTAACCATCGCCGCTGGCTTGGTTGCGGCACCTGCCGTTGCTCACGCCGACCAACCCGCCATCAACTGGGGCCCGTGCCCGGAAGGGGTCACCGAAGAGCGTGCCGAATGCGGCCACGTGACCGTGCCGACCTACCATAATGCTCCCGAGAAGGGCACTATCGACGTCGGCCTTATCCGGTTGAAGGCCACGGGCGAGCGCCAAGGCACTCTGTTCACCAACCCGGGCGGTCCAGGCGGTGACGCGTATAGCTGGGTCAACTTCGCTGCCTGGCCTGAGGAAGTCAAACAAGGATACGACATCATCGGCGTTCAACCGCGTGGTTTGCGCGATTCCGCACAGGTCAACTGCTCGTCAACTGAGGCGGGCGGAAACCCTCTGGAACAGCTGACAAAGATCGGCTCCATTACCCGCGACGACTGCGAGAAGAACACCCCGGGCTACACCGATTCCCTGACCACGGAGAACACCGCCAAGGACTGGGATGTTGTCCGCCAGGCACTCGGCGAGGAGAAGATCAACATCTTCGGCCTCTCCTACGGCACCTTCTTGGGGTCCACGTACTCCACGCTCTACCCGGAGCACACCGACAAGGTCGTGCTTGACTCCGGAATGAACCCCAACATGGCGTGGAACCAGATTTTCGCTTCTCAGCAGGCTGGTTATGAGAATGCTCTGCATGACTTCTTTAACTATGTGGCTAAGAACGACGCCACCTACCACGCCGGCACGACCCCGCTGAAGGCCTACGAGCGCTGGTCTCAGATTGTGGCCGCGGAGGCGGGCGTGCGCCCCACCGTGCTTCCTCCGAACGCGCAGATTGGTGACCTCCCACCGGGGCTCGAGTTTGCCGGCCAGCCCGGCGCCAATGTCATGACTGCGACCGGTGAGCTGCGCGTACAGGCAGAGCACCTCGCGGGCAAGGTCCAGAACCCGCAGGCTGTTCAGGCCACTTCGCCGACGCTCACCGCTACCCGCGACCTCCTTCCCCGCCCGGAGTCGTGGGACTCCCTAGCCAAGCACATTGGCGGCGTCGAAGCCATCAACTTTGAGGAGCAGGCCGCACAACAGGGCGAGCAGGACCCGCAGAAGGTCCAGCAAGAGATTCTCAACTCCATGAGCATGCAGAACATCATCATGTGCAATGAGAACACTGCGCCGACGGATCCGACCTTCATCCCGGCCTTCCTCTGGTCTAACTATGTCACCGTTGACCCGTTCTCACTGTTCAACGCGATGTATGCCTCCGGCGCCGGTTGCTCCGGCCGCGCACCGATCACTACCCCGATTGCCGTTTCTGGTGACAAGCTGCAGACCAAGCCACTGCAGCTGCAGGCTACCGGTGACCCGCAGACCCCGTATGCCTTCTACCGCGGCCTGTCTGACCCAATGCAGTCCCGCGTGGTGACCGTCCACGGCCCGGGTCACGGCCACTTCGCGGTGGGTAACAAGGCTGTTGACCAGATTGTGGTTGACTACCTGCGCACTGGTGACGTCCACACCGCGGATGCCCCGGGCTTCTTTGACCAGCCCCAGGAACAGCCGGCCCAGTAAGCGCCCCAGCGAAAAACTCGAAGCAGTGGCTACTCCGGCCGCTGCTTCTTTCCCACCACACCCCCATCGGCGCTAGGCCAATTACTGCGCTTCAGTCTTTATAGGTTAGAATCGCATCGTTGGCATTTCGCCAGCAATGCCCTTGTAGCTCAGCGGATTAGAGCATCGGTTTCCGGTACCGAAGGTCGCAGGTTCGATCCCTGTCAGGGGCACTTTTTCATGCCCGCCTACCCCGAATCGGCCAGTACGCCCCGGCCCACTTTTTACGACGCCACGTTTGCGGGTGGGCGGCTTGTCACTTTTTGCATCTCCCCAGACCTGAAACCCGCAACCTGCAGGTGGGCGTCGCCTAGCGCTTACCAACGCCCCACCACCCACCAGGAGGTTTCGGGATCGAGGTCTGGGGATATGGAACTATCGCAAGCGCGCCTCTACATCCTCGACCACTTGCTTTGGATTCTTCGCCGAGGCAACAAGAGCGTTTGAGCCGTACTCGAAGCGCACCGTCGGCCCAGAGACGATATAGGCTGGTGCGCCATCGACGATGCGCGGGCCCGCACCTTCTTTAAGCCCCGTCTCAGGACCGATACTCACCCCGGTGATCTCGCGCAGGGGAATTCTCTTTGTGAAGACGCCAAAGACGGACACCGCAACCTCGCCATCGTTGACGGCGATCTTCACCCGCATCAGCAGGCAGGCCACGGTTGCAATGATGACTAGGGCACCAAATAGGATTGCTGCCCACGTGGAATCAATCATCGTGGGCACCACCGCTGCCACGACGGCAAGGCCAACGACTATTCCCATCCACAGGAGCGGACCGTTGAGATAGCGAATGTAGATGCGAGAGTCCATGGAGTTCAGGCTATCGGATTAACGCTCTCTCGGACGAATACGCCCTTCGCGCTCACCGAAAGGACGGGCGGCGGCTGATCATGGAACGACGGTGAGCGCGAAGGGCGTAGGAGTCATCATGTCTCGAGACATCGCACTCGGAGATTAATTCTCAGGCTTAGCAGTGGCTCAAGCCGCCTGATGGATCCACGGCACGAGTTAGAGAGATGAGCCTGGTGATAAAGAGGAAGCCCCAGCAGGCAAATCTGCTGGGGCTTAAAGTCAAGCTGTTCTCCCCTTTGCCAGGCGGCAGCGAGGGAGCGAACCAGGTTACTGGGTGATGTACTGGTTGACGATCGGCTGGGTGATGTCCAAGGTGCCGTGCTCGATGTAGTACATGCCGAACATCATGGCGCCCAGCATCACCACGGAGAGAAGCATGGAGGGAATCCACTGAACGAAGACGGATACCCAGCCGTCAGCCTTGTCACGTGCAGCTGCTTCGCGCTGCTCCTGAGCCAAATCGCGCTCGACCATTATGTTTTGTCCTTTCACTTAGCTCCCCTAGCCAGATAGCGCTCTCGCTCAAGCTGCCTCTGAAAAGCGCGGGGATGCTCGCCCTTTAACACAGAGTATCTTAGCAGTTTAAACAGAACCGCCCGTAGTTAAACCCAGTAAATCTAGCCGCCATCCACCTTTAGTATGACACCGACTGTGGGTTAGACCCCAGGGTCTTCGTTGTTGTTGAGCGCTTCGACGAATCCCTCGCGGTCTTGGAACATACGCTCAATATCCTCATCCGCGCCGATAATCCACAGCTGCGAGGCGTCATCGAAGGTCAGCGCGCCCTCCGGGTGCTGCTCGAGGGCCGCCTCAAGCGCGGTGGCTTGTTCCTCGGAGAGCTCATCCAGATCATCGACCGGGCCTACTTGGGTGCTGAGCTCTTTCAGCGGAGTAATGCGGTACGTAGCGTACTGGCGCTCGGGATGCTCAAACAGTTCTTGTCCCATCATGGTGCGGACAGATCACCTCCAGGTGAGTAAACGGTCGAAAACTAACACTACCCGTACGAAGCACAACTAGTCGGTGTGAATACCCAAGCGCTCATCCGGCACGAAGCCGTCATATCCCGGAAGGTTGCTTTCTGAAAGGACGCCCTCGCAGAAACGCAGGACCGCCGGAGCGTCGGCAGGATCGAGGTGATCAAAAACCATGCGGCGCACGGACTCGACGTGCTCAGGTACCGCCGCCTCTAGACGCTCCCGGCCGGACTTCGTCATGACGACCTCCACGCCACGCGCATCGCCCGCACACTTTTCCTTGCGCACCAAACCCCGTTTTTCCATGCGGGTGATTTGGTGGGAGGCGCGGGAGCGGTCCCACTCCAACTCCGTGCAGAGTTCGCGCAGGCGCCGCGTGTGCGCGGGTGCTTCCGAAAGAGAAACAAGCACCGAAAACTCCGCGGCTGAGATATCGCCGCAGGCCAACAGGGTCTCCTCCATACCGCGATTGATCTTGCGAATGCTAGCTAGAATGTGGCGCCACAGGTCCTGTTCGCTTTCGGTGAGCCATCGAGTGTCCGCTGTCATGGCTCATACCCTACACTCCGGGACTTAGGCCCTTGTAAGTTTCTCCATATCTAGCTCCATTCGCCCAGGCACCCAGGAATAGCGCTGCGGCATACAGGTCAGCACGATGACCTGAGTGCTTTTCCCCGCCTTACTGAACAGCGCCGCCATGAGCTGAAGGCGCTGGGAGTCCGTGGAACCCAACGCATCATCGATCAGTACAGGCACCGGTTCATCGGACACCAGCTGAGCTATGGCGAAGCGCGTCAGGATGCTCAACTGCTCTTTAGCACCGCCAGAGAGCGCGTCAAAAGACACGGTCTCACCGTCGCGGCTGCGAGCTTCGACCTTGAGCTCTTCCGACAGCTCGAAGTCCACATCCCCACCGAAGACTGTTCGCGCCAAGCTATTGAGCGCTGTGACAAACGGCGCGGCATAGCGCTGGCGCGCGGCGTCACGGTGGCGCAGCATGAGAGTGCGCAGATAACGCGCAGCCTCCGCGCGACGCTCGATAGCGGCGTGGCGCTCACGAGCAACCTCGAGCTCGGCTGCGGCTTTCTCCGCATCCTCAGCCGCACCGGAATGCATATCGATGAGTCCCCGGAACTCGCGCATGTCACCGACCGCTGCATTCACCGCTGCCTTCAGGGAATCCACGTGTGTACGCGCTCCCTTGGCAAGATGCTCGGCGGTGTCCACGTCTACCGCGGACATCTCCGCCAGTACTTCTCTTTCTTCCTGCAGCTTGGCCTGTGCTGCCTCGATAGCCGTGGTCACGTCGGCATCACTGAGCTGAGCACGGGCGGCCTCCACGGCTGCGGCCTTGGCATCGCGCTGAGCGGTTGCCTCCTCCGCGCGCACGGTGGCTACCTCTAATGCCGCGCCAGCCTTGTTCTCACGGTAGGGTGCCACAGCGCGGTCGAGTTCATCGAGCTTCCTGCGTAGCTCCTCTTCCTCCTGCTCCACCACGTCCAGCTCTCGCGGTTCCGCGGCCTCCTCAGCGCCCTCGACGTCCTCAGCCTCTTCTGCGCTGGCCTCAAAACGCGCACGCAGTTCACCGAGGTCCTCCCCTCCCAACGCGGCAGCCAGTTCGCGCGCCGCGGAATCCGCGGCGGATGCGAGTTCGGTGTGTTTCTCGTGAGCGGCACGGGCGGACTCGAGGTCTTCGCACCCGGCGTCCTCAAGCAGGCGCGCAAGCTCAGCGCGAGCCTTCTCCACGCCTTCCTCGCCGCTTTCGCCGGCACCTGCGGCATAGCGGGCGGTGACCTCGCCTACCTGAAGGGTCGTGCCCTCACGCAACTCGACTGCAAGTTCTTCACCGCTTTCCAGAGAGCGTTCCTCGCCATCGACGGCGACGGAGCCTTTCCCGGAAAAGTACAGCTTGGCAGCAGCCGCCGCTCGCAGGCGCTCCTGGACAGTGACCTCACGAGCCGCGTCTTCCAGTGCTTTCAAGTTTGGTACGTCTGGAGCGGCAGCCAGCTCACGGCGGCGCGACGCCAAGGTCTCTTCCAGCTTGGTCAACGCTTCGAGGCGGGTGCCCAAGGCCTCACGTTCTGCGCGCCGCTGCGCGCGGCGGGCGCGCTGGCGCTCCTGGCGCACGGCCTCATAACGCTTGTGCACCTCGGCGCGTTCTTCTTCCAGCTTCGTGCGGGCGGCGGACTCTTCCTCGGCGCGCTCGCGGGCTTCGCTAACAGCAGTTGCGGCACGCTCGGCCGCTTCAACCGCTGCGGAGTGCTCAGCAATCACAGCCTTGCGCCGCGCCGATTCCTCCTCCGCGCGCGTCACAGCTTCCGCGGCCCGGGTCACCGCTGCCTCCTGCGCCGTGACCTTCTCCTGTGCGGCCCGGGCGGCGACTAGTTCGCCGTCACGGCGCTCGCACTCTTCTACGGCCTCCGGCAATGCCGCTTCGGCCTCGGCCTTCTTCAGCTCGGCGGCTTCATAGCGCTCCACCACGCCGTCGAGCTCTCGTAGCGCGGACTCAGCCTTCGCGCGCTCCTCCTCCGCCTCTGACAGCGTGGCGATCGCGGCCTTATAGTCCCCCGCCGGCTTGTCCGTCTTCGCGGTGAAATACTCCTTGTACTCCGCCTCGATGCGCGTGAGCAGCTCGGAGTCTTCCGCCACGGCATTCGCCCCGGTCTGCTCCTCTAGCGCCGCAGTAAGGGAAGGAATGCCCACGGCGGCGATGCCATCGTGGCTATCGTCTTGGCGGACGAAGAGGGCGTCGACAAGCGCGCGGTCCATATGTTCACTGAGAATGCGCTCGAGCTCCCCATCCGCTTCCGCACCAGTCCACTGGCCCGGGCGCGGGGAGAACACATGCAGCTCCGAGGTGCGCTTTTTCACCCACCGCTTGTGGATGCGGAAATGATAGGGACCCACGGTGGCCTCCAGCGTGACCTCGGGCCCCACATCGCGGCCGGCGGGCTGCAGCGCCCTCACCGCCTTAGAGTTGGCGGTGTGTTTTTGCGTCAGCACAAAATCAATAGACTCCACCAGTGTGGATTTGCCAGCCTCGTTCGGCCCGCCGATGACCACCACACCGGTTTCTGGGAGGTCCTTGACCTCCAGGTGATCCACGCCCCGGACATTATTGAGTTCAACAGAATGTAGCTGCATCATGATTAAGCTCCCTTCGCGCTGAGGCGGAACAGCAGGTTGGCGGCGTCGCGGGCGGTGGGGTTGTCTAAGTCCTCAAGCAGCTCCGCCAGGGCATCCGCGGCATAACCGCTCAAGCTCAACTCGCTGAGCTCCTCTTCGGAGGGCGCCAGATGCAGATCCATCGTCCTCTCGCGCGGCTTGAGGGAGGCAAAAACCTCCTCCAGTTCAGCCAGCCCCTGCTCAAGACGAGCCTGCGCGCTCAGGCCCACGGTGCCACGCAGGCTGTATTTCACCGCGGTGCGGATCTTCTCCGGCACGGCGTCTAGCTCCGCAAGAAAAACCTCGACCTCCTCCAGTGAGTTAACGTCCGCATCAATCGCCCGGAAGTCCCAGCGACCGACGCGGTGCTTGGCGACGTCCACCCGCTCCCCCTCAACGGTCACCACCAAGGCATTGCCCGAATCGCGCTCCCTATCGTCGAAGGCCGTGGTCTCCGGGCTGCCGGAGAACCACACCTTGCCGGTACGGCCCAGCGATTCCGTGGAGTGCGTATCCCCCAAGGCCAGATAATCAATAACGCCTTTATCCAGGCACTCCTCCACGAAGGAGAGGTCAATCGTATCGGCATCCGAGTCCTCGCCCTCGCCCGCGCGGGACTCCACCTGGCCATGCCCCACCGCGATGCGAACCGTGGCCTCATCGGCAGGCTGCAGCGGCTCCAGCGCGCGGCGAACAAGGTCATAATTAGCCCGCTTGGACAGGTAGGGAGCGCCGACGATTTCCACGCCTGGTCGCACCTCGATGGGCTCTGAATCCGCGATGACGTGCACGTTATCCGCAAAGGAGTTGAAGAAGATGGAATCCGCCACGAGAGGATCGTGGTTGCCGGGCAGCAGGTAAACCGGCACCGGCAGGCGCTTAAACATGTCCTTGGCGCGCAGCAGCGTAGATTTGCTCAAGGAGTTGTGCTCAAACACATCACCGGCCACGACGATGAACTCCGCCCCCGTCTCGGTGGCCAACTCCCCGAGCCGCAGGACCGCTGCTTCGCGGTCATCATCAAAGCGCGACTGCCCGGCGGGACTTAAAAACCAGCGTGTCATTCCCAGCTGGAAATCTGAGGTGTGGATGAACGTAACCGCGGCCATGCAAACTCCCTACAACGTGGTCCAGGGCTGGCGCTTGAGCCTCTCCCCTGGGGTGGCAATGTCTAGTGCGTCAGATGATAGTAAAGGTCCTCGACATCGGAGACGGCCCGAAGCAAATCTATGTTCGTATGGCTGACAGACCTCATGGCCTTGCGCAGCAACTCCGGGTCGGAATCATCGACGGCGGGAGCGGTTTTCGGCTCCGGCAGGGGCGGCAATTCTCGCCCCTCCCAGAACAAGGCATTGCGCTCCTCGGCAGAGATTTCAGAGGCCGCGGAAGCTGAATAAGAGTCCTCCGAGGCCGACTTGGCCTGCTCCATGACCGCTTGCTCCAGCCGCGCAAAATCAAGTCCGCGCAGGGCGAAGATAACGGATGGGTCAGCATCCATGCGCGCGGCCAGGCGGTCCGCCACCGCCACGACGTGCTTGCACACGTACTCCGGGTCGGGGCAGGTGCAGGAGAAACGGAGGTCGTCGGGGTACTCGGCGATGAGGATGTCGAGGGAGGCGTCGGCAAGCATGCCCTCCCTGGCCTTCGCCACGGAGTTGGGGGTGCGTGCGAACATCTCCGACAGCCGCCCGATGTCCTCATTGTTGCGGTAAGGCACCTGGATGAGCACCGCGAAAGGTTCATTCTGAGAGCCCGCAACCTTGCCGTGCACAGCACCATTGCGCACGTCGAGGCCCACGACATGCCCCTCCGTGGCGTATTGGCGTCCGCGGCGAATGCGGCCGGAATCCGTCTGCTGGTTCACGAAATTGAGCAGGCGCGTGGCCGCCGGCTGCATGGTTCGCACGCGGTCGACGCGGTTGACCTCCTCCGGCGTGCTCACGCGCTTGCGGGTGCCGAAGTTGGCGTAGATGACGTTGTTGTCTTCAGGATTCTTCGGTGCCATTTACTTCTCCTGCTCCCTATAGCTCATGAGATCCGCCAGCTGCTCGGGGCTCAGTTCGGTGAGCCAGCCCTCGCCCTCGCCCACGACGGCACCGGCCAGCTGTGTCTTGCCGTCGAGGATGTCTTGGATGGATTCCTCCAAGGTACCGGCGGTAATCATCTTGTACACCTGCACGTTGCGCTGCTGGCCGATGCGGAAGGCACGGTCCGTGGCCTGGTTCTCCACCGCCGGATTCCACCAGCGGTCCATGTGCACGACAATCGACGCCGCCGTGAGGTTCAGCCCGGTACCGCCCGCCTTGAGCGAGAGCAGCATGACGGGCGCCCCGTTATCGGCCTGGAATTCCTCCACCATCTGATCGCGCCGGTTTTTGCTGACCCCGCCATGGAGGAAGGGAATCTCGCAGCCCAGTTGTTCAGAGAGGTAGGGCTGGAGAACGTCGCCGAAGGCCTTGTACTGGGTGAAGATCAGAACGCGCTCCTGAGATTCGATGGCCTGGTCGATGATCCGCATGAGCTCCTCCACCTTGCCGGAGCGGTGCTTGCCCTTGATGGTGACGGGGCTACCATCGGCCAAGAAGTGCGCCGGGTGGTTGCAGATCTGCTTGATGCGCGTCAGTGATGCCAGGATGAGGCCGCGGCGCGAGATGCCCTCCTTCTTCTTCGCCAGGGCCTGCTCCACGTCATTGACCAGGGCCTTGTAGAGTGCTGCCTGTTCATCGGTCATGCGCACGGTGATGATCTGTTCGGACTTTTCCGGCAGGTCATCGATGATATTCGGATCCGTCTTAAGGCGGCGCAGGATGAACGGACCGGTGAGAAGGCGCAGGCGCTCCGCCATAACATCGCTGCCCTCGCGCTCGATGGCCTTGGCAAAGTGGTTGCGGAAGAAGGAGGCCGAACCCAAGATGCCCGGGTTGCAATAGTCCAGGATGGAGCGCATCTCTGAGAGGCGGTTCTCAATCGGCGTGCCGGTCAGCGCTACGCGGTGACGTGACGGGATGGCGCGCACTGCCTTGGAGGAGCGCGTGGAGGCGTTCTTGATCGCTTGAGCCTCATCGAGGACCACGCGGTCCCACTCCACCTTGCTCAATGTGAGGAAGTCACGGCTCACCGTGCCATAGGAGGTAATGACAATATCGGCCTCCTGAGCTGCGCTGACCAATTCCTCGCCCTTCAGGCGCCCGGTGCCGTGTTGCACCATGACCTTAAAGTCGGGTACGAAGCGCGTGGCTTCCCTAGCCCAGTTGCCCACCACGGAGGTCGGGGCAACCACCAGGGTGGGCTTCCACGCCTCCGCTTCCCCCGCTGTTTCATGGGCGGCCTTTTCCACCGCCAGCAAAGACAGCAGCTGCAGGGTCTTGCCCAAACCCATGTCATCTGCGAGCACCGCGCCAATGTTGTTGCGGGACATCCAGTACAGCCAGTCCACACCGCGACGCTGGTACTCGCGCAGCTCGGCATGGACCATATCGGGGATGTCCACGCGGTCGGGTGCCGTACTATCCAGCCCACCGAGCAGCGAAGTATGCCACTCGGATCCGGTGAAGGCCACGGGGTCCTCCGCCATGGACTTCAAGGCCATCTCGCGCAGGTCTGCAAGCGTTACCGCTTCTTCTTGTTCGCCCTCGTTGAATTCTTTGCGGCGGCGCTCCACCTCGGCCACGAGCTCTTCCCAGCCGGGCTGTTCCAGCTGGCGGGCCATCTCTGCGGTAGCTGCGAGTTGCTCCAACTCCTTCAGGGCGCGTTTGCGTGCGGTATCGGCCAACTCGCGCATGTACTGCGAGATCTTGTTCAAGGCCTGGGTATCTGCCATGACCCACTCGCCGCGCAAACGAATCAGCCCGGACTTAGAAGTGATGAGCTCTTGCATTTCGGCGTCGGTAAGCTGCGTGTCACCCACCGAGAGCTTCCAGTCATAGCTGAACAGCTTCTCCATACCAATGTGCGCCTTGGTGGCGGCATCGGCCGGATCACGGACCTCCGTGGTTTCCAGCCTGGCCTTGGTCTCCATGTGGGACCAAGACTTGGGCAGCAGCACGGTGAAACCGGCCTTGCGCAGGGCAGCGGCGTCGTGGGTAACAAAATCGACGAGCTGCTCGGTGGTCAGGTACACATCCCAATCGCCCGCATTCCGGCTCGCCGGGGCGGAGTTGTACTTCAGACGCGGGGCCACGTCGAAGGCATGGCGGCGGGCCTCACGCAGCTTCTCGACGCTCCCCCGATCCAACTGGTCCTGCCGCACCGGCAGCGGCGAATCCGTACCGGAGCGCACCAGCAAGCGAATGGGCCACGCTGCGTCCTCGACGGAGTCAGTACTATTTGGCGGTTCCTCCACGAGGAAGACGAGCTGCAGGTCAACGGAGGTAATGGAATCTTTCCACTCGTTAAGCCCACGCAGCAGCTGGGCGCGCCCCTTCTTGACCGGCGCGGTTTTCAGCAAGGCCTGAGCGAATTCGTGCCAGGGCGCGGCGCGTGGGGCATCGATCTGCGGGCGCAATTGAGTATAGGCAATCCAGTGCGTGAGCTCATCGGCCAAATCATCCGAGAGCGCCCGGTTATTAATAGAAAGAATGCCGGGCGCAGAAGCTAGCATTTCCGCCAGCCAACTGCGCTCGCCCAGACCGGACGCCAGCTGCCACATCGGGTACCACTCACCCGCCTGATAGGACAGGCGGATGGTCACGCGGCCGGCACGGACGAAACGGTACAGGCCGCGATAGGCGCGGATGAGCCACAAGAGGTCCGGCGCAATAGCTGCACGCTGTTCCGCCGAAACCGCCTGGCTGTCTGTATCAAGGTATTCCAGTTTGGCCAGCGTCTCCACTGCCTCATCCGGGGCGAACATGGCCATGGGGACCATGAGGGAGACACCTTTGCCCTTCGGTGTGCGGAGGGAGACGCGCGCTCGGTTGCGGAAGGTCTTCTTGCTCAGGATGGTATCGACCACATCCGGAAAGGTTCCCTCCGGGACTGCTGAGGGCATGACGATCTTGTGCCCTTCGACCTGTTCGATCCATAGACTCAGGCCGGAGACGGGCAGCCAGAGGCCATGCAGCAGGTAAGAAGCCATAGGGGCCAGTTTAGCAGCACACCTTTGTGGGGAAAGGGTTGCAGAAAGTTCCCGATTCCTGCCCAAATACGCAATTGTTACAGTCTCGTTACATAACGGCGTAACACCAGTAAGACCGTACATTAAGCTGTGACCAAGGTAACCAAATACTGGTCAATCAGCCAATTTTCAGTTGGGTAGGGCCTTTTGCCTCGTTAGCGTGGATGAGTCCTATTCTTAATCTCAATCTCAAGGAGAGATCAGTGCAAGACTCCACTTGGTATGTCGTTGCGATGATCATCTACCTGCTTGCCATGGCCGCCATTGGCTTCTGGAGCTACAAGCAGACGGATGAGTACGACGACTACGTTCTCGCCGGCCGCGGCCTTCACCCGTTCGTAGCCGCCCTATCCGCCGGCGCCTCCGATATGTCCGGCTGGCTGCTTATGGGCCTGCCCGGCGCTTTGTTCCTGACCGGCATGTCCGAGCTATGGATGGCCATCGGCCTCCTCATCGGTGCTTGGGCCAACTGGAAGTGGGTCGCGCCGCGTCTGCGTTCCTACTCCGAAATCGCCGGCAATTCAATTACCGTTCCCTCCTTCTTTGAGAACCGCCTGCACGATAAGTCGCGCCTGCTGCGCATTATCGCGGCGGCAATCATTATCTTCTTCTTTACCTTCTACGTCTCCTCCGGCATGGTGGCCGGCGGCCGCTACTTCGAGTCCAGCTTCGGCGGTGACTACATGGTCGGCATGCTCGTCGTGGCTGCCGTGACGGTCTTCTATACCTTCGTCGGCGGCTTCCTCGCGGTGTCCTACACCGATACCGTCCAGGGCCTACTGATGTTCGCCTCTCTCATCATCGTGCCGATCATGGTGCTCTTCTCCTTGGACAACCCCGGCGAAATCTTCAGCTTCGCCGCTGAGAACCCGTACGCCACCGGTGGTGTAATTGAGAACCCCGATTACTTCTCCTTGTTCTCTGGTGTGTCTGCCGCCGTCATCATCGGCAACCTGGCCTGGGGCTTGGGCTACTTTGGCCAGCCCCACATCATCGTGCGCTTCATGGCGCTGCGTAAGCCTTCCGACGCCCGCGCGGGCCGCTTCTACGGTGTCAGCTGGATGGGTATCTCCCTCATCGGTGCTATTTTCGTCGCGCTCTCCGGCACGGTCTTCTTCACTGAGACCAGCCACTCCATCACTGACCAGGAGAACTACGAGACCATCTTCCTGGACATGGCTCAGGTCATGTTCCACCCGCTATTTGCTGGTCTGGTCCTGACCGCCGTTCTGGCGGCCATCATGTCCACGATGTCCTCCCAGATGCTGGTTGTTTCCACCTCCCTGATTGAGGACCTTTACCTCATCTTCGCCAAGAAAAAGCCGAGCCAGAACGTCCTGATCAACCTCTCCCGTACCGCTGTCGTGGCCATCGCCGTCATCGCTGCCGTGTTGGCCATCAACCCGTCGGATTCGATTCTGGGCCTGGTCGGCTTCGCCTGGGCCGGCTTCGGCTCCACCTTCGGCCCGCTGGTGCTGCTGTCGCTGTATTGGAAGCGACTCAACTCCACCGGCGCCATCGCCGGCATGATCACCGGTGCTGTCGTTGCGATTGGCTGGGGCATGAGCCCGCTGGGCGATACCCTCTACGAGCTGGTACCGGGCTTCATCTCCGCTCTGCTCGTGACTGTCGGCGTTTCCCTGGCCACCAAGGCTCCGGATGAGAAGGTCACCCAGGAGTTCGAGGAGGCATCCCGCCTGGCCAAGCTCGTTGAGAAGAACGATGACTTGGACTTCGAGGAGGCAGCGGAGCAAGTTCAGAAGTAAGCCTCTCCCCTTCTCCCCCTCACGCGCGAACCCCGCTCCAGCAGTCCAGTTACTGCTGTGGCGGGGTTTCGCTTGTGATTGGCTCGGATGGCTCTACATGGTCGCTACTTAAAAGGCATTTCTCAAAAGGCATTTCCCAAAAGGTGCCTTTGCTTCGAGAACGCCGTGTCCGAGCCTCTAAAAGGTGTCTTTGCCCCCAAAGAAACCTTCTTACTGATGCCTTCTGGGAAATGCCTTTTGACTGCATCCATGTAGCCCTCCCTGTGCGCTCACAGGCTTCCTGCTCATACGGGAACCGCGAACACCCCCGCGCAGTCTAAAAGTGCATGAACCTGCGCACGGTATATATAGGCTTCCTCTCCGTGGCAACCGTTGTCTACGGCGGCTATCACCTCCTCCCCGGACCTGATCTGGGCGTGGCAACCGTGCCCGCGCGCGTGGAGGTCCCCGGCTATGAACGGGAAGACTTCGGCGGATGGGCACCTGGAACACGGGACAACGTCAAGGCCGCGCAGACTATTGACGGGGCCCTCTACGATCCCTATGCCCGCGCGCCCGCGCCGGACCGCGTGGAAGTTGACCACGTCTTCCCGCTCGCGGCGGCCTGGGACCTTGGGGCATCAGTTTGGCCGCCGGATAAGAAGATGGCCTTTGCTAACGATCCGCTCAACCTCGTCGCCACCGCCCGCAACCTCAACCAGGCCAAGTCCGATTCTCTACCGGCCGATTGGCTTCCGCCCGCCGACCGTTGCGACTACTCGCAGCGGCTTGCCGCAGTGGCCCGCAAATACCAACTACCGCTGCCCTCCCGCGACTACGTGGTCATGCGCCACCAGTGTCGATTCGATTTCATCTCACCGCGCCGTTAGACTCTCGCAGGGAAAAGCCCCGTACAGAAAGGTATAAGCACCCTCCCATGACTAGCTTGCTCATCTTCCTCCACGCCTTCACCGCAATTTTGTTGGTCGGTACCGTGTGTATCTCCACCTCCGCCTTCCCCGGCCAGCTGGCAAAGGCGGCCTCCGGTGATGCTTCTGCAGCTGGTGCCGCCGGTGTCCTCAGCAAGATCACCTCGACGTATGGCTATATCTCCGCTATTGTTCCGGTCATTGGTCTAGCTGTCTTCCTTACTGACCTCAATACCTACAAGTCCCAGGTCCAGTTCCACATCGCTCTTCTTCTGGCCGTCATCGCCTGGGTTATTCTGCTCGTCGTGGTCATCCCGAAGCAGAACCAGGCCATGTCCGCGATTGCTGCCCCGGGCAGCGCTGATGTGGCCAAGCTAAAGAAGCAGCTGGCTATGTTCTCCGGCATCTTCAACCTGCTGTGGGTTGTGTGCGCCATCCTGATGTACGTCTAATCCTTCGGGTCTAGGCCCCAATAGCGAAAACCTCCCAAGCTCGCACGATGCGTGAACGAGTTTGGGAGGTTTTCTTGTGTTGCTCTAACGCCGCTGCGGCGCCGAGCGGAGGCTAGTCGCGCCAGCCGCCGCGGCGTCCACCACGATCACGGCCGCGTCCACCGCGGTCACGGTCACGGTATCCGCCACGATCACCGCGTCCACCACGTCCTCGCCCGCCGTAACCGCCGCGGCCGCGGTCATCGTCGAAGTTCCGGCGCGGCGGGCGTCCGGTATCCTTCTGAATCTTGATGAGCTGGCCGGAAATGCGGGTGTCCTTGAGACGGTCCAGCACCGCCGGGTCCAGGTTCTTCGGCAGGTCCACCAGGGTGTGGCCCACGGCGATGGTGATGCGGCCGAAGTCCTTGGAGGTCAGGCCACCTTCGTTGGCCAACGCACCCACAATGGCGCCGGGGCGCACGCCTTGGCGCTTGCCGACGTCCAGCCGGTACGTCTCAAAGTCCCCGTCCGGTCGGCGCGGGCCGCGGTCACGGTCGCGGCCACCACGGTCACGCCCGCGGCCATCACGATCGCGGTCACGCCCACGGCCGTCGCGCTCAAAGCGATCGCGCTCGCGGCGGTCCTTCTTGGACACCGGGCGCTCCTTGAGCAGGAAGTCCGTTCCGCCCTGCAGCTGCACAGCCAGGGAGGCCGCGATGTCATCCATCGCCACGTTCTCTGCCGCGGAGTATTCGCGCACCATGTCGCGGAAGAAGTCGAACTGCTTGTCCTGCTGGAAGGCACCGATGGCCGCGAAGAACTTCTCCTTGCGCTTGGCATTGACCTCATCCGCGGTCGGGAGATCCATCTCCTCCAAGCGGGCGTTGGTCACGCGCTCGATGGAGCGCAGCATGCGGCGCTCACGCGGGGTGACGAACAGGATGGCCTCGCCAGTGCGGCCAGCACGGCCGGTACGGCCAATGCGGTGCACGTAGGACTCGGTGTCATTCGGGATGTCGTAGTTGACCACGTGAGTAATGCGGTCGACGTCGAGGCCGCGGGCAGCAACGTCGGTAGCCACCAGGATGTCCAGGCGGCCATCCTTGAGCTGATCGACGGTACGCTCACGCTGCTGCTGCGCGATATCGCCGTTAATGGCAGCGGCGTTGTAGCCGGCCTCTTTGAGGCTGTCGGCCACGTCTTCGGTCGCATGCTTCGTGCGGCAGAAGACGATGATGGCGTCGTAGTCAATGACCTCGAGGATGCGAGTGAAGGCATCCATCTTGTGGCGGTGCGGCGTTAGGAGGAAGCGCTGCGTGATGTTGTCGTTGGTGCGGCGCTCCGACTTCACCGTGATTTCGGCAGGGTTGTTGAGGTACTGCTTGGACAGGCGGCGGATGGAGTTCGGCATCGTGGCCGAGAAGAGTGCGACCTGCTTGTCCTCAGGGGTGTCCTCAAGAATGCGCTCAACGTCTTCCTGGAAGCCCATGTTGAGCATCTCGTCCGCCTCATCGAGGACGAGGAAGCGCAACTGGGAGATATCCAGGGAGCCCTTCTCCAGGTGGTCGATGACACGGCCCGGGGTACCCACAATGATCTGGGCACCACGGCGCAGACCAGAGAGCTGGATGCCATAAGCCTGGCCACCGTAGATAGGCAGAACTTCGATGCGACCCAAGTGGTCGGCGAAGGACTGGAAGGAGTCCGCAACCTGGAGAGCCAGCTCGCGCGTAGGCGCAAGGACTAGGGCCTGCGGATAGCGAGCCTCGGTATCGATCTGGGAGAGCACCGGCAGTGCAAAGGCTGCGGTCTTACCCGTACCCGTTTGGGCGAGGCCGACGACGTCGCGGCCCTCCATGAGGATCGGGATGGTTTCTTCCTGAATCGGGGATGGCTTGGTAAAGCCCACCTTGGACACGGCTTCCTGAACGTCATCGGGAAGGCCGAGGTGTGCAAAACCCTGGGAGTTGTCGTTGGCTGAAGTTTCTTCAGCGCCGGTGTCCTCAGGGTTATTCGCAGCCCCGGTGTCCTGGTTCGACACCTGCGAAGCGTCCACTGCTTCGCCACCTTGCGAGTTTTCCTGAGATTCCGACTTATTGAATTCTTCCGGCTCGTTGACGCCGCCGGTGGCGTTATCGGTAATGCTCATTGCTCACACCAGAGTACGGCACTGAGGTGAGATTAGCTATTTCTCCCCACGACCTGTCTCTTCCCGACACGGCACCCCGGCACCTCGAACTTCAGCCAAGGCCCTTTAACTCAGCCCCATTTGACCCAGCCCTTTGAATCACACTTAGTCCCCGTCCGCGAAGGCCCAAAAAGACCGAAGATACCAAACCCAAAGGCACCATTTGCGGCTTCCGAAATCTAAAACCCCACGTCAATACATGTCGGTTTCTTTATACGGTGCCCCTCAAATGGTGCCTTTGCCCCGGCCTAGACTTCGCGGCCACCCACGAAGGTCTTCCAGGTCATCGGCATGCCCGGGCGGTAGGCCAAGTGGATAGCGCTCGGGGCATCGAGGACATGGAGGTCCGCGGCAGCACCGACCACCAGCGAGCCCTTGGCCGGACGGCCCTGCGCATCCTTGCCCTCGCCAACATTCTGGCGGCGCAGCGCGGTGGCACCGCCCAGCGTGCCGGCGGCGATGGCCTCATCGAGGGTGAGGTGCTGCTGAAGCACGGCCGTGGTCACACAAAAGTTCATCGAGGAAGTGTACGAGGTGCCCGGGTTGAGGTTGGAGGCGATGGCGACGGTCCCGCCGGCGTCGATAAGCTTGCGTCCCGGTGCCAGCGGCTCACGCGTGGACAGGTCGCAGGCAGGCAGCAAGGTGGCCACCGTATCCGAAGACGCCAGTGCCTCAACATCGGCATCGCTGAGGTAGTTGACGTGGTCCACGGAGGCAGCACCCAGCTCCACCGCGAGTGCTACGCCTGGCCCCTCGCCCAGCTGGTTGCCGTGCACGCGCACGCCCAATCCGCGGGCCTTACCGGCCTCGAGCACGCGGCGCGACTGATCCTCGTCGAATGCACCGCGCTCGCAGAAGACGTCAATCCACTGCACGTGCTCGGCCACCCCATCGAGCATGGGGCCGACCACCTCGTCGAGGTAGGTCTCGGCCTCTGCTCCCGGCGGCACGAGGTGCGCGCCAAGGAAGGTCACGTCATCGACGTGGCGGGCCGCCACGCGAGCGGCCTCAACCTCGGAGGCGGTGTTGAGGCCGTAGCCTGTCTTCGTCTCCAGCGTCGTCGTTCCCCCGCGGCGGGCGGCGGCGATGCGCTCCACCAGAAGCTTTTCCAGGCGCTCCTCCCCCGCCGAACGGGTCGCGTCCATGGTCACGGCGATGCCACCGGCCTGGTAGGACTCGCCCGCCATGCGAGCTTCGAACTCGGCGGAGCGGTCGCCGTCGAAGATCATGTGGGTATGGGAATCCACCCAGCCCGGCAGAACTGCGCGCCCGCCAAGGTCGACCTTCTCGTCCGCGGCTGGCGCCTCGGAGGCCGGTCCGATCCAGGCGATGGTGCCGTCGGTGTTGGCGATGAGGGAGGCGTCGGCAAGCGTGCCTGCCTCCGACACCGTGCGCAGCTCTGAGATTCCAGTAAACAGGGTGGACATGATCTTCTTTTCCTCTCGTGTCTAGTCGCGGGCCTTGAATTCCATCGGGATACGCACGCCGCGCTCGTCGGCGACTTCCTTGGCGCGAGTGTAACCGGAATCCACGTGGCGGATAACGCCCATGCCCGGGTCGTTGGTGAGCACCGCGCGCAGCTTGGCGGCGGCCAGCTCGGTGCCATCGGCGACGGTGACCTGGCCCGCGTGGATGGAGCGGCCCATGCCCACGCCACCGCCGTGGTGGATGGATACCCAGGTGGCACCGGAAGACACAGCGGTCATGGCGTTGAGCAGCGGCCAGTCAGCCACGGCATCGGTGCCATCGAGCATGGCCTCGGTCTCGCGGTACGGGGAGGCCACGGAGCCGGAGTCCAGGTGATCGCGGCCGATGACGATCGGGGCCTTGATCTTGCCTTCCTTGACCAAGTCATTGAAGAGCAAGCCAGCCTTGTGGCGCTCGTTGTAGCCCAGCCAGCAAATACGTGCCGGCAGGCCCTCGAACTCCACGTACTCCTCTGCGGCATCGAGCCAGTTGTGCAGGTGCTCGTTGTCCGGGAAGAGCTCCTTGAGTGCCTGGTCGGTGACCTTGATATCCTCCGGGTCGCCGGAAAGCGCTGCCCAGCGGAACGGGCCAAGGCCCTCGCAGAAGAGCGGGCGGATGTAGGCCGGGACGAAGCCCGGGAACTCGAAGGCGCGCTGATAGCCGGCCTTGCGGGCCTCGTCGCGGATGGAGTTGCCGTAGTCGAAGACCTCGGCGCCCTCGTCCTGGAATTCCACCATGGCCTGGACCTGGGCGGCCATGGCCTCGCGGGCCTTCTTCGTGAAGGTGGTCGGATCCGCCTTGGCCTCGTTGTGCCAATCCTCGACGGTGATTTCGGTGGGCAGGTAGCTCAGCGGGTCGTGCGCGGAGGTCTGGTCGGTAACAATATCCACGGTGAACTCGCCGGCGCGCTGGCGGCGCAGCACCTCCGGGAAGACCTCGGCGGCGTTGCCCACCAGACCGACGGACAGCGGCTTCTTGTTCTCCTTGGCGTCGAGCACCAGCTTCAGCGCCTCGTCCAGGTCGGTGACGACCTCATCGAGGTAGCGCTTGGACTGGCGGCGCTTCAGGCGGGTTTCGTCAACATCAACGATGAGGCAGGCGCCGCCGTTCAAAGTAACGGACAGCGGCTGCGCGCCGCCCATGCCGCCGCAGCCACCGGTCAGGGTGAAGGTGCCGGCGAGCGTGCCGTTGAAGCGCTTCTTGGCCACGGCCGCGAAGGTCTCAAAAGTACCCTGCAGGATGCCCTGGGTGGCGATGTAAATCCAGGAGCCGGCCGTCATCTGGCCGTACATCATCAGGCCCTCGTCCTCGAGCTTGCGGAAGTGCTCCCAATTGGCCCAGTCACCGACCAGGTTGGAGTTGGCGATGAGCACGCGCGGTGCCCACTCGTTGGTCTTCCAGATACCCACCGGCTTGCCGGACTGCACCAGCAGGGTCTCATCGGTTTCGAGGTCCTTGAGGGACTCCACGATGGCATCGAAGGCTTCCCAGCTGCGGGCGGCACGGCCGGTGCCACCGTAGACCACGAGGTCCTCGGGACGCTCGGCAACCTCGGGGTCGAGGTTGTTCATGAGCATGCGCAGCGGGGCTTCGGTCTGCCAAGACTTGGCGTTCAGTTCGGTTCCGCGCGGGGCGCGTACTTCGCGGGGTTCAGACATGACTTCCTTTCGCTCGTGCTTTTCGACGCCCTCCCAAACCCCCAAGGCCGGTTTCCCGGGGCTGTCCCTTTTAAGGCTTGGTCAGCGTCACACAGGACAAGTTACTGTGACGCAGCACCATGAGCCAGGACACTTTTGACCTAGTTGTCTCAGATACAAGACTGTCGCACGACCCGTACTGCAGCGGCGCGCTGCCCGCCTCCGCCACATTCAGCTGCCCTGCAGCGGCCCCGCATCAACCAACCCAATGGCTCCATACCTCCACCCAACCCAAAAGTGCAGACCTGGAAGTGCATTCACGCAGGTGGGCGTCGTGAAGCGCCAAGGCAGTGCTTTGCGACGACCAGGTCTGTACTTCCAGGTCTGCACTTTTGAAATCAAGGGCGGACGAGAAAGCCCCATGGACCGCGTGGACCATGGGGCTGGGGTGGAGTTAGCGCAGCGTGCCGACGGCCCCCTCTACCGCAGCCACCAGCGCACCTTCCTTGACCAGGCGCACGGTCTCCTCAATCTCTGGGGAGAGGTAGCGGTCGGTGCCCGGACCCTGCACGGTCTGGCGCAGAGTGTCAATGACCGCGCCAGTACCCTTGGCCGGCTTGCCCTCACGCATATCAATAGCGCGGGCGGCGGTGAGAATTTCGATGGCGAGGACGCGCTGCAGTCCGTCGACTGCCTTGCGCAGCTTGCGCGCGCCCGACCAGCCCATAGAAACGTGGTCTTCCTGCATCGCCGAAGACGGGATGGAATCCGCCGAGGACGGGTTGGCCAGGCGCTTGAGCTCAGAGACGATGCCCGCCTGCGCATACTGCGCAATCATGTGGCCGGAGTCCACGCCCGGGTCATCGGCCAGGAAGGCGTTAAGGCCGCGGTTGCGGGCAACATCGAGGAAGCGATCGGTGCGACGTTCAGAAATAGAGGCCAGGTCAGCCACCACGATGGCCAGGAAGTCCAGCGCGTAGGCCACCGGCGCGCCATGGAAGTTACCGTTGGAAACCACGCGCCCATCCTTGGCCACCACCGGGTTGTCGACGGCCGCAGCGAGCTCACGCTCCGCAACCAAGGCGGTATGCGCCAGGGTATCGCGGAAACCACCGGCCACCTGCGGGGCGCAGCGCACCGAATAGGCGTCCTGGACCTGCTTCTTCTTGAAGTCCTCGAGGGCCGCCGCGAGAATCTCCGAGCCTTCCGCCACCGAGAGGATATTCGCCGCAGCATCCGCCTGGCCCGGGTGCGGGCGCAGCTGCTGCAGGTCATCGGCGAAGACCACCAGAGTGCCCAGCAGACCTTCCACCGTCATTGCGGTGGCAATATCCGCGGTCTTGGCCAGTTCGCGCAGATCTGTAATAGCCAGGCACAGCTGCCCCAGCATGCCGTCGGTGCCGTTGATTAGCGCCAAGCCTTCCTTCTCACGCAGCTTGAGCGGCTCAATGCCGGCAGCCTCCAGGGCCTCAGCGGCTGGGGTGATGTCGCCGCCATCGACGCGCACCTCGCCCTCGCCCAACAGCGCCAGCGCACAGTGCGCGAGCGGCGCCAAATCACCGGAACAGCCCAAAGAACCGTATTCGCGGACCACCGGGTGGATATTCGCGTTGAGCACCGCGGCATAGGTCTGCGCCACCACCGGACGCACGCCGGTGCGGCCAGTACACAGGGTGGACAGGCGCAGCAACATGAGCGCTCGGATAACCTCTTGCTCTACCTCCGGGCCCGTGCCCGCAGCATGGGAGCGCACGAGCGAGAGCTGCAGCTGCGCGCGCATCTCCTCCGGAATATGACGGCGGGCCAGCGCGCCGAAACCAGTAGAAATGCCGTAGACCGGAGTCGGGTCCTGGGCCAACTCCTCGACGCGCTCGCGAGTGGAGGCGATTTCCGCCAGGGCATCCTCAGAAATCTCTACCTGTGCGCCATAGCGCGCTACGGCTACAACCTCTTCGATGCTCAGCGCACCGATACCCACGGTCACGGTGGAGGGATCAGAATTGGACATGTAAGGCTCCTTCGACGTCACTGCATTACCCGCACCTCGCCCCTTTCAATAAGGGGTAGAATAGGCACGCGAAAATACGTACTTGCTTTCACAAGTTTAGAAAAATAGTGATACGCGCGACAGCCTTACGCGCTGCGCTCATAGTACAACAGGTTCCCCGGCGCGCAAGCACCTCGCACACCCACGCACACTAACGGCGCCCGTACATCCTCGCCGCAACCTGCTGCGCAGCCGCGTGTAGTTTCTGCGCCACTCCGGCGGCATCAACGGTGCCCACGGGAAAGGTCACAGCCAGCGCCGCCGCGGGCCTGCCCACGTGGTCCACCACCGCCACGCCTACCGACGCCTGCCCCCGCGCCACCACCTCAATTTCTTCGGCCCAACCACGCTCGCGTACCTGGCGCAGTATCTCTTTGTACTCCCCAAAACCTAAGGAACCAGGGAAATAGGCCGCCCGCCATTCCGCTTCTGGTAGCAGCGCCAGCATGGCGCGCCCGGAGGCCGTCTTTTGTGCCTGCAGGCGCACTCCCCTCTCCGTGACCAGTGACAGCGCCCCCGGCGCGCGCACCTCGTTGAGGTAGAGGATCTCCGACCCCGCCAAACGTGACAGGTGCCCCGAGCCGCCCACAGTGCTAGCGATGCGTTCAAGGTGCCCCTGCGTTGCCTTCACGAGGGGCTGCTGCGTGGCATAAGCCGCGGCCATGGAGTAGGCAGCGAGCCCCAACCCATAGGTTTGGTTCTCCGGCAGGTGCACCACGAATCCTGCGTCCACCATCTCCTTGAGCAGGTGGTAGGTGGACGAGCGCGGTAGGTTCAGCTCGCTGCGAATGCGCGCGGCGGAAATCGGCACGTCGATAGTGGACAGCAGCCTGAGGATTTCCAGCGCGTTGCGCGCCGCCGGGACTCGGGAGGTACTCATGGGCCCACATTCTAGTGAGCCCTCGTTTAAGTCCTCCTTAGGTCACCAAGAAGGCAATCGGCGTCGTAATGATGATGGTGAGCACCACGCGCTCGAACCAGATGACCACGAGCTGCCACAGCTTGATAGGAATCTTGGTGGCCAGGATGCAGGGCACCAGCGCGGAGAAGAAAATGATGGCGGAAATCGCGACCACGCCGATCACGAACTTGAGCACCATGCTCGAGGACCCGGCCGCCACGGTGGCAGGCAGGAACATTTCCGCGATTCCCATGGCGGCTGCCTTGCCCGCGAGTGCCGGTTCCGGCAGCTGGACAATCCACGCGAATGGGTAGAACAGGTATCCCAACCAATCGAAGAGCGGGGTGAAGTTAGCCAGCAAAAGGCCGATCAGGCCCACGGACATGATGGAGGGCACGATCGCCGCCGCCATGCGCACGCCATCGCGCAGGTTCTCCCAGATGGCAGCGCCCAAGGACGGCGCGCGGTCCAGCGCCAGCAGCGCCTCGCGCCAGGCGGCCTTGATGAAGTTACCCTTGACCGGCTTTTCTGGGTCCGGTTGCACGCCGTCCACGTACTCATCAGGGATCCTGCTCAGCGGCGGAATCCACACGGTAATCGCCGTAACCACAAAGGTCACCAGGAGGGATACCGCGAAGTAGGTCCCCCACATGCCCATCAGGTCGAGCTGCTTGGCGACGATCACCATGAAGGCCGCCGAGACCGTCGAGAAGCCCGTCGCGATGATGGATGCCTCACGCGCGGTGTAGCCGCCGCGCTGATACACGCGGTCGGTGATGAGAATTCCCAGCGAGTAGGAGCCCACGAAGGAGGCCACCGCGTCGATGGCGGAGCGCCCCGGCGTGCGCCACAGCGGGCGCATGATGGGCTGCATGAACACGCCCACGAATTCAAGGAGGCCATAGCCAATCAGCAGGCCCAGGAAGGCGCCGCCAATCGGCACGATGAGGCCCACCGGGGTGGCAATGGAATTCCACAGGAAGGGCACGATGCCCTCATTGCCCAGCACTCCCGGCAGGGTTCCGATGACCATGAGGAAGGAAACCACCAGGCCCACCACGTTGAGAACTGTAAAGACCGCTTGCAGCGGCCCCTCCCGCCAGTTCTTGTTCACGATGCTGCGCACCGTGCCATAGAGCGCCAGCGCCAGGATGAACCAGGGCACGAAGGCATCGGCATAGGTGCGGATGATGGTGACCATGTGGTCAAGCGGGATGGACTTCTTTCCGTCATAGCTGATGGGAAAGAAGAATACGAAAGCGCCAATAGCGCTGTAGACAAAGAGGCGCCAGATGCCCTTCTTGGAGGGGACATCGTCGTCGCTCTCGTAGAAGGCGTCAACGATTGCGTCTTCAGAGTTCATGTTCTACCTCACGGTGGTGGAAACTACACGTCATTAGCACGGCCACAAACGCGTTCTCTTAAATGATCGCGCCGATCAAGCACACACCAAGAAAAGGCGGTTGCTTGAAGCCGTGCCCACGCGACAGCCACACGCAGGTCTTCCACATACTAGCGGCACCACACACACTTGTCACACACGTCACCCCCACAAGCGGAATGAGTCCCCCGCCATAGAGCCCAACCGTGCCACCCCCACCACAAAATTGACCCCACGTCTGAACTAGAGGAAAGTAACTCCCAGACCCACCCGCACCAACCACTCCCCTTCATCCGCGGCGCCGGAACCAACGAGCACCGCATTGGGGAACTGAGGAGGACGCATCCCCGTGGCAGAAACCACCGCCAAGCGCCCCGGCTTGAAACACCGGCACCTGCACTTCATCGCCTTGGGCTCGGCCATCGGCACCGGCCTGTTCTACGGCTCCGCCGGCGCCATCCAAGCCGCCGGCCCCTCGGTCCTCTTGGTCTATCTCCTCGGCGGCGCCGTGGTTTACTTCCTCCTACGCGCGCTGGGTGAGATGTCCGTGCACCACCCCGTCACCGGCTCCTTCGCCGAATACGCCCGCGCCTTCCTAGGCCCCTGGGCGGGTTATATCACCGGCTGGATGTTCGCCTTCGAGATGGTCATCGTGGCCCTAGCGGACCTGACCGCCATCGGCGTCTATATGCAATTTTGGTTCCCCGGCTCGCCCAAGTGGGTGTGGGTCGCCGCCACGCTGCTCCTCGTCGGCGGCGCCAACCTCGCCACGGTTAAGGCCTTCGGCGAGCTGGAATTCGCCTTCACCATCGTCAAGGTCGGCGCCGTCATCGCAATGATCCTAGGCGGCGTGGCCGTGCTCGTCTTCGGCCTCTCCACCGCGGAGACCACCGGCCCGGCCAACCTGGTCAACGATGGCGGCTTCTTCCCCAACGGTATTTCCGGCATGGTCGCTTCCTTCATCCTCGTCCTCTTCGCCTTCGGCGGCACGGAGATCGTCGGCGTCGCCAGCGCGGAGGCCGAGGACCCCGCCAAGTCCGTGCCGAAGGCCGTCAACACCATCCCGGTGCGCATCCTGCTCTTCTATGTCCTGGCCATCCTGGTCATCCTCATGATCAACCCCTGGCGCAGCATCACCGGTGAGGAAAGCCCCTTCGTCCAAATCTTCTCCACCCTCGGCGTCACCTGGGCCGCGGCCGCCCTCAACGTCGTCGTCATCACCGCGGCGGTTTCTGCCATCAACGCCGATCTCTTCGGCGCCGGCAACGTCCTCACCGGCTTGGCACGCCAGAACCTCGCGCCGCAGATCATGGCGAAGAAGACTCGGGGTGTGCCCGTCATGACCATGATTATCCTGCTCATCGTCATGATCATCGGCACCGCGCTCAACGCGCTCATCCCGGAGAATGTCTTCGAAATCATCGCCTCCCTGGCCACCTTCGCCACCATCTACGTGTGGTTGATGATCCTCCTGGCCCACGTGGCCTCCCGCCGCCAGATGCCCACCGAAGAACGCGCCAGCCTGGAATACACCGTCCCCTTCTGGCCTTGGGGCCAATACTTCTCCATCGCCTTCATCATCTTCACTTTTGGCATCATGGTGTGGCAGGAGCAGTACCGCCCGGCACTCGCCACGGGCGTTATCTTCATCCTCCTCATGACGGCCATCTTCTACCTCACCGGCCGCCGCACCGCCGCGCGGGCTCCACAGGGAACGGACCCGCAAGAAGCAGACGCGAAAGGATAACCATGAACACCGTTGATGCCCCCGCCTACTCCCCCGCCCCCGAGTGGTCCGGCCGCTCCGATGGCCCGGGCCCCGAGCATGCGCGGTGGCACAGCGTGGTTCGCCCGCTGGACGTCGCCAAGCCCCAGGCAGAACCCGGCGTCGCACTCCTTGGTTTTGCCTCCGACGAGGGCGTTGAGCGCAACCATGGACGCCCCGGCGCGGCTGCAGGCCCGGCCGCCCTGCGCAGCGCCCTGGGTTCCCTGGCGCTGCACCATACGCACCCGCTTTACGACGCCGGCACGATCACCACTCAAGGCACCGACCTGGAGGGCTCCCACGAGCGCCTCTCCGAAGCAGTGGAGACACTCTCGCGCGCCGGGCACCTGCCCATCATCCTCGGCGGCGGCCACGAGACAGCCTTCGGCTCCCACCGCGGCGCCTTCCGCGCCCAGGGCCCACTGCAGATCATCAACTTGGACGCGCATTTCGATCTCCGCACCGCGGACGTGCCCACCTCCGGCACCCCGTTCAAGCAGATTTCTGACCTGGTGGGCCGCGAGGACTTCGACTATTCCGTCCTGGGAATCTCCCGCCCCAACAACACGCCGGTGCTTTTCGACGAAGCCTCCACCCTCGGCGTCACCGTCGTCCTCGACGAGGAACTGCTCAGCATGGACCGCGCCCAGGTGCGCGACACCGCCGCGCGCATCTGCGCCGGTACCACACCCATCCACCTCTCCATCGACTTGGACGTTCTGCCCGCCGACCAAGCACCCGGTGTCTCCGCCCCCGCAGGCCTCGGCGTCCCGGTAAACATCATCCGAGAACTCGCACTCACCATCGCCGCCACGGGACGCCTGGCGCTTGTCGACGTCGTCGAGCTCAACCCCACCTTCGACATCGACGCCCACACCGCCAAGCTGGCCGCGCGGTTGATTGATGACATTGTGACGGCGCATTTTTCTGCTGCCACGGGCGCGAATTCCTAGATAAGACCGGGGCCAGCCGGCATACTGGTCCCCATGAGTTCACCGATTCGTGTTGTCGGCGCCGTCTTCACAGACGGCAATCGTTTCCTGGCCTGCCGAAAGGCTCCTGGAAAGTCCCTCGCCGGCATGTGGGAGTTTCCGGGCGGCAAGATTGAATCTGGCGAAACCCCGGAGCAGGCGCTCGCGCGTGAGATCAAGGAAGAGCTTTCCGTAACCGCAACCGTTGGCGACAAGGTCACCTCGACCGTGTACGAGTATGACTTCGCCACCATTGAGCTAACTACTTTTCTGTGCCGCATTGCATCCGGTGAACTAACCCTTAGTGATCACGATGAGACTCGTTGGGTGACCCCTGCCGCGGCACGGGAACTCGACTGGGCTCCCGCAGACATTCCCGCCGTCAAACTTATTTCCTCGCGCCTATGAGTTTCGAATCCATCCTGCCCTTCGGCATCTACGAAACCCCGGTCACCGCTCGTATTCAGGAGCGGATCGAGGAGACCAAACGGGCTCGCCCCACGGCTGCTACTGGCATCGCTCACGAGTCCACGAAGGACGTCAATCCGCGCTTCGCCGCGGCAGTGTCTCAGCATTTCGCCAAAGCACTTGAACAAAAACTCACCGAGATGACGAAGGCGGAAGACCGCGTTGCCCTCATCAATGCGCTAGCACAACATCTTGGTGCGGATGAGTCTATCGCCGCAGAACAGCTGCTCTACGCCATCTATCGATCAGAGCTCGAGGAGGCCCCGGAGCTTCCGGAAGTCTCGCTCAACACCAGTGCCTTGTTCACCAACAGCGTGGACGACACCAATATGTCGGTTGAGATCGCCCGTGAGATTAGAACGGCGGACTCCGTCGATCTGCTGTGCGCTTTCATCAAGAGCTCGGGCATTGCGATCATCAGCGATGAACTGGAATACCTCAGGGATCACCAGATTCCGTTGCGAGTCATTACGTCCACTTACTGCGGGGCGACCGAAGCAGCCGCAGTGCGCCGACTCGTGGAAGATTACGGTGCTGAAGTCCGCATTTGCTACGAACACAAGAGCACACGTTTGCATGCCAAGGCCTGGCTCTTCCGGCGAAAGTCCGGGTTCGACACCGCCTTCATCGGCAGCTCAAACCTTTCGCGCTCAGCGCTTGTTGACGGCTGGGAGTGGAACGTCCGAGGTTCTCGTTCCTCCACGCCGGAGATCATTGAGAAGTTCATCAAAACCTTCGACAGCTATTGGTACGATGCCCACTTCAAAGCATTTGATCCCGAGAAGGACTACGAGCGCCTCAAGGACGCGCTAGGCAGCGCCAAATTCCTCGAATCAAAGCCCGGCGAAAAGCTCGAGCTATCAGGCCTTCGCGTCGAGCCCTATCCTTATCAGGAGGAGATGCTCGAAGCTTTAGACTCCGAGCGCGAAGTTCACGGTCGTCACCGCAACCTCCTCATTGCCGCCACCGGTACAGGCAAGACGGTCGTGGCTGCACTTGACTACCGCCGCCTATGCGAGAAACTGGGGCGAAGGCCACGACTACTTTTCATTGCCCACCGGCGTGAGATTCTCACCCAGGCCCAGCGGACGTACCGCGAGGTTCTTCGCACTGCCAGCTTTGGCGAGCTCCTCCTAAGCGGTGATCAGCCCGCCCAGTGGGACCATGTCTTCGCGAGCATCCAGTCGCTGCATGGCAAGCGCCTGGCCCAGATTGCGCCGGACCATTTTGAAGTCGTCGTCATTGATGAGTTCCACCACGCCGAAGCCGCAACGTATCGCGCTGTTCTGGACTACCTGCAGCCGCGTGAGCTCCTTGGCCTCACGGCTACACCGGAGCGCGGTGACGGTGAGAACGTCCAGAAGTATTTCGATTATCGCGTAGCCCATGAGCTTCGCCTCTGGGATGCGTTGCGCCTCCAGCTCCTCGCACCGTTGCACTACTACGGAGTCGACGATGCTACTGACCTGACGAGCCTAACCTGGAACCGTGGAAAGAAGGACTATCAAGCTTCGGAGCTGAGCGAGTTTTATATCAAGGCCGGAGAAAAGCGCACCAGGTTCATCATCAATGAGCTCAACTGTCGCATTTTCGATCTCTCCGAGATGAAAGCCCTTGGCTTCTGTGTGACCATCGCCCACGCCGAATACATGGCGGAGCAATTCAACCTTTTCGGTATCCCTGCCCTAGCGGTCAGCAGCAAGCTCAACATTGATGAGCGTCGTCGCGCCATCGAGCAGCTTCGCGAAGGCACGATCAAGATCATCTTCGCGGTCGATATTTTCAACGAAGGCATCGACATCCCAGCGGTCAACACGCTGTTGCTTCTGCGCCCGACGCAAAGCCCGGTGCTCTTCGTCCAACAGCTTGGCCGAGGTCTGCGCCTCAACGAAGGAAAGAACGCCTGTACCGTCTTTGATTTCTTAGGTCTCCAGCACGAGGAATTCGATTTCGAAGAGCGCTTCAAGGTGCTTACCGCCGCTCGCGGAAAGAACCTCGCCAAGGAGGTAGAGCAAGGATTCCCTACTGCCCCGCCTGGCTCTAGCATCACCTTGGACCGCGTGACGACCGAGCGCGTTCTAAAGAACATCAAACGCTTGGCCCGGAACACCGTTAAGAAGATACGAGCACTCATTACTGACTACGGCTCGACCGACCTCGCAAGCTTCATAAATAGCTCTGGCGTCCCCGTGGAAGACATCTACCGTCGCAAGGGCATTACGTGGACCACGCTGCTTCGCGACGAGAACCTGCTGCCCTCCGGCCCTGCGAGCGAGCACGAAGAGTTTCTACTCAGCCGAATCCGGGTGCTGCTACACATCAACGATCTCAACCGCGTAGCGGCCTACAGTCTCCTGGTTTCTCCGGATGGGCCATATGAGAACGATATGACTCCCGAGCAAGTCCGGTACGCCACCATGCTTGTGCTGGCTCTGTGGGCGAACTCAAATACGGCAATCCCAGAGACCATTGACCAGGCCCTGGGCATCATCCGCGCCTGCCCTGCCTTCGTCGCCGAAGTAACTCAGGTTATGCGGCTCACACTCGACCGCTCCCGAGTCATCCCAGAGAAATCGACGAATAGTGTCTTGGAAACACACGCGGATTACAGCCTCGCCGAACTCGTCGGCGCTTTGGACGACGGCTCTCTGCGCAAGCTCGCCAACCTCCCACGCGAAGGGGTACGCCGCTTCGATGCCTCTAACACTGATCTTTTCCTGGTTACTTTCCAAAAGGATGAGAACGTTAGTGCTTCGACAAACTACCGCGATTACCCGCTAGCACCGGATCGTTTGCACTGGGAATCCCAATCCACCACATCACTTAAGTCCGCGATGGCCCGCCGCTACATCCACCACCATGAGCTCAACGGCAACATCATCATCGCAACCCGTTTTAATAAGAAGAACAAGGTGGATACGGCTTCGGCATATACCTTCCTAGGAAACGTCGATTACGTCACGCACAGCGGTGAGAAGCCGATCCAGTTCGAATGGAGCCTCCGCCGTGACATGCCCAAGCAGCTTTATGCAGCCGGGCGCACTGTGGCTTAAACCTCACATTGAGTTAAACCAGGAAGTTGACGCCGTAACCACCATAAATTAATCTTTTCTTAGCAGATTAAGAAGTAATTAATCTCTGTTGCCTTGGTGCAGAAAAATGGAGGTCGGTTATGGGAGCCGCGAGCGAGCGTAGCCAAAAGCGCTGGAACCGCCCAGATACCGGTTCCGAAACTTCCGTGTATGGGTTTACGCGTTTTAGGGAACGCAGCTTCAAGACTGGCACCACCCCACGCTGGGCTGCATGCAGCAAGAAAGCGCGCCACACGAGCTAAGTAGCATTAGTCCCGCCCCGAAACTCCGTCAGCACAACTCCGCTAGCAATTCGCAGTCGGACTATTCTGCTCTCTATCGCCGCGGGTGGTAGCGGCGGCGCAACCCACGCAGAATGATCTTCCGCTCACCCAAGGTGTCGCGGCCGAATGCCCACGCAACAATGCCGGCCGCAGCCACGAGCGCGCAGAACCCGAAAGCGGTCTCAAATCCGTACCTATCCGCCAGCAGCCCGATGAAAATCGGGCCTAAAATCTGCCCGAAGTCACCCGCCATCTGGAACGTCGACAGCACCTGTCCGCCCGAGCGCTGCGAGCCGACGATGTCCGCCACGGCTGCTTGCTGCGACGGAGCGATGAGGCCCGATGCCGCGCCGGACAGGGCGGAGAGGATGAGGAGGGATACGATGTTCGTCGCCAAGCCCAGCGTGCCAACGAACAATGCGGAACCCACCAGTCCTGCAATGATGAGCGGGCGACGTCCGACCCGGTCAGACCATGATCCGGAGAACTGCAGGACAATGGCGTTGCCGGCGGCGAAGGCCGCCAGAGCGACGCCCGACGTCGAGGCGCCGTTGGCAAAAATGGCGGCTGCGAACAGAGGGAGGACAGCCACGCGCACGCCCATGTTGATCCAGCCTTGGGCAAAATTCGACGTCAGTACCGCCCGGTAGGCGGTATCCTCCCAGGCTTCCGCCAAGTGCATCGGACGGAGTTGGCGCCGGCGCTCATCGGCGCGATTGACCGACGGCATGAGGATCCACACAACCAGCGCGGCGATGGCCACACCGGTGCCGTAAATAAAGAAGGGCCACCGGAACCCCAGGAAGGAAAGGCTCGCACCCACGAGCGGACCAATCACGTTGCCGAGAAGGAAGGATGTGGCGTAGGTGGCCGAACAGCGCCCGCGGATGCTGGGCGGTGCCAGGCGCACGATGAGGCCCATTGCTGCGACAGTAAACATCGTCGAACCAATGCCGGCGATAGCCCGCAAGGCGACGATCTGCCAGTATTCCTGCGCCATCCCCACCAAGCCGGTGGTGAGCGCCACGGTGAACAAACCTGTCACGTACACGCGGCGCGTGCCCACGCGGTCAATGAGGAAGCCGGCAGCCGGGGCGAAGACTAGGCGGCTAGCGGAAAAGACGGAGACAACGAGGCCGGCTGCGGCCATCGAGACGTCGAAGCTAACGATGAACTGTGGAAGCAGCGGCGCAATGAGCCCGTACCCCAAGGCGATGATGAACCCGGCGGTGACCATGACCCAAATTTCCCGCGGGATCTTAACCTGCGGAGCTGCAGTACTTTTCATATCGCCATTCACTGTATCCCACCCCGTCAAATCGTCGAACGCTACATCGAACATATGTTCCCTTAAAGGTTCGGTGATGTCCGCGTGGATTTCTAGTGTGTGGGCCATGAAGAACTACAGCAGCATTCACACTTCCGTTCAGTCCCCGTCCGCTCTCAGCACCGGTGAACTCACCGCGGATATCCTCTACCACCACCACGAAACGCTTCGCTCCATAGAGAGCATCATCCGCCATCCGCGCTCGCTTGCGCGGCCGACGCCACAGTGGCGCCCACCATCAAAAGTGCTGCCACCGGTAAAGACATATGGCGGTGAAGCACTCCCGCTGACGCTTACCATTTCGCGCCACCGCGTGGGTGAGCGGGCTAAGGCCCGCGTTCTGGGGTATGGCGAAAAGCGCGTGCCCTCCTACCTCGTTACGGTGCGCATTACTGATCCCACTGGCCGCCCCGTCGCCCCCTCACTAGCGGAAGCGTGGGTGCGGGCCCTAGTTCCTGAAGAACTCGTCTCCGCAGTGCATGAGATTTCCAGCAGCAGCGCAGCTACGTTTGTGTGGCTGGTGGATAGCACCTACACACCGGTGCATTCCCCGCTTTCCCTTTTCGAAGGGCTTAGTCAGGCCGCCTAGTACCGGTGGGCCTCATCAGGTCGAGATGCTCAGCCGCTAGAAGTAGCGCTGGATCCGGTCCAGGAAACCTTTGGGCGGTTCCTCATCAAGAGAAAGTGAGAACCTATCCTCCGTCAGCACGCGATCCAATGCTGGGCGCGTCTCCGGGTAGTCATAAAGGCGGAGGATGGGTTTCGGCGCCAAGCGGATTGCAATGCACACCACAAGCGCCGTAAACGTCTTGTCAATGACGTCAGAGCACAGGTTCTGAAGCAGTATGGCGAGGTGTTCATCGTGCAGTATGAGCTCCCACAGCGCTATAAGTTCAGCGGGGCCGCGCTGGCCGTAATCGCTGGGAAGTAACCACGTAGAAACTGCGGACAACAATCCTGCGACAATGCCCAGCCCGGTACCAGCAAGCATCATGGCCAGCGTTCGTTTAAACGCACCACGGCGCGCAAGCCAGCCAAACAAATAGGCCACCACCACGGCTGTTGGCAAATACGCCAAGAGCGACGGGTTATTGATACTAGCCAGGCAAGCGCTCAAAACTGCGGTGCCCATTCCCAAGACAGGGCCGTAAACGATTGCTATGAAAGCCGTGCCCATCATGTCGAGGTACAAGGGGATGTTGATGTTGAAGATCAACGACGACAAGAGGAGGTTTGCCGCCACTGCAAGCAAAGGGTTGAACAGTGCGTGGTTACCCAAGGACCGCCACTGTGCAGCAATGAAGAAAATTGCGCCGAGCAGACTCAGGCACCACACGCCGGTCGAAAGCACGGAGGAAAAGACAAAATCCCGATGGCCATAGTCCGGATTCAACGACAGCACCCAAGACAAAGCCACACACACTAGCGCTGAGCCAACACACAGACGCTGGTACAGCGATGCCTTGTCATTCGGCATTTGTCTTGGTTGCTCCTCTTCAACGCCAGGGAAAAGTACGCTCCTACCCTACCCCGGACGCTTTTAGTCGTCGGCGTCGCCTTCCTCGATGTCGGAGTCATCGTCATCATCGTCGTCGAAAAGAACGTCATCCTCGTCCTCATCATCGGCGCCGAAAATGTCATAGACCTCAGGCTCGTCAATATCGGAATCATCGATGCTGACCAGCTGGGCTTCCCAATCCAAGGCCTGATCGGAGACAAGGCTCAGCACGTCAAAGAGACGGTCAAAGTCGGTGTAGGTGCCCAGTTCGAGGGCCTCGGCAGGAACCTCGATGATGGGAGCTAGCCCGCCGTCCACGTCTTCCGCGTCGCCGAAGATGGCAACGCGCTCTTCTTCGCTCAGGTCCTCTGGAGTCTCGATGTCCCAGAGCTTGCTGATTGCCTCATCCTCCAGCTCATCGAGCTCTTCCTCATCAAAGTCGAAGGAGAGGAAACGCACGACCGCGCTCGGAACACCGTCGATGGTCTCCACCAGCACGCGCAGTTCCGAATCGTTGGCTACCTCCGCCACGACGAGGTTCGGGTTGAATTCGTCCTGGACAAACTCCAACTCAGCGATGCGCTCATCGGTGCCCTCCAGCAGGTCACGCAGCACCGTCACCACCTGGTCCGTGGCGATGTGGCGGGATACGGCCTCAACCGCATCCTCCACAGAGAACGCCACGGACACCAAAACGGCCTCGAAGTCTTCGTCATCCTCGTCCACGTCTGCGGCGGCGATATATACGTTGGCGGCTGGCAGAAGTGGGTCAATTTCCACAAACTGGATTTCCAAATCGGAGGTGATGGGCACGAACATCACATCGTCATTGACGCGGGACTCAATGCCCTCCCCGTCCAGCGCAGAGGCGATATCTTCAAAAAAGCTCATGTGATAAACATCCATCCATGTGGGAGTCTCACCCAGGCTGCTGCCAAGGCCCCACACATCTTACCTGCGTTTGCCCTCAATAGCTGCCGTCCGCAAGCAGGAATCCCAGTTCCTTCAGAATCTCCGGACGCCCGGTGCCCCACTCCAACATGTCGTAGGCCTCCCACGCTTGGCGACGCCCCTCCATCGGTGCCTCCTCGACGCGCGGCTCCACATCGAAAACCATCGTCGAGCGCTGCGGTGCGCGATATTGCGGCCAGTTGTCTTGAGGAGCCCCTCCCCTGATGAACTCGCCCCATTGCGCCTGCATGGTCTCCGTCACGTCATCCATTTCGGAGGATTTAGCAATGCTGGTGAGGAAGGAGACGCGTGATGCTCCCGGATCACCAAAGATATTGGAGAGCTCCATCGAATGCATCGCTCCCAAGCCCAACCAACGCAGTGCTGCCGGGGCGAAGTCGAAGCGGTACATCCACGTCGGATAGCGCCGCGCATGCTCCGAAGCCACGCGGACGGTGGGGGCCCAGAAGAGGGCGTCGGTAAGCAAGTCCCCGAAATCGCGGCGCGACACCGCACCACCGTATGCCGCGACGACATCCGGTGCGCTTTCCGGATCGAAGGAAGCTAGCAGGCGCAGCGCTGCGCGCTCACGCGCACTCTGACGCTGGTAAAGGAACTTGCCAAAACTAGCTTCACCGGAGTTGGTTCCTACAAGCAAGGGCACGGGGTGCTGGTTGCCGGCCTCGAAGGCCTCGATGGGGTGCTGTGGGATGAGGTCGCCGTCGACAGTCGGCGCATAGCAGGAATTTAGATACAGTAACTCCCCCGCGCGCCACATCATAGACTGACCGGAGCGCACCACGTCCGCGAAATCTTCGCGGCGTAAATCATCCGCGGTGGTATCACGCGGCAAGGCCATCTTGTGGACCAGCTCGCGGGCCCAAAAGACTGACTGCGCTCGCGAATGAATCATGCCGATCGGTGGTGATTGAGCAATCGCACGGTGGAACAGGCCCTCGGCGCGCGGAACAGCCATCAACGTCAGGACCGCAGCACCGCCGGCGGATTCCCCCATGAGCGTGACATTGTCTGGGTCCCCGCCGAAGGCCGCGATATTGTCCCGCACCCACTCCAAAGCCAAGACCTGGTCCGCCACCGCCGGGTTAGCGCACGCCTCACCGCCAAGACTGCGGACGTCGAGGTAACCCAAGGCGCCCAAGCGGAAGTTCACCGAAACATAGACCACGCCCATCTGCGCCGCGAATTCGAAACCGCGCAGCATCAACATGTGGGAGGAGCCCACGATGAAGCTGCCACCATGCAAATACACCACGACGGGCAGCTTCTCCCCTTCCTGAGAACCCGACGGTGCATCGGGCCCACCCGCATGGTGTGGGCGGACGACATCGAGGGTCAGGCAGTCCTCCGCGCCTTCAATGCGGTCGGTCCAGGAATAGACCGGCTGCGGGGCAACATGGCCAAACTCGCGGCAATCCCGGATCCCTTCCCAGGCCGGGGCAGGGCGCGGTTCCATGAAACGGTACGCACCCGACGTATCCGCGCCGAAGGGAATCCCGCGCCACGATCGCACGGGCGCGCTCAGTGGACGGTCCGTGCGCAATTCCTCTTCGATGCAGCCGCGTACCCAGCCGCCGCTGGTGAGGACCGTGAGATCGTCGGCAAGCGCAGTGCGTGCTGCCTCGTGGGCGGCGCGGGCACGGGCGCGGAGGGAATCTGCAAGCAAGCGCGCCGCGGCCGCGCTGACCTCACGCGGAGGGGAAGGCTCAAACTCGCTCATGTCTCATACCCTAGTGTGCTAGCTTGCCGACGCGCTCAATAAAGCTTTTTCGATACGGTGGTAAACATACAGTTCAGATTCACAATCAGCATTAGCAAAGAATTAAGGTGAGACAATGCTCGACAAGGTCTTTGACAAAAAGAACAAATCTGTTAGCCGCCGGGATTCATCTAAAGAGGGGGCCAGCACTTCCGAGACCGTAGGCACCTTGGAGGTTGATGAGTCCAACCGCATTACCCAAGGTTTCTTAGGAGCCATCGACAAGATCGTCTCAGTACAATCTTCCGTCATCATCAGCTACGTCGAAGGTCTAAAGAAGCGCAACTCCGACGCCAGCCCGGCTCAGCTCCAAGCACTCATTGACAAGCACTTCATGAACATCATCACCGGCACGGGTGCCGCCGCCGGTGCCTCCGCTGCTATCCCCGGTATCGGCCTCGTCACCGGCGCAGCCACCGTTGGCGCTGAATCCTTGGTCTTCCTCGAAGCAGCCGCGTGGTACATCCTCGCCTCGGCGCACCTGCGCGGTGACGACATCCGCGATAAGGAGCGCCGCCGCGCACTCGTGTTGGTGGTGCTCACCGGCTCCCAGGGTAGCGCCTTGGTCGATACCTTTGTGGGCGATGTGACCTCACTGTCCGGTGTTACCTCCGCGGCCACTCTCTCGCGCTTCTCCGGCCCTACCCTCAGCGGCCTCAACGGCCGCCTGACCAAGCTGTTTATGAAGCAGGCCACCAAGAAGCTGAAGTGGGCGTGGGTGTCTAAACTGCTGCCGATGGGTGTAGGCGCGGTGCTGGGAACAACCGCCAACCGCAAATTGGGCCGCCAAGTAATTGACCATGCCAACACTCAACTCTCCCCCCTGCAGGGGGAGTAAAGGCCGCGAAACGCGCCCAGGATAGTGGCCAAACTTACAGGGCCCGTATCATAAAGGAAGACACTTTTCGGGGTGCCTTTCGCACCCGTGGATTGGCCTACTAGAGTCGAATAAAGACAAACTTAGAAGCACAGAAAGAGGCGAGCATCTGCCGTGAGCAACTCGAGCATCTATGGCCCGAATGCGTGGCTGATTGACGAACAGTTTCAGCAGTACTCAAAGGACCCGGACTCCGTAGACAAGGAGTGGCGCGAGTACTTTGAGGCCAACGGGGCACCGAAGTCGGCCGCACAGTCCAAGGCTGCGGACGCTCCGGCCACCACCCCCGCACAAAAGAAGGGCGCGGCACAGGCTGCAGAGAAGTCCCCTGCCGCACCGGGTGCCAAGGCACCGAGCGACTCTAAGGCTTCTGCCGCGGCCGCTAAGTCCGCAAAGAAGGCGGAGAAGAAGTCCGAGTCCCCGCTGGATCGCATCAAGGATGCACCGGAGCCGGGCTCCCGCGTGCTCAAGGGCATGTTCAAGGCAATCGCCAAGAACATGGACGAGTCCCTGGAGATCCCCACCGCCACCACCGTGCGCGACATCCCGGTCAAGCTCATGTGGGAAAACCGTGCGATGATCAACGATCACCTCAAGCGCACCCGCGGCGGCAAGATCTCCTTCACCCACATCCTGGGCTACGCCATGGTCAAGGCGGTTCAGATCCACCCGGACATGAACGTGCGCTACGAAATCAAGGACGGCAAACCCACCGTGGTCCAGCCGGAGCACGTCAACCTGGGCCTGGCCATCGACCTCCCGCAGAAGGATGGTTCCCGCGCCCTCGTCGTGGCTGCCATCAAGGAGGCAGAGAACAAGACCTTCTCCGAGTTCATCGATGCCTACCAGGACATCGTTGACCGCTCCCGCAAGAACAAGCTGACGATGGATGACTTCTCCGGCGTCACCATCAACCTGACCAACCCGGGCGGCATTGGCACCCGTCACTCCATCGCCCGCCTGACCAAGGGTTCCGGCGCCATCATCGGTGTCGGCTCCATGGACTACCCGGCTGAATTCGCCGGCACCTCCGCAGACCGTCTGGCAGACCTGGGCGTCGGACGCCTGGTTACCCTCACCTCCACCTACGATCACCGCGTTATCCAGGGCGCTGAGTCTGGTGAGTTCCTGCGCACCATCGGCCAGCTCATTCTGGACGACGCCTTCTGGGACGAGCTCTTCGAGTCCATGGGCGTTCCCTACCAGCCCTTCCGCTGGGCTGCCGACGTCCCCAACACGGGCGTCGACAAGAACACGCGCGTCATGCAGTACATCGAGGCCTACCGCTCCCGCGGCCACCTGCTGGCTGACATCAACCCGCTGGGCTGGAAGCAGCCGGGCCTGCCTTGGCCGGATCACCGCGACCTCGACCTGGCTACCCACGGCCTGACCATCTGGGATCTGGACCGCACCTTCAACGTCGGCGGTTTCGGTGGCAAGGAGACCATGACTCTGCGTGAGGTGGTTACCCGCCTGCGCTCCGCTTACACCCTCAAGGTCGGCTCTGAGTACGCCCACATCCTCGACCGCGATGAGCGCGGCTGGCTGCAGGAGCAGATTGAGGCCGGCATGCCGAAGCCGACCAACTCTGAGCAGAAGTACATCCTGCAGAAGGTCAACGCGGCTGAAGCCTTCGAGAACTTCCTGCAGACCAAGTACGTGGGCCAGAAGCGCTTCTCCTTGGAGGGCGCTGAGTCCCTCATCGCCCTGCTGGACTCCATCGTGGACACCGCCGCTGGCCAGGACCTCGACGAGGTCGTCATCGGTATGCCGCACCGCGGCCGCCTCAACGTGCTCTTCAACATCGTGGGCAAGCCGCTGGCAGATATCTTCGGTGAGTTCGACGGCAACTACAAGGGCGGCCAGCTCGGCGGATCGGGTGACGTGAAGTACCACTTGGGTGCTGAGGGCGAGCACCTGCAGATGTTTGGTGACGGCGAAATCAAGGTCACCCTGGCCGCTAACCCGTCTCACCTCGAGGCCGTTGACCCGGTCATGGAAGGTATCGCACGCGCCAAGCAGGACATCCTGGACAAGGGCGCGGAGGGCCACACCGTCGTGCCGATCATGCTCCACGGCGACGCCTCCTTCACCGGCCTGGGCGTGGTCCAGGAGACCATCAACCTGTCCAAGCTGCGCGGCTACACCACCGGCGGTACCGTCCACGTAGTTGTCAACAACCAGGTTGGCTTCACCACCACCCCGGACTCCGGACGTTCCACGCACTACGCCACCGACCTGGCCAAGGGCTTCGACTGCCCGGTCTTCCACGTCAACGGCGACAACCCCGAGGCAGTTGTCTGGGTGGGCAAGCTGGCCACCGAGTACCGTCGTCGCTTCGGCAAGGACGTCTTCATTGACCTCGTCTGCTACCGTCTGCGCGGCCACAACGAGGCCGATGACCCGTCGATGACCCAGCCGCTGCTCTACGACATCATCGATGACCACAAGTCCGTCCGTGAGCGCTACACCGAGGAGCTCATCGGCCGCGGCGACCTCTCCGATGAAGAGGCAGAGGCAGCTGCACGCGACTTCCACGACCAGATGGAATCCGTCTTCACCGAGCACAAGAAGGCGCAAGAGGCTGGCCCGAAGGAGCAGACCGGTATTACCTCCTCCCAGGAGCTGACCCGCGGTCTGGATACCTCCATCACTGCCGAGGAACTCGCCGAGATCGGCGATGCCTACGGCACCCCGCCGGAGGACTTCGAGTACCACAAGCGTGTTCGCAAGGTTGCCAAGGACCGCCAGAAGACCTCCCGCGAAGGCGGCATCGACTGGGGTTGGGGCGAGCTCATCGCCTTTGGCTCCCTGGCCAACTCCGGCAAGGTCGTGCGCCTGGCCGGTGAGGATTCCCGCCGCGGTACCTTCACCCAACGCCACGCGGTGGCCTTCGACCCGCACACGGGTAAGGAATACAACCCCGTTGCGCACCTGGCTGAGTCCAAGGGCAATGGCGGCAAGTTCATGGTCTACAACTCCGCGCTGACCGAGTACGCCGGCATGGGCTTCGAGTACGGCTACACCGTGGGTAACCCGGATGCTGTCGTGGCCTGGGAGGCACAGTTCGGTGACTTCGCCAACGGTGCTCAGACCATCATCGATGAGTACATCTCCTCCGGTGAGGCCAAGTGGGGGCAGCTGTCCAGCCTGATCCTGCTACTGCCCCACGGCTACGAGGGCCAGGGCCCGGACCACTCCTCCGCCCGCATCGAGCGCTACCTCCAGCTGTGTGCTGAGGGCTCCATGACCGTGGCACAGCCGTCCACCCCGGCTAACCACTTCCACCTGCTGCGCCGTCAGGCTCTCGGCGAGATGAAGCGCCCGCTCGTGGTCTTCACCCCGAAGTCCATGCTGCGCAACAAGGCCGCGACCTCCTCCGTCGAGGACTTCACTGAGATCAAGAAGTTCCAGTCCGTCATCAATGACCCGAACTTCGTTGACATCAACGGCAAGAAGGTCGGCGATACCGACAAGGTCAAGACCATCATGTTGGTCTCCGGCAAGCTCTACTGGGAGCTGGCCAAGAAGAAGGAGGCCGACGGCCGCGACGATATCGCTATCGTCCGCGTGGAGATGCTCCACCCGATTCCGTTCAACCGTCTGCGTGAGGCTTTCGAGGCTTACCCGAATGCAACGCAGATTCGCTTCGTGCAGGACGAGCCGGCCAATCAGGGTCCGTGGCCGTTCTACAACGAGCACCTGCGTGAGCTCATCCCGGATATGCCGGAGATGGTCCGCGTGTCCCGCCGCTCGCAGTCCTCGACTGCTACCGGTAACGCGAAGGTTCACCAGATTGAGCAGAAGAACCTGCTGGAGGAAGCCTTCGACATCTAAAGGTGCTTATGACCTGAAGCGCTGACACACAGCACAGCGCCGAGCAAGGCCCCGGCCACCACGAGCTCACAACGAGCGTGGTGGCCGGGGCTTTTTCTTGACCGCAGGGAACCCAACAGCTGTGCCGCACACGCCTACGTCTCCCCCGCCCACCCTTCGCGCTCACAGGGGGACATCAATCAGCGACCACTAGCGCTCCCGGTGAGCGCGAAGGGTGACGCACACAAGAGTCCTAAGGCCCCGGCGGTTCTCAGCGTTTCGGCCGACAGGACAGCGGGCCCTCAATCTTGCTCAGTTCCGGTCGAGGGGCGCAACACCACGAAAGCTGACAAACCTTGCTCAATGCCAGCATCGAACTTCGAAGGCGTATCTGGACCTCGCAGTGCGATTGCGCAAGAAGAAACGCCCGAGCTTTTGCTCGGGCGTTTGCTCGTGGTTCACTCAACCACTGCCTTGGGGGCTGGCCAAGCCCCCCTAAGGAAACCTAGGTCTTAGGAATCCTTGCGGCGGCTAGGACGCAGAATCAACGCTGCACCAGCGATGAGCGCCAAAGCCACACCAACGAGGCCTAGGACGTTGGCACCGGTGTTGGCGAGCTTGCCAGACGAGGTACTCTTAGCAGAGGCCGGAGTGCTCGAGGTCGTGCCAGGCTGGCTGGCCTGGCTCGGCTGAGCATTCTGGTTCTGCGTTGGCGTCGGCTGTGCTTCCGTGTTCGGTGCCTTCGGCGCTTCCGAAGCTTCCGGTGCCTTCGGCTGCTGCGGCTTCAGCGGCTCGACCGGCTTGACCGGCTTCGTCGGCAGCTCCGGAATGTGCGGAGGCTTGAAGAAGTGGGCCAGTACCGGCGGGATAATCACCAGCGGGATAAGCGGCCACAGGCTGCTGAGGTCCGGAATGCTCGAAGTAGAAGAACCAGGGTTGTCAGGTTCTTCACTCGGGGTTTCCGTTGGGTCCTCGGTCGGGTCTTCCGTTGGCTCAACTGTTGGGTCGTCCGTCGGGTCCTCGGTTGGCTCAACCGTCGGATCGTCCGTCGGTGCTTCGCACTTGCACTTGGAACCCACGCGAATCTTGCGCGGGGTCGGCTCCTTGATGACTTCCTCAGAAGTCTCCGGATCGCCTTCCGGCACGCCGTCCTTGAGCTGCCAGGTGTTGGTTACTTCCTTCTCACCGAATTCGCCGGCTTGTTCCTCAACAATCTCGCCAACTTCCAAGTTCGGGTCGTACTCGATGATGGTGTCGAACGGAGTACTCTCCTTGTGCTTATACGTCAGCTCAGTCTCGTGGTGGTCCGCTGGTCCAACCTCGATGATGTGGGTCGTCGGATCGCTGATCTTCTCGGTGGATTCGTCCTTGGTGGTTTCACCGTCCTTAGCGGTGACAGTGACCGTGTGCTTAATCTCACCCTGCTTGCCTTGCTGGACAACTTGGGTTTCGCCCGGCTGCAGTTCAGGATTAACACGCATCTCGACCTCGAACGGAGTGTATTCAGTCCAATCGAAGTCCGTTGACGCAATCTTGCCCTTAGTACCAACCTTGACGATCTTCTTGACCGGCTCCTCGATGCGCTCAGTTCTGGTCTGAGTGTCTACGACCTTCGAGTTCTCAATGATCTTCGTCGTGATGACCTTGTCCTTGCCCAGCTTGCCCTCTTGAACGGTCTCCTGGGTACCGGCTTCCATCGTGTCATCGAAGATGAACTCGGTCTCGAACGGCACATCGACCTCGTACTCGGAGGTCTCAGAGCCCTCGGTCTTGGTGCCAACACGGATCACCGCATTGCTCGGCTCCTTAGTGCGCTCAGTGGTCACAGTCGGCTCACCATCCGGCTTACCGTCCTTGATCTTCTGAGTGAAGGTTACGGTCTCGCTACCGAGCTCGCCTTGCTTGTCGACGACCTGCTCGCCCTCCTTCAGCGTGTTGTCAAAGACAATCTTGGTCTCAAACGGAACCGGCTTTTCAACCTTGGTCACCACAGAGGTGTCTTTGGGCGCTGGGCCATATTCGATGATCTCATTGACAGGAGCCTTGGTCTGCTTCTCCTCCGGGGTCACCGTTGCCTGGTCGCCCTTCGCGGTGAAGTCCGCGGTGTAGGTCTTCTCACCCGGAACACCCTTCTGGACAACCTTGATCTCACCCGGCTTCAACTCCGGGTTCGGCCGGGTCTCAACATCGAACGGAACCTGAGCGGTCCACGTAACCTTCTCAGAGGCCTCAGACGGCTTGGTGCCAACGGTGATGACTTCGTCGACAGGCTGCTTGGTGATCTCTTCGGTGATCTTGGGATCGCCCGGCTTGGAGTTGACGATGTCACGCTTGATCGTCACCGTCTTCTCACCCGGCTCACCCTTGGTGGTCACTTTTGACTCGCCAGCAGGCATGTTCGGGTCATACTTCACTACAACCTTGTACGGGGCCTCAGCCTTGTAGGTCTCGGTGTTCTCACCGGTGGTCTTGGTACCGACGCGGATGATCTGCTCGGTCGGCTCCTTGGTGCGCTCCGTGGTGACGGTTGGGTCGCCGGAGGGCTTGCCGTCGACAAGCTTCTGCGTGGAGGTCTCAACCTCGGTGCCGAGCTCGCCCTTCTGATCGACGACCTGCTTGCCCTCTTCCAGGGTGTCATCGAAGACGACCTTGGTCTCAAACGGAATCGGCTTCTCGGTCTTGGTCACCAGCTCGCTCGGGGCCAGACCCGGGCCATACTCAATGATGCGCTTGACCGGTTCCTTGGTGGTCTTTTCCTCAGCTACCTCGGCCTTGTCGCCCTTAGCGGTGAACTTAGCGGTGTAGGTCTTCTCGCCGTCCGCGCCTTCCTGGACAACACGGGTTTCACCAGGCTTCAGGTCCGGGTTCTCGCGAACCTCAGTCGGGAAAGGAATCGGGACCGTCCAGGTCACGTCCTTGGCGCTCTCGGCAGGCTTGGTGCCGACGACAACGACCTCATTAACCGGCGCCTTGGTGCGCTCCCAGCTACCGTCCTTGTTCTGCTTCTCCGAGCCCGCCTTGCCTTCGGTTTCAACCGTGTAGGTACCGGCCGGGACGGTGTCGTCGTATTTGTAGACGACGTCAAACGGAACTTCGCGCGTCGGAACGTCAACAACGTTCACAACACCGTAAGCGGTGTCCGTGGAGCCATCCTCGTAAGTCACAGTAACCGGGATCTTGACCTGGTCACCCGGCTTGGCATCCTTAGGTGCGGTTGCGGTGATCTGGCCATTGTCATCAATGCTGACGGTCCAACCTGCCGGAACCTTACCCAACTTGTAGGGGTTTTCCTTCGCAACGTTGACGTTGTCCGGCTTCTCAATCGTCACCGGCAGTTTCGCAGTGTCACCCGGGTAGACCGTTTCCTCGGGGTAGGTTGGATCGGCCTCCCATTTGTTGGTCAGCTTCACCACGGTGGTCACGGGCACCTTCGGGGTGGATCCGTCTGGGGTTTCAACCGTGACGCTGATGGTCTTCTGCTCACCCGGCTTGGAATCCGCCGGCGGAGTGGAGGTCACCACGCCAGTTTTCGGGTCGATCGTGTACTTCCAACCGTCAACATCCTGTTCGGTGATCGGCGATCCATCGTCGTTCTTACCAAAGGAGAACTTCGATCCCTTCGGGGCGTCCTCAACATGGTGCTCCACAGACTGGTTCGGGCCTGTGACCTGTACGTCGTAGGTAGGGGCGATGTCGCTCTTGAGCACGACAACGGTGCCCTTGACCTGCTGCGGTTTAGCGGTGTTGTCGTAGTAGGCAAGAACCGGAACGTCCAGGATGTATCCTTCGGGCGCTGTCCGTGGGATGGTGGTGGTGATTTCACCAGTGTTCTCATCGATCTTGACGGTCCACGTACCGCTGTCATCCGTGACGGTGTACTCGGTCTTGCCGCCTTCAAACGTGTAGCGCTTCGGGGCTTCATCGTTCGTGTTACCGCTCAGGCCGCGCTCCGGGAGCTTCGGCTTGAGGCTCACCTTTGCGGTCGGCTTGTTGGTCACCGTGTCATAGTCGGGGATCTTGATGTCCACGATGGCTTGGAACTGCGTCTCAATCTCATCGGTGGTCTGATCCGGGTAGGTGGCCTTGATCTTGGGGGTGATGATGCTGCCCGGCGGGACGGTTTCGTCCGCCTTCGCGGTAACCCTACCGGTCTCATCGACGGTAACGGTCCAGCCATCCGGAACGGTATCCGGGTCAACCTCAAACTTCGCGGGGTGAACCGGGCCATGGCCCTTCATGATGGACTTGGTGCCAACCTGAGCCGTAATGCTCTGGCCCACCTTGCCCTTCGAAATACCTGGGCGCACTAGGTCGGTGACCTGGGTGTGGTTCGGTTCAACGACTACGAGCAACTCAAGCTCATCGGTGGAGCCGTTCGAGTACTCCACAATAACCTTCGGACGAGCGAAGGTGCCTGGCTTTGGCTCCTCTGGAGCGGTGACGGTGACGTTGTAGTCCTCGTCCGTCTCAACAGTCCAGCCCTCGTAGACGTACTTCTCATCCAGCTTGACCTTGGCTTCGAAGCCCTTTTCGCCCTTCTTCTTCGCTAGGTCCCTGATCAGGTCCGGGGTCTGGGTGAAGGTAACCTTCTGTGGCTCGGTAGCCAGCGGCCCGGTGGCGCTATCGACGCCGGAGATGATCGAGGCGTCGGTCTTGTCGTACTTCGGGGTGTGGTACTCGGTGTCGTCCAGGGAGAACGCCTTCGAGTCGATGACGTTCGCCTTGTTGTAGCGCGTCAGCGAGTTGGAGCTTTCGAAGGCCTGACCACCTCCGAAATTGTTATTCTCGACAGCAGCTTGAAGCTGATCGACGGTACGCGGCTTCGCCAGAACGGAGAAGTTCACGTTCTTGTCAGTTGCCAGGTCGGTACCGCGGTACTCAGGCCACGTGAAGTAAATGTCACCGTTGTCGTCGATGCGTAGATTCTGCTCGCCGCCAGACGCTGCAGGGTCCGTAGTTCCAATGAACTTACCGTTGCCGTCGTAAGCTTCCACAAGCATGCGCGACATTGAATCGTCCGTGCCGCCGTTAACAACTTCCGGAACGTTGATGTGACCGACCTTGGTCTCTTCCCCTGGGACGATGACGTGCTTTTCGAAGCTCTCCCACGAGACCGTAATCGGGTTACATTCGATGTTCTCGCTCGGCCAAGGGTTCACGACAGCCGTGTACAGGGCATTGGGGCCCTGAGTCGCTTTCAGGCCGTTGGGATTCTCCTTCGTGTACTTGCTCTGCCAGACGTAGCGCACCGGGTTATCTTTACCGGCCTCAGCGAACTGTGTGACCTCTTCCTCGGTCAGGTCGGCGTAAAGATTCAGGTTTCTCTGAGTACGTGATGCCGTAATACTGATGCTTTCATCGGCCTTCGCAGTGGCAGGCCCCAAATCACCAAGAGGGGTCTCTCCGGGGTCCTTCGAGGAAACTGAGCCAGCATTCAGTACGGCTCCCAAGTTTCCAGCATTAGTAAAACCCCAATCCGCGAACGTACGGTCCTGCGAGTTGTCAAAAGATAGGCTCAGACCCCAATCCTTTTGCTTTTCAACAGGCGTACCCGAGCTCGGTTCCACGGTATACCAGGTAAAACCCGCCTGGCTGCCGCTTGGGGAATTCTCATTGATCACACACGAACCAGCCGGCAGGTCCGAGGCCTTCTGCGCGTCCTTCTCCACCGCGCCGGACTTATCGCGGATGCCGCCAGTCAGCGTTGCGGCTGCGGCCTCGGGGGACACAGTATTAAAAGACGTGACGCTTAGCCCACTGAGCGCGAGAGTAATGGCGGAGAGAGCGGCCACTCCCCTGCGAGAGGCGCGACGGTGGGGCGAACTACTGCTTTGTGCATTCATTTCAATAGACCTTTCCAATGCAAAACTCTGCCTCGCCCCCCGCGGGAAAGCGTTGGTCTTAGGGCTTGCCAAGCGCTCTCCCCACAAATACCCGAGAGAACAGACAGGGAATAGACAGGTTATCGTTCAAAATAATACCTACCAAAGAGGAGAAAAGCAAGGAAAAATACCTACTCACCAGCCATTTATTGACGACAGTTCACAGCATTTTAAAAGCTGAAAATTCGCTGAATCGTCCACCCTATGAGACAGGACTAGGTTTCTGCATGTAGGGCACGGGGAGACGTCGCCAAGCACAGCGTGCCCACCGTCATGCGAAGCACACGATCAAGCGGTAGGCGCAACCGTTTAGGATTCCTCGTGAACCAAATCCGAGCCACCGGAGGAATTGGAGTCGCCCTCCTCGTTGAGGTTCTGCGAGAGGTTGGCCTCCATCCAGGCGCGCACGGCGCCCTCGAAATCCTCAGACTCCTCCACCTCCTCAACGACTTCATCGAGGTCCTGCGTCGTCAGGAATTTGGTAAAGGACGCGATCTCTAGTTTCTCATCGCGGTTAAAAAGCCCGTCTTGGTAGACCACGACGTAGTTTTGCGGCAGTTCCGGCTTGGAGTTAGGGCAGCCCTCAGCGCCGGCGGGCTCGACCACGGACATCTCCGGAGGCATCGACGCCATGAGCGCAACGTGGGTGCGCTCCAGGAAATCCACGTCCTTCGTCCCCTCATCCTTGGCGGCCACATAGTCCTTTGAAATCTCGCGGGCCTCCACCGGGTTGTAGACGTTTAAAAATTCGCCCGTACAGCCAACGAAGAAGTTTCCGTTCGTGCTTACCCCACTGACGTGTTCACCGCCGCGCCGGACCATCATTGGCTCCTGGGAAACGGTGGCCGCACGCCCCTCATCGCGGAGGGTCTGGCGGTAGATTTCCGCCAAAACACGCTGTTTATGGGATGTCGGGTCAATCATGATGGTGATTGGCGCCGATGCAACAGGCTTGGGATCTGGCTTGGGCTCATATCCCGAGCAAGCGCTGAGCGACGCCCCCACAACCCCCACCAAGGCCACCCCAGCAACGCGGGAGAAGGTTCGGGAACGTGAGGTTTCGCGGGGCATCAAAATAGGGCGCATTCTTTCTCTTAAACCAGACATGGGGCAGGACATAAACCACAACATGTCACTACTGTGCAGCTGCAGCGCTTCAGGCGCAGCATCTGGCTGAATTTTACACATCCCATTGCCCTGACGCGGTGTGGCTCTCCTCAGCAACGGGTGACTAGACTGGTGCGGGTTATGACTAGCGCTATTACTGAATCTTCCGTTCGCGACGCGCTCACCCGCGTCGATGACCCAGAAATCGGTCGCCCCATCACTGAGCTCGGCATGGTGAAGTCCGTGACCGTCACCGGCTCGGACGTGGATATCGAGCTTTATCTCACCATCGCGGGCTGCCCGATGAAGAGCACCATCGAGTCCAATACCCGCGCGGCTGTTTCCGAACTAGACGGTGTCGGCGAGATCACCATCTCCATGACACCGATGAGCGACGAGCAGCGCAAGGAGCTCAAACAGAAGCTGCGCGGCGGGCAAGCCGAGCCGGAGATCCCCTTTGCCAAGCCTGAGTCCACCACCCGCGTCTTCGCGGTGGCCTCCGGCAAGGGCGGCGTGGGTAAGTCCTCCGTCACGGTGAACTTGGCGGCTGCCTTGGTGAACAAGGGCCTCAAGGTGGGCATCGTGGACGCCGATATCTACGGCCACTCCGTGCCCAGCCTGCTGGGTTCCACGGCGGGCCCCACAGTGCTTGACGACGAAATGCTGCTTCCCCCCGTCTCCCACGGCATCAAGCACATCTCGATTGGCCAGTTCGTGGAGGGTAACGCGCCCGTCGTCTGGCGCGGACCCATGCTGCACCGAGCCCTTCAGCAGTTCCTCGCGGACGTCTTCTGGGGTGACTTGGATGTGCTCCTGCTGGACCTGCCACCGGGTACTGGTGACGTGGCCCTGTCGGTGGCCCAGCTCATCCCCAACGCCGAGCTGCTCATCGTCACCACCCCGCAGGCGGCCGCGGCCGAGGTGGCCGAGCGCGCCGGTTCCATCTCGCAGCAAACGCGCCAGCGCGTGGCCGGCGTGATTGAGAACATGGGCGCGATGGTCATGCCGGACGGCTCCACGATGGATATCTTCGGCTCCGGTGGCGGCAGCGTGGTGGCCGAGCGCCTCAGTGTGCTGCTGGGCCACGAGGTTCCCCTGCTGGCCAGCATCCCGCTCGATCCAAGCCTGCGCGCGGCTGGCGATGCCGGAACCCCCATCGTCATCTCCGCGCCCGACTCCCCCGCTACGCAAGCCATCACCAAGGTGGCGGATTCCATTGCGGTGCGCTCCGATTCCCTCGTGGGCAAGAAGCTCGGCTTGGGCGTGACCCGCAAGAACTAATCGGGCCTTAGGTGACATCCTCCCAGGAGGAGCTGCCCTCGCCGGCGGATGCATTCCCGCCGCGCGGGGGCTGTGTCGTTTTCTTGTTAGTCGCTCGCTCTTCCACGGACTGCTGCGCACCCAGGTCCGGGTAGACCTGCGAATAATCAAACGTCGGCCGCGCGGGGTTCTCCTGTGGCGCGGGCTGCGCTGGTCTCTGCGGCGCGGGTTGGTTGTTTACTTCTGCGTCGTGCTCGTACGGGCTGGTGCTCTTCTTGATGTCCTCAGCCATCTTTTTCGGGTTGAAATCGTCCCAGGCGGAATCGTCGCCGTCGAAAAGCGCCTTGGTGATAACCCCGCGCGGCCCCATGCGCGTCCACTCCGCCGCCTGGCTCAGAGGTACGCGAAGATCATCGAACTCCGCGCCGAGACCGCTCATCTCACCGTTGAGCTCCGCCTTAGCGTTGGCAATTGCTTTGCGCGCCGCATAAATCGCCGCACGCACGTCCATAATCACACCGGGCAAGCGCTCAGGTCCGATGATCACCAGACCCAGCAGCACGATGACGAGGATCTCTACCCAACCAATTGAGGAAAACACGAAACTATCTTAACTACTTCGCTAATGGTGACAGGGCGACGGGCGCGCGGAAGGCTTCGGGGCTTATAAGTCAGCCCCGCTGGTTATGCCGGATGGCGCGCACAACCATCTCCACCTTGTCAAGGAAGTCTTGGCGAGGCCGATGGGCGGGCATCTCCGCGTCCGGCCCAGGCCCAGCGCCCTGATTAGCAATACCCGCAAGTTTAGCCATGAGGGAATCCGGCGCCTTGACGTGGGAATCCACGCTGCATTCCCGAATCCATTCGGCGGCATTGCGCTGGTGGTGAATGTCCGCTCGGCACTCCGCGCAGTGCACGAGATGAACGCGCACGCGGTGGGCATACTTGGCCGGCATTTCACCATCGACAAAGGCGACGACCGCCTCGGGCCCCAAGTGGCCGATCGTATCCGCGCGCTGCGCGCGTGACTTGGCTTTATCGCGGACTTTGGCTTGGGCCTCAGTAAAGAATCCGGACGAGCCTAGGTAGTGGCCATGTTCCTGATCCCCCGAGGACTTCTTATGCCCTGATTCCTTCACCTCAACGTCACCTCAACTCAGCGCGTGCTTTAGGCCTTCACTTAGCTGCGAGTTTCGCAGTCCTAAGGCTAAACGCTGCCCAGTCTAGCGCGTGCGCAGCAGGCTGCGGGTGTCCGCGTTGGTCTGCGCTTCCTTTTCCAATGCGGCGCGCAACTGGGAGCGGCCGCGGTGGATTCGAGAGCGCACGGTACCCATCTTCACACCGAGAGTTTCGGCGATTTCGTCGTAGCTCATGCCAACGACATCACAGAGCACCACCGCAACACGAAAATCAGGCGCAAGGTTATCCAGTGCCGATTGCAACGCCGGGTCGAGGTTAGCCACCGAGTAGGCCTGCTCCGGGGTCATGTCAGTGCCGGGGACACGCTCATAATCCTCCGGCAAGGCCTCCATGCGAATCTTGGAGCGGTGGCGGACCATGTCCAAGAAGAGATTCGTGGTAATGCGGTGCAGCCATCCCTCAAAGGTTCCGGCCTGGTATTTATTCAAGGAGCGGAAGACGCGCATGAAGGTCTCCTGCGTAAGATCCTCGGCGTCATGCTGGTTACCGGAGAGGCGGTAGGCCAAACGGTAGACACCATCAGCATGTTCGGCAACGAGTTCCCCCCAAGAGGGCATGTCGCCCTGGCCGGCGTCGAACGCTGCGGTTCCGGTCAGCTCTTGGGCTTCTGCGTTCTCGGAAGAGCTGACGGTGGAAGAAGAATCACGAGTGCTTTGAGCGGTCTCAACACTGCGCTGCTGTGTGGTCATGAGGATCATCATTCTATAGTGCGGGCCGAAACTCCAGCCAGCGCACTGTGAGCAGCCTGTGAATCCGTCACTCCTCTTACATGCGCTTCTTGTGCCACACGGAGAGGACAATCGCGGGCGATTCTCGGCGCGCAGCTGCAGCGAGTTCACTATGGTTTTCTATTGTGACTACTACGGCTTATGACGCAATGCGAACCTATATCGAATCCACCAGCGAGAGCTCTGAGGTGCTCGCCGCCGCCCGCGCCCACGCGGAGGAGTACGGACTGCCTTCGCCGGATGAGGCCACCGGCCAGCTGCTCAGCACGCTCGCCGCGGTTTCTTCCGGTACCGCCTCCCGCCCCCAAGCGGTGGCGATTACCCCCGCTGCCTCTGTCGTGGGCCTTTACCTGTTGGCGGGGATGCCGGACAACGGTATCTTGACCTGCATTGACCCAGAGGCCGAGCACCAGGCCAGCGCTAAGCAGGCGTTCCGCGATGCTGGCTACTCCCCTAGCCGCGGGCGCTTCCTTCCTTCCCGCCCGCTCGACATCATGGGCCGCTTGGCTAATGACACATACCAGGTGATTTACGCCGAGGTCCCCGCCCTCGACATGCCTGCACTACTCAAGGCCGCCTGGCCTCTGCTCCATCAGCACGGCACCTTGGTGTTGGCCAATGCGCTTCTCGACGGCACCGTGGCCGACCCCTCCCGCACCGACCGCGACACCGCCGCCGCCCGCGAGGCCGACGAGTTTGCTCGCTCCCTCGACGGTGCGGCCGTCACACGCCTGCCCTACGGTGCGGGCTTGACGCTCATCACCAAGATGTAGTCTCCACCAAGCACTACAAAAGCGGGCGTGGGGTGGACTTCAATCCACCCGCACGCCCGCTTAGTGTCCTTCGCTGTCTTGCGGCTTAGACCCTGACGTTCTTGCCCACGACAACCACGCCGCCTTCGGAGACCTTGAAGCGCTCCTCATCGCGTTCGCGGTCCACACCGATGATGGCGCCGTCACTAACAACCACGTTCTTATCCAGGATGGCGTGGCGGACCACCGCGCCACGACCGATGCGCACGCCGGGAAGGATGACGGAGCCTTCCACCGTCGCCCCATCCGCCACGTGCACGTCCGAAGCTAAGACGGAGTTGCGCACCGTACCACCGGAAATGATGCAACCCGGAGCCACCATCGAGGACTGCGCAATACCGTTCTGCACAAACTTCGCCGGCGGGAAGTTGGAGTCATCCGTGGAATGAATAGGCCACGAACGGTTGTACAGGTTGAAGATTGGGTGCACCGAAATCATGTCCATGTGCGCCTCATAGAAGGAGTCGATGGTACCGACGTCACGCCAGTAGCCATGGTCACGCTCCGTGGAACCGGGTACTTCGTTAGCCATGAAGTCATAGACGTGCGCCTGATCGCGCTTCACGAAGTAAGGGATAATGTTGCCGCCCATGTCGTGGGCGGAATCCTCATCCTTTTCGTCTTCCAGCAACGCGTCGATAAGCGCCTGCGTGGTGAAGACGTAGTTGCCCATAGAGGCATAGGTCATGTTCGGGTCATCCGGGGTCGCCGGAGGATTGGCAGGCTTCTCGACGAACTCCGTGATCGTGCCCATCCCATCCGCCTGAATGCAGCCAAAGGCGGAAGCCTCCGAGCGCGGGACGCGGATACCCGCCACCGAGCAATCCAGACCGGTGGCGATGTGCTCTTCCACCATCTGGGCCGGGTCCATGCGGTAGACGTGGTCGGCGCCGAAGACGATGACATAGTCCGGCTTTTCGTCATAAATCAGGTTCAGCGACTGCAGGATGGCATCGGCCGAACCGTTGTACCAGCGCTTACCACGACGCTGCTGAGCCGGCACGGAAGCGATGTACTGCGGGGTGGGTCCAGACAGGTTCCATGCTTGGGAAATGTGGCGGTCCAGAGAATGGGACTTGTACTGGGTCAGCACCGCAATCTTGAGGAAACCGGCGTTGACAAGATTGGACAGCACGAAATCGATCAGGCGATAGGAACCGCCGAACGGAACGGCGGGCTTAGCGCGGTCTTCCGTCAGAGGAAAAAGGCGCTTTCCCTCACCGCCGGCAAGGACAATGGCAAGGACATTTGGAAGGCTTCTCACATCACCCAATCTATAGACGTTTTCTGGATCGCGCAGTCGAAGAGTGCTTGTTTTTACCCCCTTTTGATTGCCTCTCGCCTCCCCCGCAGGCCTACGCGCCACATGGCCTCTCAAGGTTTAGCGCGAGCTGTGGATAATCCGTATTCTGGCGGTTATGAGAGCCGGAATTTTTTCTAAGGAGTATCCGCCGGAGATTTATGGCGGAGCGGGCGTCCACGTTGCAGAGCTCACGCGCTTCATGCGCGAGATCATCGATGTTTCAGTTCACTGCATGGGTTCTGAGCGCGACGAGAAGGATGTGTTTGTGCATGGCGTTGATCCCTCGTTGAAGGAGGCTAACGCCGCACTGCAGACACTCTCCACAGGGCTGCGCATGGCCAACGCCGCCTCCGATATTGATGTGGCTCACTCCCACACCTGGTACACGGGACTGGGTGGGCACCTTGCCAGCCGCCTGTACGGCATCCCCCACGTGGTCACCGCACACTCGCTCGAACCCCACCGCCCGTGGAAGCGCGAACAGCTTGGTGGTGGCTATGAGATCTCCTCGTGGTCGGAAAAGAACGCCATGGAGTACGCTGACGCCGTCATCGCGGTGTCGGCCGGAATGAAGGACTCAATCTTGGATGCATACCCCCGCATCGACGCCGACAAGGTCCACGTGGTCCTCAACGGCATCGATACTCAGGTATGGCAACCGGGTGAGTCGGCGGTGCTGGATAAGTTGGGCGTCGACAAGCAGCGTCCCATCGTCGCCTTCGTGGGTCGGATCACCCGACAGAAGGGCGTGAAGCACCTGCTGAAAGCCGCCCAGAACTTTGACCAAGACATTCAGCTTGTGCTGTGTGCCGGCGCACCCGATACGCCGGAGATTGCGGCGGAGACCGAGGCCCTCGTGGAGGAGCTACGCGCCCAGCGTGACGGCGTGTTCTGGGTCAAGGACATGCTCTCGCGCGAGGAAATTAAGCAGGTCTACTCCGGCGCCGACGTGTTCGTCTGCCCCTCAATTTATGAGCCTTTGGGAATCGTCAACCTTGAGGCAATGGCTTGTGGCACCGCCGTGGTGGCGTCCAATGTGGGCGGCATCCCCGAGGTCGTTGTGGACGGCGAAACTGGTGTTTTGGTCAACTATGACGCAGATGACGACGCCACCTTTGAAGCCGATCTTGCCGCCGCTGTGAACCGCGTTGCTGCCGATAAAGAGCTGGCACAACGCTTCGGTGCTGCGGGCCGCCAGCGCGCCATCGAGGACTTCTCGTGGGCCACCATCGCGCAGCAGACCGTGGACATTTACCGCTCGTTAATGTAGGAAGGACTGCCGTGACGCATAAAGAAACGCACCATCGCCCAGAACTTCACTTCGTTCCCGATAGCGGGATCCTCGACGCCCCCGCGGGAATCGTCCGGGACGGTCATACCTGGCACTTGTTCCACCAGTACCGCCCTGACGCTGGCCAGCCTGCGCGCTGGGGCCATTCCACCTCCGAGGAAACAGCCTTCGCGTGGCTGGACTGCGACGACGTCCTCGCCCCCGTCGGTGGCGAGCTGTCACTACGCGCAGGCTCAGTGGCGGAGGGCAAGGACGCCCTCAACCTTTATTTCACCTCGGTGACCTCGGTGGGCACCAGCGTGCGCTTGGCGCGGTATACCGACTACGCCGATGAATGCATCGTGTCTGATGACCCTTCTGCGCTCGATCCGGATGTCGTCCGCTTTGGGGAGGCCGTGGGCGCCCACACCAACTATGACCGCTTCCGCTCGCCTTCCGTGGTCCCGGATTGGGCCAAGGAAGACCGCGAAGAGGGACACGATGGCTGGCTGATGCTGGCGCTGACCGGTCATTCCGATGCCCCGATGCCGGTAATTCTGGACAGCCCCAATGGCGAATCTTGGACTCTTCTTGGGCCCTTGAGCTTCGACGGCGACCCTGGCTTTGAAGACGGCGAGGTCCCGGCTACCTCCCCCATCCCGCCGGTGGTGTCACCGCGCTTGGTGCGCCTTCGTGACGAAGTAGATAGGGAAATCTACGATGTCCTCTTTGTCACCTTAGAGCGCGAGGGCCGCGACGTTTCTGGCTACATCGTGGGCCGCCTCGACGGCACCGTGTTCACCGTGGCACGAGGTTTCCAGCGTGTGGACTATGGCCATGACTTCTCCCGGCCACGCAACACCAACACCACGACCGGAACGATTCCGCAGGAGCGCCGCTACGACCGCGCAGTCATCCTCGGCCTGCTCAATGGCAATGGCCGCGGTGATGACGCTACCAAGCACCCCACGTGGGAGGCTGAGGACTGGGCTAATAGCTTGTCACTGCCACGTGCAGTCACGCTGCAGGGCGGTGTGCTCTACCAGACTCCGGCGGAGGGGCTGCCGGATGCTGTGAAGCTCTCGAACTACGCACGGTCTTGGACAGGTGTATTGGAGGTACCGGCGGGCTCGAGCGTGACTGTCACGCTGAAGGACGGCTCCGGTGACGCCGCTGCGGTCATCCGCCACACGGGCGAGGAAATCAGCTTGGATCGCTCCATGTCGAAGTCCTTCGACAACTACTTCAAGGATTCCGCACCAGCAGTGGCCAAGCTGGCCGAGGGCGATTCGGATACCCTCACCGTCATTCAGGATGGTGCCAGCGTTGAGGTGTTCGTAGACGGCGGATTGGTCGCCATGAGCTCCCGCGTCTACTTCGAGGGTGGTTGCTCTGCTATCGAAATCAGCACCGAGGGCGAGGCTATTATTGAGCAGTCCTGGAACAGGAAGGGCACCAAGCTCTCTTAAGAGCATCGAACGACGATCATAGAAGGAGGCCCGGGGTAACCGGGCCTCCTTTTGTGTGCGGGCCCACTGTGTTGTGTGGCCACGTTGCGCCGCTGCGCTCGCGGTCATCATTTCTCGCGCATGCCTCATCAGTTCCACTCGCTCCCCTTCCGCCCTTCGCGCTCACCGGGAGCGGTCTTGGCGGCTGATCGAGGCTCTTGGTGAGCGCGAAGGGAGGATTCGAGGGGAGGATTCGACGAGAGGGGACAGCGAAATAGCCAGCGCGTCAACGCAAGCTCCAGATCACAGTGCGCAAAAAGACCCGGGGTGGTTGCTTCACAGGCCACCCCGCCCTTCGCGCTCACCGAAGAGCTAAAACCTTCCGACGAACCCACTGCCGGTGAGCGCGAAGGCTCGTTCCGGAGAGAGAAGGGTCGTTCCGGAGAGAAGAGGGCCGTTCCGAAGAAAGAAGGGCCGTTCCCCGGGGCTGAAAAGCAAGGGCTGGCAATGAAGCCGAGCGCAAGCGATGAATTAGGCCGAGCGCAAGCGATCCAGACGGGCGTGGGCCGTCACGGTCAACGTCTGCGGCAACGAGGCCATACGCTCAGCCAGCTCTTCCGGACTAATGTGGCGCGCCGAGGGGCTCATCCCCACCTGCGCGGCGATAGACGCCTTATCCAAGACAATGGGGAAGGAAATATCGACCGGATCCGCTGCCTGTTTGAGGAACCCTTCCGCCTGCGCGTAGAGACGCTCCACCTTGCCTTCTTCCACGCCGAGAATTCCCAGCGGCTCTCGCAGCTCATCCAGGTGACCGGACTGCGGGGTCAAGACGATGACCTCCCCGCCGGGTGCGAGAACGCGCTGAAACTCCGCCGGATTGCGCGGCGCGAAGACCACCGAGATGGCATGGATTGAATCATCTTTCAAGGGCAGGCGCTCCCACACATCCGCAACCACAGCGCCGACGCGCTCGTGCGATTTGGCCAGGTGTTTAGCCGCATGCGTAGAGATATCGAGGCCCACGCCGCGAGCACCCTCGATCGAATCGAGCGTGTGCGCCAGGTAGTAACCCGTGCCAGCGCCTACCTCCAGGAGCGAGGGGGCGGTGTCCTCATTGAGGCCTGCTTGCTGAGCCGCGTCCTGACTCTCCAAAGAATCTTGCACCGCTCCAGTGACTGCCTCCACGAAGGGCGCGAAATGCCCCATAGCCAGGTAGGTTTCACGGGCGGTGACCATCGCGGCATCGTCACCTTGATGCTTCAGACCCGCACCAGCTGCCAACGTGACGTAGCCCTGCTTGGCCACGTCATAGGAATGGCCGGTCTCCGACACGAGGCGGGAAAAATCATCCGCGCCTTCAAGGGCGCTGCCATCGGCGGGATCGGCCAGAATATCGACGATATGTGAAAGCATGCTCCCTAGACTAGCTAGAAACTGCTACGAGGAGTGAACCCAACTCCGCTGCTTCTTCTTTGCTGAGCTCAATAACAATGCGCCCACCCCCGTCAGAAGGAATGCGCATGACGATCTTGCGGGACTCCTCTACCGCTTCCATCTCTCCACCAGTGGTACGGGGCTTCATCGCTGCCATATTGAGTCTCCTTCGACTGTATTTTGTACGTCCTTCTAGTCTAGCTCTTTTTCGGCCGCCGGCGGCAGACTCGTCGCTGTAGGCTCGGCCTAGGCCTGAACCGAAGGTTCTGAAGGTTCGCCCGATGACGCCGCCTTGGCACCCCAATGGCGCTCCACTGCCGCCAACAGGGCATCCACTTGCTCCTGGCGGTAGCCGCGCGCAACCACGTCAAAGCGCAGGTCATCGAAGCGCCCCTCCTCGAGGGCCCGCAGATTCTCTCGATCGGTATCCACGGCCTTGTCGGGAGCGCCCATGACAGGTCCCCGGCCTACGAAGCTTCCCCACGCCCACGTGCCGATGATGATGAGGGCAATGAGCACAACGATAAGAAGAATCCAGGACATCATGCGCTAAATCCTACCCAGCAATGGTGGCCTTTGGGCAACAGGCCCAACCACGCCAGCACGGGACAGGATGGTGCGCGCAACCACATCGGCCATCGGGGCCAGCTCCTCCAATGGTCGGTTACGGTGGGTGCGGGTGCCCAGGTCAACCTCGGCGAGGGCATAGGGGCCATAGCGCTTGGCGACGTCTATCAGCAGGCCCGCTTCCACCCCGTACCCTTCCACGAACGGCAGCTCCATGGCGGCCGCGCGTCTTAAGGCGTATTCGCCGCCGAGTGGTTGGTCAATGTATGCGAGCTCTGGGAAGAACTGTCGCAAAAGCGGCTTGGCGGTCAGCTCGGTCACGCGCCCACCACCGGTAGGCTTTCCTTGAAGGCTGCGCGCATAGCGGGCCTTGACCAGCTGGACGTGCGGATCTACGAAGGGCTCGCTGAGCGCTGTGACCATTCCGGACGCGGCGGATTCTAGGTCCGCATCGATGAAGACGACGATGTCGCCCTCAACTGCCGCCACGCCGCGCCAGAGGGATTCGCCCTTGCCGGGGCGGGGCTCCTCAGGCAGGATCTCCCGCCAATTGAGCACCTGAGCCCCTGCCGCCTGCGCCTCAGCCACAGTTTCATCGCTCGAGTCCGCATCAATGACGATGACCTCTTGAGGTTCATCCGCCAGGCAAGCACGCACCACGTGCGCGACTGTGCGCTCCTCGTTGAGCGCAGGGATAACCACAGAAACGCTGTCGGTCATGGCTTAGGCTAGCCCCCGCGTCGTGGCCAAGGGAGCTATCTGGCCCTGGATGGCGGCGGTCATGCGGATGACGTCGAGAGTCGGGGCCACCTCATGGACCCGAAAGGCCGCCACGCCCCGTGCCGCCGACCATGCCGTCGCTGCCAGCGTGCCCGCGACGCGCTGGTCCACGGCGCGGTCGAGGGTCTCACCCACAAAATCCTTGTTCGACAAGGCCATGAGCACCGGCCAGCCGGTCGCCACGATCTCATCGATGCGCCGCAGCAACTCCAAGCCGTGGAAGGTGTTTTTGCCGAAATCGTGCGTGGGGTCGATAAACGTCAGCTCCTCCGGGCAACCGAGGTCGGCGGCGCGCTCGGCCAGCCGCGTGGTCTCGCTGATGACATCGGCAACCACATCATCGAAGTGCACACGATGCGGGCGGGTGCGCGGGGTCACGCCACCGGTGTGCGAGCACACGTAGCCTACCTTGTGGTGGCCAGCCACCTCGATGAGCTCGGGGTCCCAGCCGGCCCACGTGTCATTGACTAGACCGGCACCAGCAGCGATCGCGGCCTCTGCTACCTCAGCGCGCCACGTGTCCACCGAAATCAGCGCTTCCGGGCGGCGGCGGTGCAGCTCCGCGATGGTGGGCACGACGCGCTCGATTTCCTCGGCTGCGTCGACATGCTGACCCGGGCCGGCCTTGACGCCTCCGATGTCGATGATGGAGGCGCCGTCGTCAAGCGCCTGCTCCGCGCGCTGGATTGCTGGGTCGAGCTCGAAGGTGGCGCCCTTGTCATAGAAGGAGTCTGGGGTGCGGTTCACAATCGCCATGACCCGCGCGAGGTTGTGCGCTTGGGTCACTTGCTCTCCTGCTCCCGCAGGCGCTTGTCCGACATGACCTTGTGCGCGGCCAGGATGTGGGCGACGGCTTCATCGATATCGTCCGTGACCAAGAAAAGATCGAGGTCCTCGGCGCTGATGAATCCACCCTCGGCCAGGGTCTTCTTCATCCACTCCACCAAGCCGGACCAGTATTCAGTACCCATGAGCACGATGGGATAGTTGGTCACCTTGCCGGTTTGGACCATGCACATGACCTCGAAGAATTCATCCATGGTGCCCATGCCGCCGGGCAGGCAGATGAAGGCCTGGGAGTACTTGAGGAACATGGTCTTGCGGGCAAAGAAATAGCGGAAGTTCAGGCCCAAGTCCACGTAGGGGTTCAGGCCCTGCTCGTGCGGAAGCTCGATGCCTAGGCCCACAGACAACCCTCCGGCCTCGTGCGCGCCGCGGTTGGCCGCCTCCATGATGCCGGGGCCACCGCCGGTAATGACGGCATACTTAGCCTCCACGAGGCGGCGCCCCAAGGCCACGGCCAGCTGATAATTCGGATCCTCCTCCGGGGTGCGAGCGGAACCGAAGACGGTCACGGCCTTCGGCAGCTTGGCCAGGGCGTCGAAACCATCCACGAACTCGCCTTGGATGCGCAGGACGCGCCAGGGATCGGCGTGCTGCCATTCGTGATCCGCGCCGGACTGCAGCAGCCGTTGGTCAAAGGTGGAGGACTGCTCTCCAGCAGTACGCACGAGAAGTGGTCCGCGCAGGGTGCGCAGTTGCTCAGGCGTCATGGTGGTCTTATCCCTTCAGGTAGTTCAAGAGTGCGGTCGAGACTTCGGTGATCTGGGTGACGGGCACTTGTTCGTCCTTCTTGTGGGCAAAGCCTGGGTCTCCAGCGCCGAAATTGACGGCTGGGGTCCCCATCTCGGAGAAGCGGGCCACGTCGGTCCAACCATACTTGGCGCGGACGTTGCCGCCGACGGCGTCGACAAGCGCGCGTGCCGCCGGCTGGCCCAAGCCGGGCAGGGCGGCGCCGGCGATGTCATCGACCTCCACGGTGATGTTCTCGTGTTCGCCGAGGACCTCCATCAGGTGCACCAGCGCCTCCTCGGAGCTGCGGTCCGGGGCGAAGCGGAAGTTGACGAACATCCAGGCCTCATCCGGGATGGTGTTGGTGGCCACGCCGGATTCGAGGTGGACGATGTTGAGGCCCTCCTTGTAGGTGCAGCCGTCAATCTCCACGTCGCGTGACTGGTAGTTGGCCACGTTGAGCATCACCGGTGCCAAGGTGTGGGCGGCGTTGGAGCCGAGCCAAGCACGGGCCGAGTGCGCGCGGGTGCCGTGGGCGGTAACGCGCACGCGAATGGTGCCCTGGCAGCCGGCCTCGATCATGGCGCCGGAAGGCTCCCCCAGCAGTGCCAGGTCCCCCTTCAGCCATTCCGGGTGATCCTTTTGCAGGTGGCCCAAGCCGTTGAACTCGGTGGCAACCTCCTCGCCCTCGTAGGCGATGACGGTGAGGTCGTGTTTGAGATCATCGGAGTTGTACAGCTGCGCAAAGGCGTTGAGGTAGACCGCCATGCCCGACTTCATGTCGACGGTGCCGCAGCCGTACATGATCTCCCCGTCCTCCGACATGGTGTGGGGCACGTTATCGGCCAGAGGAACGGTATCGATGTGGCCGGCTAGGACCACGCGGCTTTCAAAACCCCGGTTTGTCCGGGCACACACGGTGTTGCCATAGCGTTGCACCTCCACCGTGTCTTGGTCCAGACCGCGCAGGGCCTCCTCGACGGCGTCGGCGATCGCCTCTTCGTGATGGGAAGGGCTCGGGATATCCACCAAGGCCTTGGTCAGCTCGATGGGATCGGAGAAGAGATTTAAAGTCACAACCCGCCATGCTAGCGCCCCCGGATGCTCAGCGCATTGCGTAAAGTACTTCCCATTACAAACAATCAATAGCGTTGAAGGTGATCACCCTATGGCAGCGGCCACACAACTCAAAACCCGCCACCTCACCATGATGGGGCTCGGATCCGCAGTGGGTGCGGGACTCTTCCTGGGCGTGGGCCTAGGCATTCAGGTGTCCGGCACCTCCGTTCTCATCTCCTATGCGGTAGCTGGCGCGCTCATCGCCTTGGTGATGTGGATGCTCGGAGAGATGGCCGCCGCACGCCCTTCGCTGGGCGCTTTCTCCACTTATGCAGGACAGGCTTTTGGGCCGTGGGCCAGGTTTACGTTGGGCTGGATTTACTGGTTCATGCTGGTCATGGTGATGGGCGCGGAGATTACCGGTGCTGCGGCCATCATCTCGAATTGGTTCGGGGTCGATCCGTGGATACCGGCTTTGGTGGCTGTGGTGTTCTTCGCCGTGGTCAACTTTGCCGCCGTGGGTGGTTTCGGCGAATTCGAGTTCTGGTTCGCCATCATCAAGGTGGCCACCATCGTGGCTTTCCTGGGCGTCGGCGTGCTCATGGCTTTGGGCATCCTGCCTGGAATGGACCTCTCCTTGGCAGGTCATAACTTCACAGAGAACTTCCTGCCCAACGGCGGCCCCGGTTTTGCTGCCGGCCTGCTCGCCGTGGCTTTCGCCTTCGGTGGCATCGAGCTGGTCACCATTGCCGCAGCCGAGTCCGAGGATCCAGCGCACAACGTCGCCACTGCGGTGCGCGCCATTATCGTGCGCATCATGGTCTTCTACATCGGTTCCATCCTGGTTATCACGCTGGCATTGCCTTTCAGCTCCATCCAGGACGCCGACGTCGCCGCGGACTCGCCCTTCACGCTGGTCCTCGCCGCCGCGAAAATCCCCTTCGCTGCAGGATTCATGGAAGCCATCATCGCCCTAGCGCTGCTCTCTGCCTTCAACGCACAGATCTACGCCACGTCCCGCTTGGTCTATGACATGGCGAAGGACCATAGCGCGCACCACATCTTCCTTCGGACGAACGCCTCCGGTTCCCCCATTTTTGCGGTGGTGCTCTCCATCATCTTCGCCTTTGCATCGGTGGTGCTGCAGTACTGGAACCCGCCGGGATTGTTGGCCTTCCTCTTCAACGCGGTGGGCGGCTGCCTCCTGGTCATCTGGTGTTTCATCGTGGCCTCCTATATCAAGCTGCACCCACAGATGCAGGCCAACGGCGAGCTCACCACGCTGCGCGTCCCGGGCTTCCCGTGGCTGCCGTGGCTCACCGCCCTAGCGCTGGTCGGCCTCACCATTCTCATGCTTTTCGACGCCTCCGCCCGCAACCAAGTCCTCGCCGTCCTCATCCTCACCGTGGCCCTGGTTGTGATCTTCCACCTACTACCGGGTAACTCACGGCGCACGGCCGAGGCGTAGCTGCTAGGGTGTGAGCCTATGACTTCAGCATCCGCACGCGGCCTGGCAACCATTACCCACGACGGCACCGTCCTGGACGTTTGGTTCCCGGCAGTTCACACCGATATTTCTGTAGACGCCAGCGGCACCGAGCGCTTGGAGGAGGTTCCGCAGCAGTTCGCTGACCTGGTTGGCCCCGATGAGGAGCGCGGCGTCGCCCGCATCGCCGTGGAGACTAAGATTGCGTCCCTTGACGAGGCGCCCGCCGATACCTACGACGCTTACCTGCGTCTGCACCTACTCTCTCACCGCGCAGTCAAGCCTCACGGCCTGAACGTGGACGGGATCTTCGGCAAGCTGGCCAACGTGGTGTGGACCAACTACGGCCCCTGCGCGGTTGCCGATTTCCAGATGGTCCGCGGCCGCCTCGCTTCCCGCGGCCCGGTCGTGGTCTACTCCGTCGATAAGTTCCCGCGCATGGTGGACTACGTCGTCCCGTCCGGCGTTCGCATTGGTGACGCCGACCGCGTTCGCCTGGGCGCCCACCTCGCCGAGGGCACGACCGTGATGCACGAGGGCTTCGTCAACTTCAACGCCGGCACCCTGGGCGCCTCCATGGTCGAGGGCCGCATCTCCGCAGGTGTTGTCGTGGGCGATGGCTCCGATATCGGCGGCGGCGCCTCCATCATGGGCACCCTCTCCGGCGGCGGCAAGGAGGTCATCTCCATCGGCGAGCGCTGCCTGCTCGGCGCGAACTCAGGTGTGGGCATTTCGCTTGGCGACGACTCAGTCGTCGAAGCCGGCCTCTACGTCACCGCCGGCACCAAGATCGCGGTCTTTGGCAAGATTGCTCAGGCCCTAGGCCTGTCCGAGGGCGAGACCGTCAAGGGCTCTAAGCTCTCCGGCGTCTCCGGTGTTCTGCTGCGCCGCAACTCCGTCTCCGGTGCCGTCGAGGCCGTGGACTGGAAGTCTGAGGCTGTGGCCCTCAACGAAGACCTGCACAAGAACTAAGCGCTGCTGCTTAAGGCCCCCGTTTCTGCGGGGGCCTTTCGCGATCGTGGACTTAGGCCCTCCGCTTTGTGCACAAGCGCTATAAAATCGCCCCTTTATGCCCAAACGCCTTGGCAGCTGCCTACAATGCTAAAGGTGACTGCTCAAAACGATTCCTCTCCTAGCTCACTCGGCAGCGGCTTGAAAGTCCGCCACCTGACCATGATGGGGCTGGGCTCCACTATCGGTGCCGGTCTTTTCCTAGGCACCGGCGTAGGTATTTCCGCCGCCGGTCCCGCGGTTCTCTTGGCCTACCTCATCGCTGGCTTCCTTGCCATCTTGGTCATGCAAATGCTCGGTGAGATGGGCACGGTCATCCCCGCTTCCGGTTCCTTCTCCGAATACGCCGAGCACGGTATCGGACGCTGGGCAGGCTTCACGCAAGGCTGGATTTATTGGCTTGCCACCGTCGCCGTCCTCGGCGCGGAAATTACGGGCGCTGCTGGTTTCATCGGCGCATGGTTCGACTGCCCGCCGTGGATCCCCGCGGCCATCTGCGTGGCACTCTTTGGCACCATCAACCTCTTGCGCGTGCGTCTGTTCGGCGAGTTCGAGTACTGGTTCGCCTTCATCAAGGTCGCGGTCATCATTGCCTTCCTCATCATCGGTGTATTGCTGATCTTCGGGCTGCTTCCTGGCCACACCTTCATCGGCACGTCTGTCTTCCTTGCCGACGGCTTCATGCCCAACGGCCTCGGCGGCGTGGCCGCCGGCCTGCTCGCCGTGGCCTTTGCTTTCGGCGGCATCGAGGTCGTCGCCATTGCCGCGGCGGAATCCGAGGACCCCGAGAAGTCCCTTGTCAACGCGGTGCGCACCACCATTACTCGCATTTCGGTCTTCTACTTGGGCTCCGTCCTCGTCATCACCTTCCTCCTGCCCTACTCTTCGCTCGGCTCCGCGCAGTCTGCCGCCGAGTCTCCGTTCACGATGGTCTTGGACCGGGCTGGAATCCCTGGTGCTGCGGCCATCATGGAAGTGGTCATCGTGCTCGCGCTACTCTCCGCGTTCAACGCGCAGATCTACGCCTCCTCCCGCATGATGCACTCGCTGGCTAGCCGCGGCGAAGCCCCCAAACTCTTCGCGTCGACAGACCGCCGCGGCGTGCCGACTGCCGCCATTGCGCTGTCGGTCATCCTCTCCGCAGTCATGGTTGTTCTCAACTATGCGGATACCGGATGGCTGCTGTCCTTCATGCTGAACGCCGCTGGTGCTTCGCTGCTCATCGTGTGGGTCTTCATTGCAGTGAGCCAGCTGCGCCTGCGCCCCCGGCTCGAGGCCATCCACCCACTGCCGGTGCGCATGTGGGCCTACCCCTACCTCACGTGGTTCGCATTGGCGCTCTTTGCAGCTATCGCAGTGCTCATGCTTAGCGACGCCTCCGCCCGCATCCAACTCTTCTCCGCCGCCGCCATGTTCGCGGTACTCGCCATCGCCGGCGTCATCAATGCCAAGGCGCGCGGCATCTCCCCTACAGCCCGGCTGCCCTTACCTACCGCAGAGGAACTCGAAACCCGCTAGCCGCTCCTCGCCGCCCTGCTCGCCTCTGCGCCCCATCTCGCAACCGCGCCCCTTCCTCGCTGTCGCTCCACCCCCTTCGCGCTCACCAGCGCACGATGTAGCACCGGTTCTCCGCTCTCGGTGGCCGGCAAGGGCGCGGGACATGAGTTCCCCCTCAGCCACCGCCCTTCGCGATCACCGCCGAACGCTCTAGCAGCTAATCAGCGATCCCGGTGAGCGCCAGGGGTAGGGTCTAGGCAGCGGTCCTCTCCGCCCCGCAACTCCGCCCCACCACATCGCCACCCGCCCTTCGCGCTCACCAGCGAATGCTTTAAGCGCACAGAATCGATTCCGATGGCCGCGAAGGGTGGGGGCCAGTATCCACACGACAGGCGTGGGCCGGGCTGAGCAGCCAAGTTGTGCTATTTGCTACTTGGCGGAGTCCCCAATGGGGCTAGCCAAGAGATAATGAAGATGAATACCGCAGGAAAATTAGCGACGCGTCAACATAACCCCCGGAAAACTGGGCTTCAAACCCGAGTTATCCACAGGTAGGGAGTTGACTATCGACTCGTCGATAAGCACTGCATACCTTGAGCTTTATGAAGGCATGGACAACCGCGGAGCTCCGTGAGATGGGACTGAGCAAGGAGGCAATCAGGCGGAAGCTCCGCGCGGGAAAACTCTTTCGTGTGCACCGGGGAATTTACAGCGATGAGTGGTCGCCGCTGGCCGTGGCACGCGCCCTGGCTCACGGGCTGAGTCGAATACATTTCACGGGTAAGACCGCGCGGGAAATTCACTTGGGGCGGAAGTTGACGTTTCCGCTGGAAGCCGAGGGGCCGCGCACGCTCAAAGGGAAAAACTTTGAGGTGACACATTCGCGGCTTTCGGCTACAACCAAGGTGAATGACCTGCCTGTGGTCCAGGTGCTGTGGGCTGCACGTCGTTTAGCACCCGCTTGCGGGCAGCTGCTGGAAGAACACTATCGAGGCAAGACTGGGCCTGAGCGCTTGAACAAAGACCAGCGGAGAATGCGTCAGATTCCCCGGCGTTTGAAGGAGGCTATTCGTTACACGCCCATCGGCGCGGACAGCGTGCCGGAGCGCCAGCTGAGCCGAAGGCTACGAGCGGACGGGATCTTTCCCGAGCACAACGCGCTCATTGCGAACTACCGCTTTGACCTGAAGATGGGCAAGCTCATCGTCGAGGTCGACGGCTGGGAGCACCACAAAAATAGTCGTGCCTTTCAAGCAGACCGCTCGAAGCAGAACGCCGCGGTGGCTCATGGATATACGGTTTTGCGCTTTACTGCCGACGATATCCGCTACCACCTCGACGATGCCGTACTTCTCATCAAAACCACACTTGAACAGCTTAAAGGGCGTAAACCGAAACTGCCGGCTGTGGTGATGCAGCCCTTCTGGGAATGGCATGTTTGCATGTAACCCTTGCCTTCATGACAAGTTTTCTTTACACTAAGACATGTAAGCACGACACGCCGTAAAGGAGACCACATGGCCGAGCACCAGAATATGGTCCGTAAATGGCGTAGGTGGCTCGAGATGTCTCAAGCTGACCTCGCTGAACGGGCGGGCGTGTCCCGCCAAACAATTGCCAATATCGAGCGCGGCAACTACTCCCCATCTGTGTACCTAGCTCTCGATATTTGCCGTGAACTAGGAAAGACCGTCGAAGAAATCTTTGGAGATGAACAACATGATTAACGCCCTTGCCAACTACACGCTCCGCGAAATTGATCGCGCCTCCCACGACGAATTCGAACGCGAAACTTGCTACAAGGCCCTCGCCATCAGTGTTTCCCCGACGATGTTCCTCGAACTCGTTGCAGCAGCCATCCTCGCCTGGGTCCTCCCTGGTCAGATGAGCATGCTGTGCTTCCTCGCCATCGCGCCGTCTATCATCGGCAATCTCTTCGGCACGGCGTGGCTGCGCAAACGAGTCGCTACCCCGCTTGTGGGTCGTAATTGGTCCGCCATGGCCGTTTACTTAATACCGGCAATCGCGATGATCGCGGGAATCGCCTATAACGCCTATGCGCCTGCCGACGGCCACAATCCCACCGCTTATCTAGCCGGCACCGCAGTTGGCGCTATCGCCGTCCTCATCCTCGCCCCATTCATCCGCCGCCATCAGCACCGCCGCGACCAGGCACGCCTCGACGCCAAGCTCGACGACTAGGCAGCTCTTCCCCGCCCACCTTCTCCATCCCGCCCTTCGCGCTCACCGCGGACGGCGGGTTCCTCTATTTTGCAGGCGCCGGTGAGCGCCAAGGGAGAATAGGGCCACGTCGAACCAAGCGCCGAAGTGCATCTCACCCCGCCATCTCACCGGTCAAACCGCTAACACGCGCCTTCACGCTCACCGGCAGCAGTAGCTACCGAATCTATTGGACGCGTGTGAGTGCGAAGGAGGCATTTCCGCCTTTTACCCCTAAGCGTTCACCAAAGAGTTGGAGCGCTTCCTCGCCGTGGTTCTGGTGAGCACGAAGGGAACATGTGCTTGCCGACGCCCCCCTTCCCGCTCACCGCAGCATCGAAAAGACCCCACCGGCCGTCGCTGGTGAGCGCGAAGGGCAGGCGGGGCGAAGGGTCGATATTAAGCCGGTTCCGTCTCGTGGACCACGACCGGCGCCTTGGGCTTCGAGCGGAAGGTCCACAGCTTGTTGAAGATGAAGTTAATCGGCATGGCTACCACGATTGAAATGGCATTGGCCCAGTAGTACATCGTGCGGAAGCCGGTAGAGTCGTCGAAAATATGCGGCGGCAGCTGCAACGGCGAGGTCGGATTCATCAGCAAGTACTGCACAGCAAGAGTTACCAAATACGCGCCAATGCCCGTAATGAGGAACGGGAAGAAACCCCGCAACCACGAGACTTTGCTAACGGATTTAAAAGTCCACATGCGGTTGAGCTGGTAATTCCACGTATTCGCAACGAGGAAGGCGATGGTGGAAAAGAGCATGAACCAGCGCACGTGAAACTGGGTGCCGAAGAGGTTGAACATCGCGTCATGCGGCGTAGCGCCGAACCAGGACAATCCACACTTTGCGGCCAGGATTGAAACTGCAATATTGACCAACGCGCCCGAACCGCCAACCAGACCGAACTTAATGAACTGGCCAAAATTCGAGGCAAAGCGAGCAAAGCTCAGATCCGCCATGGACACGCCCTTCGTACAAAATGCTCAAATATGATGAATAAAACTTCGTTTGAGTTTAGTCCCTCATTCAGCACAAACTAAAACGCACGCCGCATTAGCGCCCAATCTCACAGCTGAAACTCCCGGTTGCGGCCGGTAACTGGATCGCTAAAACTCAAAGCGACATGGGAAAGCAGCAGCGGCGTGGAGAAATCATAAAGATCCAAGCCTCGATCCACGGGATAAGTATCATCCCCCACAATCGGATGTCCCAGGTGGTTAAGTACCACGCGGATCTGGTGGGTATGGCCGGTGAGCGGCCATACATCGGCAGTCGTTCCACTAGCACGCACGCGGGTCACCGTAGGCGTACCGGTGGAATCCACGAGGACCTGACGTTCACCACGCACGCGCCGCATCCCCAGCCGTACAGTGCCGTCGAAGGAGAAGGGCGCGGCCACCTGAGCCCGGTAGTGCTTCACCACCGCACGCTCCTGAAAGAGTTGCTGATACGCAGCGCGCGTGCGGGGATTGCGCGAGCACAGCACCAACCCCGAAGTCAACCGGTCCAGCCGCTGCAGCGGCACGATGGAGTCCTCATTAAAGTCCACGCGCAAGCGTGTCTGGAGCGTCTCGCGGACGATGCGACCATTCGACGTCGTGGGTAAGAAGTGCGGCTTGTCCGCGACTATCAGGTCCCCGTCCTCATATACCACCCGGTAATCAAAGGGAATGGGCTCTTCGGAAGGTACCGAGGGGTGATACCACGCCAGCGTAGGGCCAGGAAGTAGAGTGCCGGGCTCCAAGCGAGTGCCAGGAGAAAACACGGAATCGCCCGCCTCACCTGCCCAATAGGTAGGTGTGGCGGGCACGATGCCAGTGAGCATCACCTTGCGCGGGCTAATCCCCTCCCGCGCCGGCGGGCGAAAAGCCACTTACTCAGCCAAGCGCGCCACCGCCGCCGCGATGCGCTCGTCCGTACCGTTGAGGCCAATGCGCACGAACTGCTCGCCCGCTGGGCCATAGAAATCACCCGGTGCAACGAGGATGCCGCGCTCGGCCAGCCAGTCGACGGTCTCGCGGCAGTTCTCACCGCGCGTTGCCCACAGGTAGAGCCCAGCCTCGGAGTGCTCGATCCTAAAACCAGCTCCAGTCAGCGCCCGCATGAGTTCCACACGGCGCGCGGCGTAGCGTTGGCGCTGGAGGGCTTCGGAGGGGTCGTCGTCAAGCGCGGCAACCATCGCCGCTTGGATGGGGCCTGGAACAATGAGTCCTGCGTGCTTACGCAGCTCCAGCAGCTCGGCGATGAGCTTGGCATCGCCCGCAAAGAAACCGGCGCGATAGGAGGCCATGTTCGCGCTCTTGGACAGCGAATGCATGGCGATAAGCCCGGTATTGTCGCCATCGGTCACGCGCGGGTCCAAGATGGACACCGGCGGGTTCTCATCGTCCCAACCCAAGCCCATGTAGCACTCGTCCGAGGCCACGATGGCATTGTTCGCGCGGGCCCATGCGACGATCTCGCGCAGCTTCTCGACGCCCAGCACCCTGCCCGTCGGATTCGACGGCGAATTGATGAACACGAGCGACGCATCCTGGAAATCCTCGTCAGCACGCAGGGGCTTAGCACCGGCCAAGAGCGCACCGACTTCATAGGTGGGATAAGCCACCGTCGGGAAAGCCACGGTCTCACCGCGCATGCCCAGCAAAGTGGGCAGCCAGGCGATGGCCTCCTTGGTGCCGATGACCGGCAGCACCGCGTCCACGTTCATGGTGTAGCGGCGCTCAAGTGCCTTCGCGATGGCCTCGCGCAGCTCCGGAGTGCCCTGAGTCTGCGGATAGCCGGGAGCCTCGGCCGCTGCGGACAGCGCTAACTGCACGCCAGGGGCAACTGGATCAACGGGATTGCCCACCGATAGGTCAACGATCCCGTCCGGATGCGCCTGGGCTTTCTTCTTGGCACCGGCAAGCGAGTTCCACGGAAAATCCGGAAGCGTGCGTCCAAGCGGCGTGCGGCTCATACTCTACTCCTGGTTCTGGGGTGGGAGCTTAGCGATCATCGGGACGTCAAAGTCCTGCGGTCCAAGTGCTGCTGCGCCACCCGGAGAGCCGAGATCATCAAAGAAGGCAGCGTTGGCGTCGTTGTAGTCCAACCACTCATCCGGGACGTCATCCTCGTAGAAGATGGCCTCCACCGGGCAAGCCGGCTCGCAGGCGCCGCAGTCCACGCACTCGTCTGGGTGGATGTAGAGCATGCGCTTGCCCTCGTAGATGCAGTCGACCGGGCACTCTTCAACGCAGCCGCGGTCCATCACGTCGACGCAGGGCTGCGCGATGGTGTAAGTCATAAGGTGTTTAAACTCCTGTGTGTCACGGGTTTTCTACGAATAACAGTATGCTACTCCGAGGCGAAAAATGGCCAAACGCTGCCCGCGATTCCCGCGGCGAACAGCAGCAGGCTGAGAATATTATTGGCCAGCAGGCTGCCCTCCCCGAAGGCGGCTCCCAGCATGAACGCGAGAAAACCTGCGACCCAGGCCAGTCCTGGCACGCCTGCGATGTAGGGATTCTCACTCCACAGACGCGCTGTGCGAGTCAACACCCCGTTGAACCAGAAGGCGATGAGGATGGTGATGGGAAAGGCCACGCTGGCCCCGTCAAACCACGGCACCCGGGCGGTAAGGTAGACCACCTCGAGCGTCAGCGAGCAGAGCGCTCCCACGACCAGCCACACCAGGCCACCTATTTGCTCGCCGCGAGAGAAGTCTGTGCGAATGGCGCGCTCGGTCACTTCTCCCCCAGCAATGAGTCCTGCGGCTCTCCCTGACCAAGCTGGTAGAACTCCTGGCGCAGCAGCGGCATCGTGAGCAGATTGGACAAGGCATAAGCGGCGGGGACTTGGGCGGGGTCCTGAAGTCCCGCCTGGGCGGAGTAGGGGTTGACGGTGGTGAGGGAGCCGTCGGCAAGCCAGATCTGCGTGGCGTGCGCCAGCATGGCTGCGCGCTTGGCAGCACGTGCCGCGTCGCGAAGTTCATAGGTCACGTCACAGCCGGCGTTGGTGAAGTTGTCCAGGTACGCCTTGTCCGGCAGGCTCCAGCCTTCGGGCGGCGTGATGACCTCCAGACCCCGATAGTGCGCCGCGCGCTCGAAGACCGCCCACCAAATGCGCTGCTCTGGTGCGGCGGCCGCATGCACAGCCTTGTGCACCGCGATGTGGTCTGGGTGACCGTAGCCGCCGTCCGGGCCATAAGTCAGCACCGCGTGCGGACGCAGTTGTTCAAGGTGGCCGCGCAACAGGTCTGCTGCTTCCTCCACACGGTTGACCAGGGCCCGCGGGTGATCATGGGCGGCGGAACCTTCCATCCCGGAGTCGCGAAAATGCCCGAAGCCGCCTAGCTGGATGCCATCAACGCCTAATGCGTCGAGCGCGTGCTTAAGCTCCCAAGCGCGGAACCCTCCCAGCTGATCTGTTTCCGCGAGGCCTTGGTAGGGCTCGCCGATGATTTCGCCCTCCTCCCCCAGCGTCGCGGTAATCACGGTGACCTCCGCACCGCGCGCGGACAAGTCCGCCAACGTGCCGCCTGTAAAGAGCACCTCATCATCCGGGTGCGCGTGAACGGCCACGACACGGTAGCCGGTGAGATCCTTATTCATCGTCTTTCCTCCACTGCGGTGCACTAATCAGACCGGAGTCCCAGTCCTTGATGCTTTGTCCGGGGCCAACAATACCCTTGCCCAAAGCGTGGATTCGCACCTCATTAAGCAACGGGACGAAGAGAACTTCTTCTTTGTTGAGGTGCTCCACCTGCTCTTGAGCCGCTGCGGAGTCGAGCTTTCCCGACAAAATATCGGTAGCAGTCTTCGCGGACTCTTCAGGGCAGAACCCCGACTGCGTTGCCGCAGGCCGTGTGGGCGTTGCACACACGAAGTAGTTAGCCAGACTCAGCGCATCGATGCCGTTTTCGTCCCACGCCACCACGGCATCTACCTTGCCAGCCGGGAGCAAGTCAGAGGTTATGGTAGTCGGGCGTTCGGTGACGACCTCCGCGTCGATGGCCTTGGCTTGCAGCACGTCCACGATGGTGGTGGCCGCAGCCAGGGCAGTTGGATTGAGGGGATCCGCGGCGATGCGCACGGGTTTGCGGCCCGCACGCTCACGCAGCGGGGCAAGTTCTGCGTTGCTATCGAAGGGATTCTCCCCCGGTTCGAGCTCCGAAGCGCGGCCGGTGGCAAGCCGGGCCAGCTGGTCGGTGTTGAGCAGCGAAGCCAAGGCGCGGCGTTGCGGCTGTTCCTCGAGTGCGCCCTCGGCGGCCGACATCTCCAGGCGGAGCTGACGCTGCCGGGTCACCACACCGGTATTGACGTTGCTGAGCAGGCTCAGATTCTCCAGGGTGGTCTGCTGCGGGGTGAAGTCAGCAAACCCAATCTGGTGCGAGCGCAGCATGTTCACCGCCTGTGCGGTATCGCGCACAGCGCGCAATTGGATCACGTCGATATGTGCGGGATCCTCTCCCCAGAACCGGTCATTGCGGTTAAGCGTGATAATCCCTCGCCCGCGGTCCATCCCCTCGACGAGGTAACGTCCAGCAGAGGCTGGGATACCCTCAGCTAAGGCCGAGGTGAAGTCCTTGTCCTCCAGCACATGGGAGGGCAATAGGTGGGCAAAGAGCTTGTGCCAGTCCTCCACGCGGTGGTCGAAGTCCACGGTGACCACTCGCCCATTACCGGAAGTCCGCACGGCCGAAATTGCCCGGTAACCGGACACGTTTTTAGCGCCCGGAGTGCGCGTGATCTGGGACCACAAATAATTGAAGTCAGAGCCTGTGATCGGCGTCCCATCGGACCATTGCGCTGGCGCGGCGATGGTGTAGCGCACTCGCATGGCAATGCTGCCCGGAGCGTCGATTTCCTCGGCGGATTCGAGGACATCCGTGTCCATCTGGTCCCCGTGGAAGGCCGAGGGCAGCACTAGCTCCGCGATTTGGTTGACCAGTTCCGAATTATTCGCCACGAGGTGCGGGTTAAGCCCGCCGCGCAGCGGGTCCACCCCAATGGCCACGGTGCTGCGCTTCGGCAGTGCGTCTTCCTCGGGTGCTTTCTCCGGCGGCGGACTGGTGGTGCTTGAGTTCGTGGGCGTGGCGCTGCGATCTTCCTCGTCCACAACCGGCGGCGGCCCGGGGTTGGCTTGGCATGCAGTCAGCACGGCGGCTGCGAGAATGACTCCGAGCCGGGGCAGGAAACGGTCCACTCCACACAACCTTTACGTCCGGAAAACTCTTCCGCGCTATTTTAATACCCCGGGGCAGGTGGTCCTAGCGGTGGGGCGCCGCTTGGCGACGCCCACAGCGGCCTACTTGTTGAGCTGCTTAGCGCGTGCGGCCGCGCGCTTGCGGTCGGTGGCAGACAGTTCAACCTTGCGCACGCGCAGGACCTTCGGGCCCACCTCGACGCACTCATCGGTGCCACAGAACTCCAGCGCCTCATCGAGGGACAGGGTCTTGGCCTTAGCCAGCGTGACGGTGGCGTCGGCGGTGGCGGAGCGCATGTTGGTCAGCTTCTTTTCCTTGGTGATGTTGATGTCCATATCCTCATCACGGTTGTTGGCGCCGACGACCATGCCCTCATAGGCCTCCATGCCCGGCTCCACGAAGAAGTCACCGCGGTCCGCCAGCTGCTGCAGAGCATAAGCGGTGATCTGGCCGGAACGGTCGGCCACGAGCGAGCCGGTCGGGCGAGCCTTGATGTCTCCGGCCCACACGTCGAGACCATCGGAGATGGAGTTGGCGATGCCAGAGCCGCGGGTCTCCGTCAGGAACTGGGTGCGGAAGCCGATCAGGCCGCGCGCTGGGACGCGGAAGACCATGCGGACCCAGTCGCCCTCGCGGACGTCCATGGACTGCATCTGGCCCTTGCGGGAGGCCAGCAGCTGGGTGATGGCACCCTGGAATTCCGATGGGGAGTCGATGGTGAGCATCTCGTAGGGCTCCATGGTCTTTCCATCGATGACCTGGGTGACCACCTGCGGCTTGCCGACGGTCAGCTCGAAGCCCTCGCGACGCATGTTCTCGATAAGCACGGACAGTGCCATCTCGCCGCGGCCCTGTACCTCCCATGCATCGGGACGCTCGGTCGGCAGCACCTTGATGGAGACGTTACCGATGAGCTCCTGGTCCAAGCGGGCCTTGACCATGCGGGCGGTCAGCTTGTCGCCGCCGCCCTGGCCTGCCATCGGGGAGGTGTTCACGCCGATGGTCATGGAGATAGCCGGCTCGTCGACCTTAATGCGCGGCAGCGGCTTCGGGTCCTCGACGTCGGCGATGGTGTCACCGATCATGATGTCGGAGATACCGGAGATAGCCACGATGTCGCCGGCGATGGCCTCGGTGTCCGGCTGGCGCTCGAAGCCGACGGTGCGCAGCAGCTCGGCCACCTTGACCTGCTTGACGTGCATCTCGCCCTCGTCGTCGTAGTGCATCCAGGCCACCTGCTGGCCCTTCTTGATGGTGCCGGAGTAGATGCGCAGCAGTGCGATACGACCCAGGAAGTCGTCGGAGTCCAGGTTGGTCACGTGGGCCTGCAGCGGGGCGTCGACCTTGGCGGAGGGCTCAGGGAGGACCTCGTAGATAACGTCGAAAAGCGCCTGCAGGTCGTCGGCGTTAGGAACGTTGCCGTCACCCGGGTTTTCGGTCGAGGCCTTGCCCTCGCGGCCGGAAGCGTAGAGAACCGGCAGGTCCAAGAGTTCCTCGGCGGCAGCGGCTGCTTCCTCATCTTCGAGGCCGGCAGCGATTTCCAGCAGAAGATCCTGCGCTTCGGTGACGACCTCGTCGATACGGGCGTCGGGGCGGTCGGTCTTATTCACGCAGATGATAACCGGCAGCTTGGCTTCCAGTGCCTTGGTGAGCACGAAGCGGGTCTGCGGGAGGGGGCCTTCGGAGGCGTCGACAAGCAGCACGACGCCGTCCACCATGGAGATACCGCGCTCGACCTCGCCGCCGAAGTCGGCGTGGCCCGGGGTGTCGATAACGTTGATGATGAGGTCCCCGCCGTCCTTGCCCAGGCCCTTGCGGTGAATGGCGGTATTCTTCGCCAGAATGGTGATGCCGCGCTCGCGCTCCTGATCATTGGAGTCCATGACGCGGTCCGAGTGTTCGCCATGGTCGCCGAAAGCGCCGGACTGCTCCAGCATTCCGTTGACGAGGGTGGTTTTACCGTGGTCAACGTGTGCGACGATGGCTACGTTACGGAACTCAGTATTACTCACGTGTGGGGTGCTCCTTTAAAGCATGATGCGTTAGCGGTATGAACGGCCCTTAAATATACTCTCTAGCCCTTTCATGTGCAGCATCGCGCGCATCGCACGCATTAGCGCGCGATGTAACGAAACGATATCAACAGCCGACATACCGCACAGTAGGTCTCTATTTAGAGTTGACTACGCCAAAAAAGTGAATATTGTGGCAGCAGATACTATTGTGACGCATGTGATTTAGTTTCCTGCCGCCACGTTCCCATACCCAAACACAAGGATTTTCCATGGCCCTTTCCGAACAGCGCTCTTCCCGCTCCGCCCGCCGTGGCGTCGCCGGACTAACTGCTGCCGTGATGATGGGCTTCCTCAGCATCACGCCAGCACATGCCGGCGCCCCCGATCTCTCCTCGCTGGTGAACATTCCACAGAGCAGTAGCCCGCTGGACAGCCTCGGCCGCCCCACCCCGGAGACGCAGGAGCGTGTTCGCGCTTTCGCGGCACAGCCATGGATCCCGCAGGAGGCCCGCAGCGCCATCCTCACCGCCCTTAACTTCTCCGCCGGTGACGGCGGCGAAGGCGGTGTGGCCCTGCCGGAGGGAAACAACCCCGGCTTCCGCCAGTTCTACTGGCCTACGGTCTCCGCGCAGTGCATCGGCGGGCAGGGCGATTCGGTGGGCTCCGCCATCGCCGTGCCTGGCCCGACCGATATGCCGGCCCCAGGCGCAGGCGAAGGAGAAACCGTCTTCCTCTTCACCGCGCTAGGCACCCCCACCGCCGCTGAGCAGCAGGGTGCCATGAGCGTCCAGTGGTTCAACCTGGATACCTTCCAGTTCGGCACCACTCCCCTGTTCAACAACGGCATCAACGCCGATGGGCCGACCACGGTCTCGGGCCGCGCAGCAACGGGCAAGGGCACCGTCGTGGCGGTCCTCTCTGGCGCGGTCAACACTACTGAATCCTCGTGTTCTTTCCCACCTACCGCGGCTTACCTCGAGGTGAACTAATGAGCACTGACCTGCACCCAGTCAAGCAAGAAACCTTTAACACCACCGACAACATCAATGTCGACCCGAAAGGTTTTCAGCGGGAGGTAGACACCTACCGGGTCACCGACTTTGGCCTTTACATGGCCCGCGGCGCCAACCACCCGCGCTTCGGCTACCTTGAATCCTGGTTGCTGCCGGAGCTGGGCCTGCGCGCCAATATCTTCCACTTCCGCGAGGGCGTGGATGTCCACCAAGATTTCTACATTGACGTCGCTGATATCGACGTCGACGGTGATGTGTGGACTACCCGCGATCTTTATGTCGACTTGGTCTCCACCTCCGGCGAGCCGGTTGATGTGCTCGACATCGACGAGCTAGCCGCCGCAACCTCCAACGGCCTCATCAGCGCCGAGGAGGCCGAGCGCGCCATGGAGCGCACGCTTACCGCCGTCGAGGGCATCACACGCTACGGCGATGACGCCATGAATTGGCTGCGCACGCTGGGCATGGAACTTACCTGGGCAGAAAATGTGGAGCTCGTTCCTGCCGAGTAACCTAGGGTAAACACTTACCCCTACACCACAAGGAAGTGAGCCATGGCCGGTGGCCTTTTTGCCCTGCTTGATGACGTCGCCCTGATCGCCCGCTCCGCTGCCTCCAGCGTCGACGACGTAGCAGCATTGGCCGGAAAGACCTCGGTGAAAGCAGCGGGAGTCGTCGTCGATGACGCCGCTGTTACGCCTCAATATGTCCAGGGCGTCAAGCCGCAGCGTGAACTGCCCATGATTTGGCGTATCACCAAGGGCTCGCTGATCAACAAGCTCGTCATCATCCTGCCTATCGCGCTCATCCTGTCGTGGATTGCCCCGTGGGCGCTCACCCCTATCCTCATGTGCGGCGGTACCTACCTGTGCTTCGAGGGCGCAGAGAAGATTTTCCACGCTGTCCTCCACCGCGGCGAGGAGGAACAGCAGACAGTGGAAGAAAAGGGCCCCGATGCCGAGGACTCCCTGGTCAAGGCCGCTATCACCACGGACCTCATCCTCTCCGCCGAGATCATGGTGATCTCCCTCAACGAGGTCATCGACCAGCCCTTCTGGCTGCGCCTCGGCGCCTTGGTTGCCGTCGGCATTCTCTTGACCTTAGGTGTTTATGGCGCCGTCGGGCTCTTGGTCAAGATGGACGATATCGGCCTCGCCCTGCTCAAGCGCCACGATGGCGATTCGGCCGTGGGTACCGCCTTGGTCAAGGGCATGCCCATCGTGCTCAACATCATCGGCATCATTGGCACCGCCGCCATGCTGTGGGTCGGCGGCCACATCGTGGTCAAGGGCTTGAGCGAGTTCGGCGCTGAGCAGCCTTATGGCTTCATCCACCACGTGACCGAGAGCATCAGCAATGGCGCGCTCGCCTGGTTGGCGGACACCGGCTTGTCCATGTTGTGCGGCTTTGTTCTCGGCTCCGTTATCGTCACCATCATCATGGCGGTCAAGGCCACCGCGGAGCGCGTTAAATAAACATCGCGAGGGACACTGCCATGACCGCCATACCGGCGATGAGGCCGTAGATGGCGCAGTGGTGTTCGCCGGTCTCCTCCGCCGTGGGCAAAAGCTCATCCAGGGAGATGAACACCATGATTCCTGCGATGACGGCAAAGCTTATGCCAAACGTCATCGGGCCAATGAACGGCATGAGCAGAGCGAATCCGATAATGGCGCCGACAGGCTCAGCGAGCCCAGAAATCGTGGCCCACCAAAATGCCTTCGTGCGCGATCCCATGGCACTGCGCAAGGGAACCGCAACCGCAATACCTTCCGGAATGTTGTGGATGGCGATGGCCACCGCAACGGGGATCGCAATCTCGGGGGCTTCGAGGCCCGAAAGAAATGTGGCAAATCCCTCGGGGAAGTTGTGGATGGCCAGTGCGAAGGCGGTGAACATGCCGGTCTTCATCAGCCTCTTGCGGCGTGCTTCTTCCTCTGTAGTGGCCGGCTCGTGCGGGTTAATCTCCTCGGGAACGAGGCGGTCGATAATGGCGATGACCGCAATGCCGGCGAAGAACGCCGCCATCATCGTCCACGTGGCAGTGGCCTCTGCCCCAAGGGTGCTTTCCAGCTTCTCTAGGGACTGCGGCAGGATCTCCATAAAGGAGACGTAGAGCATCACGCCCGCAGACAACCCCAGGGCTGCGGCCATAAACTTCGGCCCGGGCTCGCGCTTGCCGACGGCCAGGGCGGCACCGATGGACGTCGACAAGCCAGACAACAGCACGAGGCTGAAAGCAAAGGCGATGGTGGCTAGATCCATAGTGGGAAACTATAGCCTGTCTGTGCTGTCCTCTGGCGGTAGCGCAAGTGACTCGCCGTCCTTGACTGTCGGGTCGTCGTCGGTGTATTCGCCGGTTTCGTAGTCATAGCCCACGGCGTGTCCATCTTCATCCGTGCGCGCGTACCACGAGGTAGCTTCAGTTACGGTGAAATTGGATTGGTACTTTAGAGCTATCAACCAGCCAAAGCCAAACCAACATATTATTGTTAAATTTTAGAATTCTACTATGAAGCAACTCTTTAACAAGATTGTCCCACAGAGAAGAATGGGACTGATCCGATCATTAATTCTTGTAGCTCTGGTACTTGCGACCACGGTTATTGTTTTTAGCCAATTTCGTGCAACACCACCCAAGAAAATCACCAATGCAACGATCTCCGCTGCTGAATGGGACCCGTATATCGGCCCGAATCTACGTAATGACGGTCCAGTAGCGGAAATGATCCGAGACATTTTTCGTATGCAGGGGATACAAGTTAGCTTTAGCTACTCCGACTGGGCATCAGCGGAACGTGAGGTTTTGGACAACGTTTCGATAGGCGTAGCCCCTGTCGTCGATGCTCCCCACAGAAAAGAATACGGAAGCTACAGCGACCCAATCCTTTCCTTCTCATACGTCTTATTCGGTAAGCAAGGAAACAGCATTAAGGAGAAAACCAAAAACGACCTCAGCGATATACGCATTGGAAGAATTTCTGGTTACCAGTACTGGGACGAGCTCGACAACTCTGGAGCCTCATTCTCCACTTTCAACGACGGCTATGAGGCGTTTAACGCCTTAGCCAACGATCAAGTGGATCTCGTTGCAGAAGGAAGCATTGCGGGGAACACAATTCTAGAGAGCCCCACGTTCGAAGACAGCGCCGATCTGTATGAAATCGTCGAGCTGGACCCCAACTTAAGCTCCGATACCAGAGGCTTACACCTTTTCATGAATAGTTCTAACGAATCGAAACTCCTCATGTCCCAATTCAATGAAGGATTAAGAAAATATAAACAGACAACAACATATAAGACTCACCTAAAAGAAGTCGCAGACGCAGATACCCAAGTTAGTCTCTCCACCGGAGATAATCGAGCAGTTGAAGTCTATTCCGCGCAGAACGAAATGCTGATCGGCCGCACTCCACGCGGCACGGAAGGGATCCTACGACATTGGCCAAGTTCGGACGGCGAAATGGCCGAGGTTAAAATCACCTCAGGTCCTTTTTCCGGCCGCATTGCCAAGATTCATATTGATAACCTAGAGGTAATTAATGGCTAAGTTTAGGTGGATGGCACCGATTTACCTCGGCATCACGTCTTCGCCAGGAATTCGTGATAGGGCTAAGACTGATTACCTTGCATTCCTAAAAAACACGGTCCAGGAAACTGAACTGGATTCGCTCGTCTCACCACGCTCGGCCGCGGATCAACGATTAGCAGGCTGGGCAAAGGCCGCAGCCTCAGAACATCCTTGGTCACAAGAAGTGCTTGAAGGTACACAGCGCATCCAGCACCCCGAAGCCGCTGATGGAATTGAACTAGTCGGTGAAATCGCAGAATGGACTTTGTATGACCATGGCGTTCTGATCGCGACTGGCCAGGTCGATGTAGATGACTCATTGATTCGCAAATGCGTAGAAAGTGGCGACATAAACCCGGTCGAAGATCAGATTCGGGAATACTGCGAAGCAACGACCAAAACTCTAGCCGAGGACATCAGCAGAGCCCTCATTGATACCTGGTCTAAAAAGCTCAACAAGAATGCAGAGCAATTCGTAGCACTAGACTCCTATGTGGCTGCTGAACCACTCTGGGTGACACGTGCAATACAGCTCCCCCGTTCGAACGACTTACTTACTAGGTTTGCTCAGCTTTGGGTATCGGGCGTGGATGACGAGAACATAGCTGAATTTGATGAACTCAAAAAGGGCACACGCGCACAGGTTGCACGATGGATGAATCATATTCACGCTTTAGAGTATCCCGAGACAAACAATGCAAAATGGTCAGCACTAAAGCATGCTCAGTTCTTTTGGGCAGCCTTACAGAAGGTAGACCACCGCTTACGCAGTATATTAAATACTTCTATGGCTCCAAAGGGTGAAAATGCGCTACCTAAATTGCGCCATGAACTAAACGACTCCGTTAATTCAGCTATAGAGTTCATACTTATGTACGATGAGTACCGCCAATACTCATCCCGACAAAAAATGAATTATGTAAATCAATACTTGAAAGCTTGGAATTTCGAAGATGACCTTTACACACCGGTCAATCGAAAGATAGAGCTATGCAAGGCACAGTTGGATCACCTTGCAACTCAGCAGCAAGAGCAGTCGGCAGTTGTAACTGATGTTATACTTCTCGGAATTGGCCTTACCTCACTACTAGCCACTGCGGTCGGGCTAGTTCAATTTGGCCGCGACGCAGCTTCTGACCCTGAACAAACCATGTTCGACCTTGGCAGCGGCAGCATCACTTCTTGGCTCTCTTCCCAACCGATGGATGCTGTCGTGCTGCTATCGCTGGCGATATCCATGCTGCTAATGTTTCTATTCGCATGGCATCGTCGACAAGGTCTATAAGATGTCTACAGCTCTTTTGACTGCTGGTCTTCGGTTTTGTCTTGACGTGCAGTTCTGGTTCCCGACGTGGTTTTTTCTTCTAAAGCACCAAGGTTTTAGCACTTCTGAAGCCGTTCTCGCCGATGCGGTTTTTCACGGGGTCTTACTTATTTCAGAAATACCGGCGGGACGACTCGTCTCATCACTTCGAAGAACAACAAGCATTAAGCTCGTATGCGCCTTTACGACAATAGTGTTTCTCCTCCTCCCATTCACCCCGAATCTACCCGCCCTAGTCCTCACCTGGACGGCATGGGGATTCTTGTGGGCTATGGCGTCTGGCCTAGACACCGCTTATACCTGGGAACTCGCCGAATCTAATTACGTCGATTTTCCACCGCACAAATTTCTGTCTCTCATGAAGATTGTCAGCGGTACTTCGGTTGCACTCTCGATAATTTTTGCGGGGTTTCTCTTTGAAATCTCTCCACCGCTTCCCTTTTTGCTCACTGCTTTCTTATCAGCGATGGGTCTTACATTATCTTTTTGGTTACCTAACCCACCAAGCGTTAAGTCAAAGACTAATCATTCGCATTTTAACGAAATAGTTCGGGGAGAACCCCTACTCCAGTTTGGCATCTTAAGTTTATCTAGCATTATTACTGTAAGTATTTCGATTAGGATTTTGTTCCAACCTGTGGCTCATGACGAATCAATTCCACCATCAGTAATCAGCTTTTTCTACGTATCGATCGCTGCCGCCTTTTCAGCCGGCCAGGCCATAGGAGCTTGGTTTTCAAGCCATACGGTCAGACGTACAGTAATGTCTCACTCAGTTCTATTAATCGCTATCTCTTTCGTCTATGTATCATCTGGGTTGCTGTCAAATTATAGCATCCCGCTGGGATCCCTTTTTATTATTTTAGGTTCAGTAATTTGTGGATTTTCTACCACGTTTAGCGAGATAGTTATCGCCACCTACTCCTCTTCAGAGTTTCGAGTTACTGCCCTTTCAATTGCGTCCGCCATTAGCGGAGCAGCACTACTAGTTTTACGACCAATCCTGGTATGGCTTTATGATTCTTTCGGAGTTGTTTGTGCGTTTATGACTTCTGGTTTAATGTGCCTCGCCTTGTTAATCGGCACACGACTATTTTGGAAATGGAGAACAACTAGATTTGAACATCCTCCTGCGTAAGCTTGAGACAAGTCCGTCGATTCCCATCTGACCCACGAGGTGACTGTCGCAACCATGGCGCTATATCCGCTAGCTCCTTCTTATTTTGGTGTCGAGCACGTCGCGGTTCTTGAGCACGTGAACTTCTCCACCGCGTTGAGCATCCCTGGGTTGGCGCAGGAGCCTGCGCTCGTCGACGTTTCCTTGCTCCCCGACCCCACCACCGGGGGTTGGCGCGTGCATTCAGATTTCGGCTTCTTGGGCTCACTCGATGGCGAGGAGTCCGCAGAGTATCCCGCCCTGAATCGACTGCGCATGGCGGCAATGAACCCGGCGACGCATGCCACCGTCGACATTGTCGACGGCGAGGTGGAGATCGCCATCGCTTTGGGGCTCGACCCGTGGATGGTTCCCGCCAACAACCAACCGGCGGGTACCGCGCTGCTCAACGGCGGACAGGGCGCGCTTGTTCGCGTCGCGGAAGGCGAGCTCACCGCATATCAGCTCCGCACGATGGGCACGGAACAGTTCTTCGTGACGCTCGTGCTTCTCGACGACACCGTCCTCGCCACCCACGACAACCTCGTCCTCGGTCCGTGCGCGGGGCTCTCCGATGCCCCAGCGCTGGCCGCCGCGTTCGCGGCCGCCACCCAATCCGGTGCCTCCCTTGCCGCCCGTGCTTATGCTGCCGCGGGCCGCATCGCAGTGGACCTTCCCCTCGACCCCGAAGACCCTGCTCACCCTGCTGAACTCTTCATGCCCGCGGCCCCACCTCTGCCAATCGACCCAGACAAGCCTGCCATCCCGCCAGTGCTCAACCCCAATGCCGATTGGGAGTTCACTGCCCCGGCCGATCCCCTTGCCTCACCGCTGCCGACCGGTCCACGCGCCTTCACGTCCCCCAAAGACACCTTTTAACTAGCACCATATGCACAGCAGCTAATACGCTGGCCTGGGCTTTCTCCGAAAACCGGCCACAGATGGTGCCTTTACTTTGGTTCCTTTGCCCCTGCCGCGCGCACGAATCGCTTTCCGTCGACTAGGCGCGTCGCACCCGTGGCGTCGAGGTGCTCCAGCAAAGGGATGGCAACCCGGCGCGTCGTGCCAAGTGCCTTGCGTGCCTCCGAGAGGGTGAAGGGCTGTTCCAACTGTGAGACCACGGCGAGTGCCTCGCGCGGAGCTGAAGGCAGAAGCACCACACCGTTAGCCAGCCGGAGCAGGCGCCCAGCGCGTTCGGCAGCGGCCAGCTCTTTCGGGCCCAAGCCCAGCTCTTTGAGGTCTTCCGCTTCCGGGGCAGCAAAGGGGTCCTCGCGCAGTCGCCGCTCAAGCTCCGCCACTCCCCTCTCCGCGGGGCCAAGGTCGACGGTCTGCCCGGGCATGCGCAGCACGCCATCAACTGTCTCGAGCTTGGCAGCTGCTACCGCTAGGCCTAACAAGACCGGCTCGGTCAGTCCCAGTGCATCCATGGCCGCTGCCTTAGCTAGCCCCGGGGAGAGCGGATTCGCCTTGGCGTGGGCTTCCACAGCCTGAATCAAAGACCTTTTCCACGCAGTGACCTGGCTGGCGGCGATCCACCACTCGCGGAACTCAATGACTCCCGTCGGCTTCTCTGCCACAGAAAAGCCATCGCGCACAAGACCACGCAGCTCCGCGTAGCCACAGCGCTTGAGCCACTGGGTCGGGTTCGTTGCTTCTAAAGCTTCTAACTCAACAGCGCGCTTCTTGGCATCGCCGCGCCTATTCAATTCAGCTGGGTGTACATCGACCACTACTAAACCGGCCACGACGTGCCGCCCGCCCGGACTGCGCACCACAAACCTATCGAGCAAAGTAAGTGGTAGCGGGCTTTCCAGCGTCAAACGCGCGAACTCACCTCCTAAAGGCCGCAGCCGCGCGCCCACTCCCGCGGTGCCGATGTGCACAACGAGGTTCTGCGGAAGCTCGCTCATGTCAGTACCGAACGTTCGCCGCACATCCACGGTGCCGAGCACACGCCAGCACCCAGGGCTAAGCAAAGCATCTCCGCGATGAACCTGGTCCGCAGCCACCCCGCGCAGGTTGAGCGCTACGCGCGTGACGGGTGCAGCGCTGTCCACTGCCCTGTTCTCACTGTGCACCCCACGCACCGTGGCGCGTTGCCCACTGAGCTCAAGGTCATCGCCTACCGATACCGTCCCGGCCGCCAGCGTTCCCGTCACCACGGTTCCAGCGCCCTTCACGCTGAAGGCGCGATCCACCCACAATCGCACGCGCGCCTGCGGATCCGGCGCGGGCATAGCAGCAAGCACGCTATCCAATTCGGCACGCAGCTTCTCCACGCCTTCGCTGGTCTTTGCGGAGACGTAGACAATGGGGGCGTCGGCAAGCGCTGTTCCAGCCAGTTCTGCTTTGACCTGTACGGCGACCTCTGCCCGGCGGGCAGTATCAGCCCTATCAGCACGAGTCAGCGCCACCACGCCGTGCTCGATTCCCAGGGCACGCAACGCGTCACGATGATCGGTGGACTGCGCCTGCCAGCCTTCATCGGCCGCCACCACAAAGAGAACCACCGATGCCGGCCCCACCCCGGCCAGCATGTTGCCCAAGAACTTCTCGTGCCCCGGCACATCGACAAATGCGACGTCCGCGCCCGAGCCCAGCCTCGTCCACACAAATCCTAAATCGATGGTCAATCCGCGCCGCTTTTCTTCCTCCCAGCGGTCCGGTTCCATCCCCGTCAGCGCCTTGACCAGGCTCGACTTGCCGTGATCCACGTGCCCCGCAGTGGCCACTACATACACCTAGATCACCGCCCGCAATGCCGCGATGAGCTCGGCATCCTGTGCCTCCGGCACACACCGCACATCCACCAGGCAGCGCCCCTGATTCACGCGCGCCACCACAGGAGGCTCACCCAACCGCAACGGCCGTGCCAACTCCTCTGGCAACGCCACGGCCCACCCCGGTAGCGGCACCTCGGGTGCCCCGCCACCGCCGACGCGTCCGGCGTGTTCGACGACCTCACCGCCAACTGCCGCTGCCACCTTCTCCGTGCGCTCGCGGTGGCGCTGCGGATCAATGTGGAGCGCGTCCTGCACGGCGTTGGAGGGCGTGGACAGAGAGGCCTCGAGCGCGTTGAGCCGTAGCTTATCGATGCGCACCGCCCGCGCCAACGGATCTTTCTTGCACGCAGTAATCGCTTCCTTTGCACCGACGAGCACCCCGGCCTGCGGGCCGCCGAGCAGCTTATCCCCTGAAAAGAGGACAACGTCGGCGCCATCGCGAAGAGCCTCGCTGGCGGAGGGTTCTGCCGGCAGCGCGTCATCTGGTCTAAGCAACCCCGAACCGATATCCACGATGAGCGGCAAGTCGGTGAGCGCACGAAGCTCAGCAACCGATACCGAAGAAGTGAACCCACTGATCAGGAAGTTGGAGGGATGCACCTTCAAGATGGCTCCCGTGTCCTCCCCCATCGCCCGCTCATAGTCCGCCAGGTGAGTGCGGTTCGTAGCGCCGACCTCGCGCAAGCGGGTGGCCGTGGACTCGATGAGCTCGGGCAAGCGGAATCCCGCGCCAATCTCGATGAGCTCACCGCGGGAGATGATGACTTCCTTGCCAGGGGCCAAGGCCGCCGTAGCCAACAGCAGCGCGGAGGCACCGTTGTTCACTATCAGCGCATCCTCCGCGCCGGGGCATGCAGCCAATACCGCATCAACGGCCGCGCGGCCCCTATCGCGTGAGCGCAGGCCGCTGTCCAGATCCATCTCAACGTCCGTATACGATGCCGCGGACACTAGCGCATCTACCGCAGCCGGCGGTAAAGGAGCCCTGCCCAAGTTCGTGTGAATGATGACGCCCGTGGCGTTGATGACGTGGCGCAAGGAATATGGCTGCACAGCATCGAGCCTGGCGGCCAGCTCCTCCTCAATCTGGGAGGGGGCGAGGGAGCCGGAGCGGGCGTCGGCAAGCACGGCGTCGATGATCGCGCGCACCGAGTGCGGTGCCAGGCGGTGGTGGGCATCCTGCACCGCCGGGTACTGGAGGATCTCATCCATCTTCGGGATAAAGCGGCGGGGGTCAGTCATCAAAGTTCCTCCTAGCTGCGCACATGGCGGAGACGGACAGGAATCGAACCTGCCAGACCGAGATGCTCGGCCTCACCGGTTTTGAAGACCGGGGCGCCCACCAGGACACGTACGCCTCCGTCTGCTCACCTTACACGGGGCTAAAGTAGGACTTATGACTGACATTAAACTTACGTCCTTTGCCGCCGGTGGCGGTTGCGCCTGCAAGATTCCCCCGGGAGAACTCGAGTCTGCTGTGGAAGGCCTCGTGGGCACCGCAGACCCCAACGTGCTGGTCGGGCTTGACGACGGCGACGATGCCTCCGCCGTGCGCATCCCCAACGGCCTGGCGGTCATCTCTACCGCGGATTTCTTCACGCCGATGCTCAATGATCCCTACGACTGGGGCCGCGTGGCTGCTGCCAATGCGCTTTCCGACGTCTACGCCATGGGGGGCACCCCCATTACCGCCATCAACCTGGTTGGCTGGCCGCGCGAGGTGCTTGGTCTCGACATTTTGCGCGAGGTCCTGCGCGGCGGCATGGACGTGGCATCTCAGGCCGGCATCTCCATTACCGGCGGTCACTCCATCACTGCACCGGAACCCACCTATGGTTTGGCAGCCACGGGTATCGTCCACCCGGATAAAATCCTGCGCAACGACGCCGCCGAAGCTGGACTTCCCATCACGCTGACCAAGCCGATTGGCGTGGGCATCCTCAATAACAAGCACAAAACCACCGGTGAGGTCTCCCAGGCCGCGGTGGACTCCATGACCGCGCTTAATCGGGATGCCTCTGCGGCAGCCGTGGCGGCCGGGGTGCGCGCGGCAACCGATGTCACCGGCTTTGGTCTTCTGGGCCATCTCTACAAGATGTGCCGCGCCTCCGGTATAGGCGCAGAGCTGGACTTCTCAGCTGTTCCTGCGATTGAAGGTGCCAAGGATGCCTTGGCGGATGGCTTCATCCCGGGTGGCTCGCGCCGCAATCTGGATTGGGTGCGCCCCCACCTCGACACAGATTTGAGCGAGGAAGACTTGATTTTCCTCGCCGATGCCCAAACATCCGGTGGACTCCTCGTCATCGGCGAGGTTCCCGGCTACCCAGTCATTGGCCGGACTGTGCCGGGCGATGCACGGATTTCTATCCGCTAGTCACCGTCGAATGGCTGAGGCCCTCTGCCCTGCGGCGGGCTTCAGCGCGCCGCTTTTGGGGGCCAATGCTTGTCGACGGATCCTTCACCGCCTCCAGCCCAGCGTTGAGCACGCCAAAGCGCGTGCACGCGGATCCCGCCATGAGCGCCACGCCGGATACCACCGACACCGCGCGCGACTTTGTCGCCGACGCGATTACGGTTCCCACCCCACCCGCGGCGATGAGCGCCTCAGAGGCCTTCATGAGTTTCCCGGGCGTGCCTTCGTGCAGCGGGCGAAGAGGCTCAGGCTCCATGTTCGCTTCCATGACACGGGTCGCGGCCAGATCGGCCGCTGCGGCAGTAATACCGAGCGCTCGTGCCGCGCCCGCATTCTCCACCGGGGTAAAGACCATGACAGCACCCGACGCCGCTGCCGAGGCCGAGGACACGAACACATAGGGCAGGTGCTTCTTCGCGTCATTCCACGTCGGGTTTGATGTGTTGGCCAACAGCACCGCGGTGTAACCCGCCAGCGGTCCGCCAAGCACGCCGGCGACAGCGCCTGCTGGGCCCGCGGCCTTATTGAGGAGGCGGCGAAGCGGCTCCGGCAGCACACCACCGACCAGCTCGTCCGCTTCCACGACCGCGGGCAGGGCCGCGGCGGAAGCGAAGCTGCCCAGGATCCACGAGCCGATGGACATCGGCGAGGTCACCTTGAAGACGCGGAACATGTTGAGCAGGCGCTCTGGGCGGCCGAGGTCCAGCACCAAAAAGACCGAACCTACCGACGCCGCGGAGAAAGCCGTCAACCGCGTCGAGCGTTTCAGCGGTGCGTTCCCAGTGGCCTGGGCACCGGCGGCCAACATCGCAGAACCGCCGGCCACGCCGCCGAGGAAGAAATAGCCGCCGATGGGCCACTCCCACGGCGGGGCCTTGACTACTGGCTTGCCGTAATACGAGGAGAACTCGAAGTCCTCGGCCATGCGCTCTTCTTTGGAACCATCCTGTGCGCCGGCTCCGACTCGTCCACGCCGGCGCTTCTTGCCGCCGCCACGCCTGCGCCTAGGCTCCTGCGGCGGGCGGTACTCATCAAACTCGCTCACTTGCGGCCTCCCAACATGAATGCCCCGGCCACAGCCAGCGCCATTCCTCCGATAGCTTTCGCTGCGGTCTTGTACATCTGCGGCAAATCCGCCGTGGGCACGCGCGGATCCGGCGGCAGCCCATAAACCTCAGGAGAGTCGAGCAACAAGAAGATTGATCCCGTTCCCCCAACACCATCTTGCGAGTTTGCTCCGTAGAGACGAGCCTCCGTCAGCCCTTGCTCGTGGAGGACGCGCACGCGCTCCCGCGCTGCGGCAAGCATCTCCTCGTAGGGGCCGAATTGGATGGAGTCCGTCGGGCAGGTCTTGGCGCAGGCAGGCTGCTCACCAATTTTCAGGCGGTCATAGCACATGGTGCATTTCTGGGCCACGCCCAGATTCTTAATGGGCATGGCCTGTCCCGGTGTATGGTCGGGGCCCTGCGGCTTGAGTTGCTTCAGCTTTGCCAACACGTTTACGCCCGCGTGGTCCGGAACCTGGTAGTCCACGGTGGCCGTTTTATCCGCCTTCAGCGTCACGCCGCCGTCATCGCGGCGCTCAATCACGCCGAACGGACAACCGGCCACGCATGTCCCGCAACCATTGCACACATCATCTTGGACCACGACGGTGCCGAATTCGGAACGGAACAGCGCGCCTGTCGGGCACACGTCCAAGCATCCAGCGTTGGTGCAATGCTTGCACACGTCGGAGGACATCAACCACCGGAAATCATCGGTATCCGGGGTCATGCTTGGGGCGGAAGCTTTGGGCATGCCTAGCGAAACAAGTTTCCGTCCCTCCTCGCGAGCCTGTTGAATACGCTCGTTGCTTTGCTCAATGAAGGCCACGTGGCGCCAAGTATTGGCGCCCAGCGAACCAGTGTTGTCATAAGAGTCACCGGTGACCGCGTACCCCTCAACCGGGTTTCGGTTCCACTCTTTACACGCCACCTCGCAGGCCTTGCAGCCAATGCAAATCGAGGTATCCGTAAAGAAAGCCATGCGCTGATAGGACTCATAGCCGTGCTTATCAGCCTTTTCGGTCAAAAGATTAGCCATTGGTCCTCCTTAGCTTTCTTTGCCTTCATAGTCGGCGACGTTTCCAGCAGTCGCATCATCACCCGTGTTGTCCTCGGTAGCTGCTTTCTCAGTGCTGAAGGCATCGTCAACATCCAGGATCCGGTTGCCGGAGTCCACGGTGAGGTGTGCTCGTTCTTGGTACTCGTGCAAGAGCTGAAGACGTGCCTCGCCACGCGGGCGGCGGCCCGGCTGGATATCGCACGCGCCCACCTTGGAATTCTGGATGAATACGTTTGGTTCCAGGGTCAGGCCCAACAGGTCGTTGGCGCCATCGCCGGCTACCTCGGTGGTCTCCGATTCTCCGTAGTGATACGGCAGACCGATCTGGTGGAAGTCCTCACCATTGATAGTAAGCATCTCCATGCGGTCCGTTACCAGAACCTGTGCCTCGATGACACCGCGTGGGGACACGATGGTGGCCCACTCACCGTTGACCAATCCACGCTTGGCGGCCAGCTCCTTGTCCACCTCGCAGAAGAGTCCCGGCTGCAGCTCCGCCAAATAAGGCAGGCGGCGTGACATCGCACCCGAGGTATACATCTCCGTCAGGCGATAGGTGGAGAAGACGAACGGGAAAACATCAGCACCGCGCTCCCCCGGCTCCGGGCGGGAGAGGTTGTCTTCGCGCTTAATTGTCAGACGCGTCGGCGACTGCTGCTGCTTGTACAGCGCATTGTGTACCGGTGATTCTTGCGGCTCGTAGTGAGTCGGCAGCGGGCCGTCAGACAATCCCTTCGGCGCGAACAGCCAGCCTAGGCCGTCGGCCTGCATGATAAACGGATCGTCGCCATCGAGGGCATCAGGGCCAATGGCGTCGACAGGTGCCACGTAGTCCGGGCGCTTCGTCAACGGGAAGTCGGGCACGTCATCGCCAACCCACTTTCCTTGCTCTTCATCCCACCAGATGTACTTCTTGCGCTCCGACCACGGAGTTCCATCCGGCTTTGCGGAAGCACGGTTGTACAGGATGCGGCGATTGGCCGGCCAGACCCAACCCCAGTCGAGAGCAACCTCGTTTTGCTCCGAACCCGGAACCTTCTTCGCAGCATGGTTGATGCCGTCCTTGTACACACCGGTGTAAATCCAGCAACCGCCGGAGGTGGAGCCATCGGTACGCATTTCTGTAAAGGCAGGCAAGAGCTGCCCCTTCTTCGGGCCGTCGAGATAGTAACCGTTGATCTCCCGCAAAATCTCATCCGAGCTCGGATCGCCGTGTTCATCTTCGGTGTAGTCCCAAGTTACGGACTTGATTGGCAGGTCGCGCGGATCAGTTGAATCCGCGAGGCGCTCCCTAATCTTCTTGCCCAGCTGGTAGAAGAACCACGCCTCGCTGCGCGCTTGCCCAGGTGGCGGAACCGCTTGGAAACGCCACTGGACCATGCGCTGAGTCTGGGTAAAGGTTCCGGACTTCTCCACGTGGGTAGCTGCCGGCATGAGGAAGACCTCAGTGGCGATGTCCTCAGTCTTCAGCTCGCCGTTCTTAATCTCCGGCGAATCCTTCCAGAAGCTTGCAGTCTCAATCTCTTGGAAGTCGCGTACCACCAGCCATTTCAGGGAAGCGAGACCGCGGCGCTGCATACCACCGTTGGACTGCGCCACCGCCGGATTCTGACCGAAGACAAAGTAGCCCTCTACCTCATGGCGCAGCATGGCCAGCAAGGTCTCATAGGTCGAGTGCGCACCAGAGAGGCGCGGCATGAGGTTAAAGCCCCAGTCGTTCTCCTTGGTAGCGGCATCGCCCCAGTAGGACTTCATGAGCGAGACCGCGTAGTTCTCGCCCAATTGCCAGAAGCCCTTCTGGTCCGCCGCGCGGAAAGAATCCAGGTAATCCGACCAGGTTTCCTGGTCCACATGCGGCATGGGCAGGTAGCCCGGAAGCGAGTTGAACAGGGTCGGGATATCCGTCGAACCCTGAATCGAGGCGTGCCCGCGTAGCGCCATGATGCCGGAACCGGGGCGGCCCACGTTACCCATGAGCAGCTGCAGGATTGCCGCGGTGCGGATGAACTGTGCACCCAGAGTGTGCTGGGTAAAGCCCAAAGCGTAGGCAAAGCACGTTGTGCGCTCCGGGTTAGAGTTCTGCGCAATGGAATCCGCCAAGTAGTAGAAGTCCTCCGGCGAAATGCCGCACGTCTCCTCCACCATCTCCGGGGTGTAGCGCGAGTAGTGGCGCTTGAGAATCTGGAAGACCGTGTTCGGGTCCTCCAGCGTCATGTCCTTCTCCACGTTCCACGAAGAGCCCTCGGGCTTTTGGACATATTGCCACGAGTCCGTGACATATTTGCCCTTCTCTGCGTCGTATCCAGAGAACAGGCCCTCCAAATCCTCGGTGTCCTTAAAGTCCGGCGAAATTATCGACGCCGCGTTGGTGTAATTCACCACATAATCGTGGAAATACAGGTCATTATCCAGCACGTACTTGATAATCGCGCCGAGCAGTACCACGTCCGTGCCACCGCGAATGCCGATGTGGCGGTTCGCAAAGGCAGACGTACGCGTATAACGCGGATCAACGTGAATAATCCGCGCGCCGCGCTTCTTGGCTTCAACGACCCATTGGAAACCCACTGGGTGGCATTCCGCCATGTTAGAACCCTCGATGACGATGCAGTCCGCATTCGCCATATCCTGCAGCGGTTGGGTTGCGCCGCCGCGGCCAAACGAAGTTCCTAGACTAGGAACGGTGGCGGAGTGTCATATGCGCGCCTGGTTTTCCACCTGAATGGCGCCGGTGGCAGTAAACAGCTTCTTGATGAGGTAGTTCTCCTCATTATCCAGCGTCGCACCGCCCAATCCAGCGATACCCATCGTGCGGTTAAGGGGACGCCCCTGCTTATCGACGTCCTCCCAGTGCCTTGCGCGCGATTCCACGAAGCGGTCCGCGATCATGTTCATCGCGGTCTCTTCATCGAGCTCCTGCCATTCGGTGGCATAGGGTGCTCGGTACTTGATCGCGGTGATGCGAGTCGAGGAGTTAATGAGCTGCTCAGAGGCCGAGCCCTTAGGACACAGACGTCCGCGGGAAATTGGGGAGTCCGGATCGCCCTCGATTTGGATGACCTTGTCATCCTTGACATAGACGCGCTGGGAACAGCCCACCGCGCAATAGGGGCACACCGATTGCACCACGCGGTCCGCGTCTACGGTGCGTCCGCGCAGATCTTCGCTCTTAGCCGACTGCGTAGACACATCGCGACCGAAGGCATCCTTGTTCCGGATCTGGCGCACGACGGGCCAGTTCAGTGGGCTAAAACGTGACATACCTTAAACCTACTTGCTTGCCCCAGCGTTTTCCAGCTGCCACTACCCCGCCTCTCCGAACAGCACCGCTGAGTACGCTGACAACTATGAACCACACTAAGCACTTTGAGCTCAAGGTCCCCGGCGGCAAGTTGCTCGTCGTTGACCTCGATTTAGACACCGACAACACCGTCACTGCCGCGAAGGTTTCCGGCGACTTCTTCCTCGAGCCTGAGGAGGCCTATGAGGCACTAGCCCCCGCCTTGGTCGGCATCACCACCGCCACCTCGACAGAAGAGATCCAGTCCCGCCTCGATGCGGCCCTGGCTCGCGTTGACGCCCCGGTAGCTCTCCACGGCTTTGACACCCACCACCTTGCCGTCACCGTTAAGCGCGCGCTGTCTGGTGGCACCGATTTCACCGACCACCACTGGGAGATCCTGCGCCCAGGTGTTCTCCCCACGCCCGTAAATGTCGCACTTGACGAGGTTCTCCTCAACGAAGTTGCTGAAGGAAAGCGCGGGCCCACGCTCCGATTTTGGGAATGGGAAGATCGTGCCGTCGTATTCGGTTCCTACCAGTCCTATGCCAATGAGCTGGATCAGGAGGGCGTCGACAAGCACGGCATTGTTCCGGTGCGCCGAATCTCCGGCGGTGGCGCGATGTTCATGGAGGGTGGCAATTGCGTGACCTATTCCCTGTACGCCCCGGAGTCGCTCGTGGCCGGCTATTCCTACGAGGCCAGCTACGAATACCTGGACCAGTGGGTGCTCGCGGCGCTGAACAAGCTTGGCGTCAATGCATGGTACGTGCCGATTAATGACATCACCTCGGACGGCGGCAAGATTGGCGGCGCCGCCCAGAAGCGCCGTAAGGGCGCGGTACTGCATCACACCACGATGAGCTATGACATCGATGCGGACAAGATGATGGAGGTCTTGCGCATCGGCAAGGTCAAGGTCTCGTCCAAGGGTCTTGCCAGCGCAAAGAAGCGCGTCGACCCGCTCCGCCGCCAGACTGGCGTGCCCCGCGAGGAGATCATCGAGACCATGGCGCGCGAGTTCGCCACCCGCTATGGCGCCATCGACGCCGAGCTTTCCGACGACTCCCTCGCCGCCGCCCGCCACCTCGTCGACACCAAATTCCTCAACGATGAATGGACCAAGCGTATCCCATAATTTGCGGGGGAATTTCTGGGCAGCGTACGGTGTTATAAGTTCAAGTGAACCGATCGGTACGAGAGTACCGAACTAAATGGTCCATTTCTATACAACACTGTCTAGAAGGAAAATCTCGTGTCAGACACTTCCTCTCGTGCATCCTCCCGCACGCTGCCCTCTTGGGCCACCGGCTTTGGCGCCCAAGTTATCGCCGGTCTCATCATCGGCCTTATCCTCGGCTTCATCGCCTCCGGCATGGAGTCCGAGTGGCTCTCCGATACCCTGTCCGGCGTCGGCGGCGCCTACGTCCAATTGCTCAAGGTGATGGTCCCGCCGCTCATCTTCGCGGCCGTCGTTACCTCGGTTGCCAACCTGCGCAAGGTGGCTAATGCAGCCTCGCTGGCGATCTCCACTCTGGTCTGGTTTGCCATTACGGCGTTCTTCTCCGTGCTTGCCGGCATTCTGGTCGCCCTAGTAATGAAGCCGGGAGTAGGCACAACTGTCGATGCTTCCACCGCCGCCGACCCATCCCACATCGGCTCCTGGACCGCTTTCCTCCAGCAACTTGTCCCCGCCAACTTCTTCGGGCTCACCGCTTCGCTGAGCGACGGTGAAATCTCCCTCAGCTTCGGTGCCCTTCAGCTCCTTGTCATTTCCCTCGTGCTGGGAATCGCCGCCGTCAAGGCTGGCAAAGCCGCCGATCCCTTCCTGCGCTTCACCGAATCCTTCCTCAAGGTCATCCAGGTGGTCCTCTGGTGGATCATCCGCCTTGCCCCGATTGGCACCGCCGCTCTTATCGGCAAAGCCGTGGCCACCTATGGTTGGGATGCGCTCAGCTCCTTGGGCAAGTTCGTCCTCGCTATGTATGTGGGCCTTGCACTCGTCATCTTCGTGGTTTACCCCGCCGTGCTCGTCTTCAACCGGATCCCGGTTGTTGGCTTCTACAAGCGCGTGTGGCCCGTCTTCTCCCTCGGCTTCGTCACCCGCTCCTCCATGGGCGTCATGCCAGTTACCCAGCGCTTTACGGAAAAGGCCATGGGCGTGCCCCGAGAATACGCCTCCTTCGCCATCCCGCTGGGCGCTACCACCAAGATGGACGGCTGCGCCTCCGTCTACCCGGCCATCGCCGCCATCTTCATTGCACAGTTCTACGGCGTTGATCTCTCCTTCACCCAGTACCTGCTCATCATCTTCGTTTCCGTCATTGGTTCCGCAGCAACCGCCGGCACGACCGGCGCTACCGTCATGCTGACGCTGACGCTCTCCACGTTGGGTCTTCCGCTCGCCGGCGTGGGTCTCTTGCTGGCCATCGAACCCATCATTGACATGGGCCGCACCGCCGTTAATGTCACCGGTCAGTCGCTGTGTGCCACCATCGTGGCCAAGCGCGCCGGCATTCAAGACGAAGCCGTCTGGGATGCTGCTGGTAACGGAGTCTCACACATAATGAACGAGGACCAAGACGCAGACGAGCCCGAGACACAGCCGGTCAACACGACTGCATAACTCTTCCTGCCCCTCCCCAAGCCTTCCTAACACGCAAGAGCCGTGTAGGAAGGCTTCGGTATTTCTGCCCAAGCGACGGGCTTTACCCGTCGTTCTTTTCGACGGTGTCAGTGTAGAGCTCGGCACTTGGAGCTATGGGGTCGTCGTTCTTTCCGACGGTGGGTGTGTTCTTGGGTTCTTTCCCTTCCGACTGTTTGGAGTGGTGTCGCCGTTTGATTCGACGAGGGCTAGGCCCCTGTTCTTCGTCATC
>NZ_KV797535.1:0-21921 GCF_001809405.1 Corynebacterium sp. HMSC055A01 | reverse complement strand
CACACCCCCAACAAACAACAAATCCCCAGGAAGATGCACATTTTGACGCTCTTCCTGGGGCGGTTTTCTGACTGTCGGGCAGTCCACCTGAATGTTAATAGCTAGTGGTAACAGGCCAACAGCCCATCCGGGCCATCGATAACAGTGATTGGGGTTTCGAAGATGGGCGTGAGAATCTCATCGCGCATGATCTCCTCCGGACTGCCGAAAGAAACGATGCTTCCATCCTTGGCCGCACAAATGTAGTCGGCATAACGAGCAGCAAAGTTGATGTCATGGAGGACGATGATGATCGTCCGGCCAAATTCCTTGCCGGCCTTCCGCAAATGCTTCATCATCTCCACAGAGTGTGAGATGTCGAGGTTGTTGAGGGGTTCGTCGAGAAGCACGTAATCCGTTTCCTGGCAGAGCACCATCGCCACATAAGCGCGCTGGCGCTGCCCACCGGATAGCTCGTCGAGATAGCGATTCTCCAATTCACGCAAGTGGAAGAAGTCGATGTAGCGCGAGACTATCTCTTCATCTTCCGCAGTCAGGCGTCCCTTCGAGTAAGGGAAACGGCCGAAGCTCACCAGCTGGCGCACGGTCAGCTTGGTAATGAAGTGATTCTCCTGGCGCAGGATGGAGAGGATCTTCGCCAAGTCCTGCGATTTCGTGGAGGACACGTCGTAACCGGCGACCTCGATGGTGCCTTCGTCGGCGTCGAGAAGCCGGCCAATCATCGTCAGCATCGTGGACTTGCCCGCGCCGTTCGGCCCAATCAGCGCGGTGATACCGCCGGAGGGAATTTCCAAATCGATGGGACCGATGTTGGTCTCGCCGGAGTAGGACTTCGAAACATTGGAAAGCTTGATCACAGCTTGCCCTTTCGCAGAATGACCAGGAGGAAGACGCTGCCGCCCACCAACTCAATGATGATGGAGACCACACCCTGTGCGTAAAAGACGTGCTCCATCAGGAAGTAGGCGCCGGTGAGTACAGCGAAGGCGGTGGCTATAGCCATCGGGAAGAGGAAACGGTGGTCATAAGTCTCCGCCGCCTGGTAGGCCAACGTTGCTACGAGGAATCCGAGGAAGGTCATGGGCCCGACGAGCGCGGTGCTCGTGGCCATGAGGATGGAGACCAAAATCAGCGTGTAGATGGCGTTGACCTTGTGGTTAACGCCCAGGTTTGTGGCGGCATCTCTTCCTAATGCCAACACGTTGAGCTGACGGGAGTTGAGGAACATCAACAGTGTCACCGCAATGACCAGCGGAATCGCGATGGGATAGTACTCACTCTCCGCGTTGTTAACGGAGCCAAAAAGCCGCGCGGTGAGCACATCGAACTCGCTGGGGGTGAGCATGCGCTGCATAAACGTTGCCAACGAGCCGAGGCCGCCGCCGATAATGATGCCCACGAGCAACATCGCATGCATGTTGTTGCGGCGGCTAGTCAGCAGCCAAGAATACAGCACCACAGACAGCGCCACCATGAGCGCGAGCTGCATGAGAAAGGTTCCCATGGTCCGCGCCTGGGTCAGGCCGGCAGCACCGAGGAAGAAGACCGTAGCCGTATTGATGGCCACGTACAGGGATTCAAAGCCCATGATGGAGGGCGTGAGGATTCGGTTGTTGGTCACCGTGTGGAAAGCTACCGTGGCGACTGCTTGGCACACGGCGACAACCGCCATGGCGGTCACCGCATCAGCGCGGCGACGCGCAATGAGCCACCACTTCCGGGTCCCAAAGTCCATGGGGTTGTCATAGGCCAAAAGGCCGAAGGCGAAGAGCAGCCCGGCGAAGATCAAAGCACCGAGGATGATCCAGTACTTTCGCGCCGCAGCCGCAGACTGGAAGCTGCCCACGTTTCGCCGGGCTCGTGAAACTTGCACAGCTTCCTTCGTCGCAGGGATAGAGATACTCACACTCACTTGGTCGACCTCACGATCAAGACGACGAAAACGATAGCACCCACAACGCCCAGGATGACCGATACGGGCATCTCAAACGGAGAGATGATCGTGCGGCCAATCAGGTCGCACAGGGTCACCGTGGCGATGCCGAGCAGGCAGACCCATGGAAGATTAGAGCGCAGGTCATCGCCGCGCACCATGCTCACCACATTAGGCACGATGAGGCCCAAGAAAGGCAGGGCGCCAACGACGACGGTGACCACGCCCGTCGCCACCGCGATGAGGCCGGTTCCCAGCAGGATCATCCGCTGGTAGTTCAGGCCAATATTGGTGGCGATGTCCTCCCCTAGCCCGGCGACGGTGAGTTTATCCGCGTAGAAACACACCGCCAGCAAAACCAGGAGCACGATCCACAGGACTTCGTACTGTCCTTCATAGACAGAGGTAAAGGATCCCATGAACCAGATGCCGAGCTGCTGCAAGGTATCCGTCGCTAGCGCTACGTAAGACGACACCGCACTAACGACAGCGCCCAGCATAATGCCGATGATCGGCACGATGAGTGAAGAGCGCAGTGCCACGCGACGCAGGAACGCGAAAAACACCATGGTGCCCACGAAAGCGAAGAGCACCGAAATGATCATCTTCACCAGTACCGATGCATGCGGGAAGAGGATTAGGGAAAAGAGCAGGCCCAATCCGGCCCACTCGGTAGTTCCCGTCGTCGTGGGTTCCACGAAGCGGTTTTGAGTCAGCAGCTGCATAACCAAACCGCTCATTGCCATCGCAGCGCCCGCCAAAACGAGCGCCACGGTACGCGGTATGCGGGTGGTGAAGAACATCTCCCAGCCGTCCTCATTATCGAGGATGCTGTACTCGCCCACGATGAGGGAAAGGAGGAGTAGCGCGACGACGCCAAGTACGCCAAGGCCCAGCTTCCAGGTCAGCACAGAACCGCGCGAACTGCGCTTGTTCGCGGCTGGCCGCTGGGACGCAGCGCTACTCTTCACCGTCACGTTGTGAATCTTCTCCTTCGCTAACGCAGAACTGTTTAGGCTTGGGCCTTCTCGAAGGCGTCGGCAAGCGCGTTCAAGATCTCGGTGTAGGTAATGATGGACTCATCAATGTAGGTGTCATTCGGCGCCACGTAAACGTTGCCGTCCTTTACCGCGCTCACGCTCTTCAGCGCCGCATTGTCCTTGACCAGCTTCTCACCCGGGGTGACCTGCTCGCCTTCCTTGGAAATGGCAGCGTCGCGGTCCATAACGAGGATCCAATCCGGGTTGGACTGAGCAATCGCCTCGACGGAGATATCGTCACCCTCGTGGTCGTCAGAAGCATTGTCGACTTCTAGGGCCGGGGTCAGGCCGAGCAAGTCGAAGACCGGCCCATACACGCGCCCGATGCCAGGAGCGATGTAGCCGATTTCACCACCGGAGGTATTCACGGCCATCACCTTCTGCTCAGGGTCATAGGCCTTCTTGGCACGCTCGGCGGCAGCGTCGAAGTCCGCGATGAGCTTTTCGGCGTCTTCCTCGTGGCCAAAGACCTGGCCCAGCGCCTCGGTGTGGCGCTTGAGCTCTTCGAAGAAGTCCTTGTCATCGCGCGGCTCGAAGTCAACAACTGGAACATCTTCGAGCAGCTTCTCGATGTCCTCCTGGTGCTGCTCGAAACGCTGACCGTTCCACACCACGTCCGGCTCCGCCGCCACGAGGTTTTCCAGATCCGGCTCCTTATGGGAGCCCAGGTCAACCTCGACGGTGTCCTTGTTGTAGGTATCACGCAGGGATTTCGGCACCAGCGGAAGCGGCGCGGCGGCGAGGTCAACATCCCACTGAGCCAGAACGGAGAAAGCGCGGTTATCCGTCACCGCGGGGTTCTCTACCGGCAGCGCGACGTCCTTCGAACCAAAGTTATCCTCCAGCGTAATCGTGGAGGAGTCCGCGGCTGCGGAGTTGGTCGGCTCAGCAGAATCCTGGGATTGGTTTGCGGAGCAACCCGTTAGAGCGAGCGCAGCCACGGAGAGGGTGGCGGCAACCTTGGTGACGGTCGTGCCTGCGGCACGGCGAGAAAGAGTAAACATAGCTTCCTTGCATATTAGGTGTGGCTAACCACAGCTGGCAAATAATGTCAGCGCATAACCTAACCTATGTAAGGCTTACCTTTCAAGCACACAATTGTTTCTTAATTCATCACGGGGGTACGCATACGCTGGGCGACGCCCCGTGACGTGCCATTACAAGAACGTGGCACGCTACCCCTTCTCCGCGATGAGATCGGTCACCGATACAGGCCCTTCTCTATCAAAGTCTTCCTGCGCCGCGCGGCGAAAGTCCGAGTCCGCCAAGAAATCTAGCGCTACTTGCGCCAACCCTGCAGCGGAATCGACAGCCGCATCCACCGCCTGCGGCGTGGCCGCCAAGCGGGCGAAGTCCTCGGTATGCAAGGCCACGTCGGTAGGCGAAACCTGCACCATCGGGTGCAAACCCGGAACGAGGTGGGAGACGTTGCCGAAGTCCGTCGAGGCAGCCACCGTATCCGGAACCGTCCCCGCCGGCAGCGCAGTGCGCCCCCGGCGCGCTTGCGTCGCCGTCCAGCGGTCCACCAGCGCCGCATTGTTGCGCACGGGCAGCGTCATCGGATGCTCGTCCCAATCCACATCCACCTCAACGCCGGCCATGAGCGCTGCACCCTGGACGATGTCTTCCACCCTGGCGGACAGATCCATGAGCGTGCGCGTTCCCAACGAGCGCACGTAAATAGTCATCTCCGCCTCGCTCGGAATAATGGAAGGGCGATCGCCACCGCTCATGATGGCGTGCACGCGATCCGAAGGCGGCATCTGCTGCCGCATCAGACCAATGCCCTGGTAGGCCAAGCTCGCGGCGTCGAGGGCGTTGCGCCCCATGAAGGGCTGGGAGCTCGCATGTGCAGCCACACCACGAAATGTCACACGCAAGATGCGGCGGCCTACCCAGGCGTGCGCGCCGATGTCATAACCAAAGCCATGGATCATCACTGCGGCATCCACGCCGTCGAGGCTGCCTCCGCGAATCATGTATTCCTTGCCTGAATGACCTTCCTCCGCAGGGGTTCCCTGGAGAAGTATGCGGCCGGATAAGGAAGGGGTGGCGTCGTCCAGCACGGCAGTAGCCGCCAAGAATCCAGTAACACCCGCCGCGGCGATGACATTGTGCCCACACGCGTGCCCAATATGCGGCAGGGCATCATATTCCGCCAGGATGGCCACGGTGGGATGCTGCCCGGGATCGAAATCCAGGCTCTGCCACGAGGCTTCGAACGCGGTCTCCACACCATAGACCCCGCGGCGCGTGGAAAAACCATGCTCCTCCACGAGGTCCGCGAGTACCGCCATGGAGCGATGCTCCTCAAAAGCGGTTTCGGGGTGGGCGTGCAGATCCGCAACGATGTGCGCTGCCTGCTCCCGCAGGGCATCTGCCTGTGCGGCAGCAGCGTCCCAGAGCCGCGATTGGCCCGGGTAGTCCTCTCCGTGCTTTTCCGGTGGGGCGGCGGACGCCACGCGCTTGGCGACGCCCTCCTCCATCGCCTCCAAATACGCTGTCGACGGATTGTTGCGTTCGTCCATTCGATTAACCAATCATGACGTTGTTGCCCGGTCCCAGCGGAAGATCCACATAGAACCAGATGGCCAGCAGAATTGCCCAAGCGGTAAAGAACGGGATAACGAAGGGCACGAGGCGCGACATCAGTGTTCCCAGGCCCGCCCCGCGCTCATAGCGCTGGAGGAAGCCAAGCATAACGATCATGTACGGGTTCAGCGGGGTGATGATCTGGGTCGCGGAATCACCAACGCGGAACGCACCCTGAATGAAGGCCGGCTCATAGCCCAGCAGGGCAAACATCGGAACGAAGACCGCTGCCATGAGCGTCCACATGGAGGAACCGGAAATGATCAGCAGGTTCAGACACGACGCGAGCGCGATGAAGGCGAAAATGGCTGGGAAGCCGGTAAGCCCGATGGATTCGAGGAAGGCCGCACCCTTCACGGCAGTAAAAGTACCGATACCGGTCCACGCAAAGAGCGCCACGAACTGACCCAGGATGAAGGCCAGAATAAGGAAGCTCATCATGTCTTTGAGAGCACCGATCATCATGTTCACGACGTCGGTGATCCCCTTGACCGTGCCGACAACCTTGCCGTAGACAACGCCGAGCACCAAGAAGTAGGCGAAAACGATGAAGACGATGGAATTCAGCAGCGGGGACTTGGGCAAGAAGCTGCCCTCCTCATTGCGCCACGGCGATTCTGGCAGAAGGACCGCGAAGAGGATGATGGCGGTGAGGATGACCGTGGCCACACCGGACCAGATGAGGCCCTTGGATTCGGCCGGACGCAGTTCAGCGGTGAGCTCCTCGCCGTTTTCATCGCGGTCACCACGCTCAGCGGCATCCTCAGGGTCGATATCTTCCTCGGTGGGAACTTCCTGCTGCCACATGCGCGGCTCGATGACCTTGTCGATGATGAAACCAGCCAGCACACCCAGCACGATGGAGGAGGCCACGTTGAAGTAGTAATTCGACATGGCGTTAACCGGCGCGAAGTCGGTATTCGGCAGCGTCTCCATGACCGCGGTCGTAATACCGGCAAAGAGCGCATCCAAGGAAGTCGGCACCAAGGATGTGGAATAGCCAGCGCCCACGGCGGCGAAGCCACCAATCAGGCCAGCCACTGGGTGGCGGCCCGCGGCTTTGAAGACCATCGCCGCCAGCGGCGGGACGATGACGAAGGCGGCATCCGCCATGACCGAAGCGGTCACGCCGATGACGCCGACTGCATAGGGCAGCAGCCACGGCTTCGCAGAACCGAAGAGCTTACGGATGAGCGCCGAGAGCATTCCGGAGCGCTCCGCGACACCCACCGCCAGCATGATGGGCAATACCGTCACCAGCGGCGGGAAGTTGATATAGTTCTCCCCCATTGTCGTGGTGAACCAGGTCAACCCTTCACCGGTGAACAGGCCTTTAACTGGCTGAATCTCATCGCTACCGGGAATCTTAATTTCCACGCCCATCTTCGCCATGATGGTGGAAAGCACACCTGTGATCAGGAAGAGGATCAGGAAGATGGTGAAGGGCTCCGGCAGCTTGTTGCCGATGTATTCGACACCATTGAGGAACTTATCCAGCATTCCCCCACTGGATTGTTGGCTCTGCTTTTGCTCAGCCTTTGCGGGATGCGACTTCGGCTTTTCCGCGGTGCCAGCGCCGCCTTGTGGCGCTGCATTGGATGGGCTGTTCATGGGTACTCCTGTCGTAGGGGTCAGTCCCAGTGCTCCACGTCACACTGTTGGGGAAAGGCTACCACGTGACTGTAACTTGGGTAACAAATTCTTTTGTCCTGGGTCACATTTTGTTCGGACAGCCCTACCTCGCTTTCGTCCCGCACCCCTACACCCCTCACGGGATTCCGATTACGCTCACTGCAAATAGCGCCCCAAAATCGACCGTTTTTAGCCCCTTATCTACCGTGAACGACACTGAGAGGTGTCCATTAGCCCTGACTTGGCAATGATGCTCGCTTTTCACGATTTTGTTGGAGACTATCTGCGCTCCCAACGGACTTCGCCGTCAACGACCTGTGCCGTGGGGCTCATCCCTGCATAGGCAGCGACATGCTGTGAGGCTAGGTGCTCGGGATGGATATGAGCGATGAGATGCGTAATGCCTCGCTCCGCAAGATAAGCGCTAAGCAGTTTCACGGCTTCCTTGGCGTATCCATGCCCCTGCCACTGTTTCCCAATCACCCATGCGATCTCCGTCGCATCACCGCTGCGGGGCACAGTCGCCTGGACGTAACCTATCGGTTGCTTACTCGAACCGAGGGTGACGATGAGATTGATCCATTCTTCGGTACCGTCGCTCGAGCCGCCTCGGGTTTGGAACGCGTACCGTCGCGCAAGCTCATCAGCAGAAGGCGGCTCACCACCCGTAAACGTGTACAGGGCACGGCTGGAAAGCACAGTAGCCATCTCGGTAGCATCCTCGACACGAAGCGGCCTTAAGTCGATAGGCATCTTTATCGCCATAGTTCACCACGCAAGATTTGATCAGTCACTAGAACATTAACGCTTCTGCTGACGACGAAGTTCCGAGCGCCCTCTCACCAAGAGCGCTTTTCACCCATCGCTACACTCACGGGAAATAGTGGCCCAAAATCGACCGTTTTTAGCACCTTATCTACCGTGAGCGTCGTCGGCTTCCCAGACGTCACTCCCCGCATTCAGCGTCGTCAACGCTCGAGGGCACCAGCCCATAAAGCCGGGCGAAAGGATCCCACTCGCAATCGCGATGCGGCTCGAATTCCGCAAAGTTGGCAGCGTCGATGGCAACAGCTTCGGAGCTGAGGTACTCAATGAGTGCGACCGTCATATCCATCCCCGCCGCCACGCCTGAGGAAGTCCACCGATTACGGTCCTGCACCCACCGCGCCTTGAGCTTCCAAATCACGGACTCCCCGAAGGAGCTCGCCCACGCAAAGGCACGCTTGTTGCTCGTCGCGGCGTAGCCTTCCAAAAGCCCCGCTGCCGCCAAGACCGCAGAACCCGTGCACACGGAGGCAACCCACGGTGCTTGTGCGCCCAACCCACGAAGCCACGACAGAAAAGATTCGTCCCCTACGAGCTGCCGGGTTCCTTTACCGCCGGGAACGAGGAGAGCGTCGGTCGGCCCAATCTGCCCATAAGAAATCGTCGGCACCACTTCCACGCCCTGCGAGCTTGCAACTGGCTCGCCCGTCGGCCCGGCGAAAACCACGGTGATGTCAGGCACCGCTTGAAGCAGCTGGACGGGTCCGAAGACGTCGAGAAGCTCAAAGCCTTCAAACAAGACGACAGCGATGCGGAGAGATTCGGTATCCATGCGGCCATCCTAAAGCAGGCCCTATGAGCACGGACGAGCATCTGGGACCCGGGTTCAATTCCCGGCGGCTCCACACACGAAGAGACCCCAGATAGAACGCTTTCTAACTGGGGATTTTGGCGGAGCAGCCTTAGACCGTGACAATCTGCTGATGGGGCGCTACCCTGGTTGTTGATACGTCACCAATAGGAGTGTTTGACCAATGAAAGCATTCGGATTCTTAAGTTTCGGACACTACGCATTCGGGGGCCAGCGCGGCCCGTCCGCGGAAGAAGTCGCGAAGATCCACCTGGAAATCGCCCAGGCTGCAGATGAGATCGGTGTGAACAACGCGTCTTTCCGCGTCCACCACTTCGTACCGCAAGCCTCAGCCCCGATGCCGCTGCTCGGCGCAGTCGCCGCCACCACCAAGAACATTGAGGTGGGCACCGGCGTGATCGACATGCGCTACGAAAACCCACTCTACCTCGCCGAAGAGGCCGCATCCCTCTACCAAATCTCCGGCGGCCGCGTGGCCTTGGGCGTCTCGCGCGGCACCCCGGAGGTTGCCGAGCGTGGTTGGGAGGCTTTCGGCTACAAGGGCGAGGCCCCCAACGGCGCGGACGTGGCACGAGCTCACCTCGAGGCGTTCATGGCTGCGGTGGACGGCAACGGGTTTGCCACCGCCGCACCTCTAGACCGCCAGTACCCGAATATGTTCCAGCCCGGCTCCGCCCTCCCTGTCTTCCCCATTGCCCCTGATCTACGCAAGCACATCTTCTACGGCTCCGGTACTCATACTTCGGCAGAGCAGACCGCCAGGGACGGACTGAACCTGATGTCTTCCACCTTGGTTTCCGAGACCACCGCCGCGACCTTAGGTGAGATCCAGGCAGACCAGATCAGCCGCTACCGTGCTGCCTGGAAGGAAGCGGGCCACGACTGGGCCCCGCGCGCGTCCGTCTCCCGCTCCATCTTCCCCATCGTGGACGGCGCCGATATGCAGCGATTCGGCATGCAGGCCTCCGGCTCCGACCAAGTGGGCATGCTGCCCGACGTCGGTGCGTCCACCTTCGGCCGCACCTATGCCGCCGAGCCCGACAAGCTCATCGAGCAGCTCAAGGCCGACCCGGCCGTCATGTCCGCCGACACCCTACTGATCACCATCCCGACCGGCATGGGCGTGGACGTCAACGTGAAGATTCTCGAAAGCTTCGCCACCCATATCGCCCCTGCGCTAGGCTGGCAGCCAAACACTGAGGGCCCGGTCACCGGTTACCCGATCGGTTAATCCACCCCCTTCACACAAGAAACCCGCTGGCCGTTATGACCAGCGGGTTTCTTGCCATTCAGTGGAGCCGCCGGGAATTGAACCCGGGTCCTTCGTCACCTCGCCAGGGCTTCTCCGTGCGCAGTCTGCGCAGGATCTCTACTCGGCCCTCCGGCTCGGGCAAACTCGCTCCGGATGATGGGCCCAGTTGCTCTAGAAGTCCCCAACCGGCCGAACAACAAACCGGTCAGGCAAGTTCCCTAGTCGATGCCAGGATCTAGGTCAGGAACCAAACCTAGGCTGACAGACACGCGTCGCTGAAATTAGGCAGCGAGGGCGTAGTCACGCTGAGAGTTCTTCTCTGCGTTTATTGGTTGCTACGACGCTTAACGGTGGTCTCTAGCCTGCACCGGCACGCTTCCCCTGGCTCAATGTACGAAGTCGAAACCAAGTCGACCCCTCGATTGCACATTGCTGTGAAAGCTGCGCAGAACGCATCTTCATGCGCCCTACGGTTCGTTCAACGCTACTGCACCTGCCCCTATTCCCGCAAGCTTCGCCCCAGGCCACATGAGGCATAGCTTTCATAAGCACCCCCTTGTGATTAACATCAACCTCAACGCTGTTAAGGTGTGTGAGTCCTATCCTCCTACTTTGTTAAAGGCTGCAAAGTGAGCACACATACCGAAACCACCAGCTCCCCGGAAGACGCTAAACGCCCAGCAAGCAACACCGAATGGGCCATCTCGCTCTTCGGCACCGCCGTGGGCGCTGGAATTCTTTTCCTCCCTATCAACGCGGGCAGTTTCGGCTTCTGGCCCCTCCTCGTGGCCACGATTCTGATTGGCCCGATGACCTACTTCTCCCACCGCGGTCTCGCCCGCATGATTTGTGCGTCACCGCGCCAGGGCGAGGACATCACCGCAGTGGTCACGGACTATTTCGGTAAAAGCGCTGGATTTATCATTTCGGTGGTTTATTTCTGCGCCATCTTTCCCATCGTCCTCATTTATGGCGTTTCGATCACCAATACGGTTGATAGTTTCATCGTCAACCAGCTACACGGGCCCTCGGTTCCGCGTCCTCTATTGTCGTTCCTCCTCGTGGGCATCATGACCATCGTCTTCACCTTTGGCCAACGCATGGTGCTCGCCGTCACGCAGTTCCTGGTGTATCCGCTGATCTTCTGTCTCGGCGCGCTGTCCATTTATCTCATCCCGCGCTGGGATATCGCCTCCTTCATGGAAGTTGGCAACAATGATTGGCGCGTCGTCGGTGCTGTCGCCCTCATCATCCCCGTGTTGGTTTTCTCCTTTAACCACTCCCCCGCCATCTCCCAGTTTTCCTTGGCTATGGTCGCTGCACACGGCCGCGAGAAGAGCTCCGAGAATGCGTCGCGCGCGCTGGCGCTGACAGCGATTCTGCTCACCGTGTTCACCATGTTCTTCGTGTGGTCATGCACCCTCACGCTCGGTGCAGACGGGCTCGCGGAGGCCCGCGAGCAGAACCTGCCGGTCTTGTCCTACTTGGCCAACGTCACCGGCGTTCCGGTCTTGGCCTTCCTTTCCCCCATCATCGCGATGATCGCCATCATCTCCTCCTACTTCGGCCACGTGTTGGGGGCCACCGAGGGCGGCAACTTCCTGCTACGCAGCGCCGCACCGCACGCTACGGCGAAGCTCTCGGAAAAGCAGCTCAATTCCATCATGCACGGCATCATCTTCGTGGCCGCGTGGGTTGTCGCGATCATCGATCCATCGATCCTGGGGCTTATCGAAGCCATCGGTGGCCCCTTCATCGCCTCGATCCTCTACCTGCTGCCGATGTATGCCATCCACCGCATCGATGCTCTCAAGCAATTCCGCGGCCGCCCCAGCAACGTGTTCGTCGTCGTCACGGGCCTCATTGCCGTGGGCGCGACTGTGTGGAGCCTCATCGGCTAGCGTTCCTCCAACCACGCCTTCAGCACAGTGGCGTGGTTAACCTCGCGATCCTTGGCGGCGAAGAGGAGGGTGACGTCGCCAAGCTCTGCAAGGTGGCGCAGTTGCTCCAGTTCCTCGCTGTCATTCGCGTCGAGCTCCGCGCGGTAGCGCCGCGCAAACTCTTCGAAGGCATCGGCGTCGTGGCCCCACCACTTACGCAACTCCGGACTGGGCGCGACATCCTTGAACCAGTGCTCATAAGGGAGGCGATCCTTGGCCACGCCACGGGGCCAGAGCTTATCGACGAGCACCGCTACCCCACGAGGTTCCTCGTCACCCCGAATAATGTCATGTACCTTGGCCGTGTAAATCATGGCTCCCAGGTTAGGCGTTGATCCCCTTGACGCGCCGGCCCAGCTCGCGAGTGATGTCGCGGTCCTGGTCACGGCGCTTAATTGCTTCACGCTTGTCATAGTCCTGTTTACCCTTGGCCAAGCCGAGCTCGCACTTGGCGCGGCCGTCCTTCAGGTAGACCTTGAGCGGGATCAGCGTCTTGTTGCCGTCGCGCACCTGCCCCATGAGTTTGTCTATCTCCCGGCGGTGCAACAGCAGCTTGCGCGTGCGCTTGGGCGAGTGATTCGTCCACGAGCCCTGGGAGTACTCCGGGATGTGGAGATTGCGGATGTAGACCTCGCCGTCGTCGATAGTGGCGAAGGCATCCGCCAGGGAAATCTTGCCTTCGCGCATCGACTTAATCTCGGTGCCCACGAGCACCATGCCGCATTCCAGAGTGTCGAGGATGGTGTAGTCGTGGCGGGCACGTCGGTTGGTGGCCAGGGTCGAGTTATTGTCGACGGCCGCCTTTTTCTTCTTTGCCTTCTTCGCCATAGTTCCGACTATATTACGCTACTGCCAGGCAAAATCCACATCGCCCCTACAGCTCTAGGTCCGCACGTAGGCGCGCATGGTTACCTGCGCAGTCAGCGCAGCACACACAATTGCCACAAGCCCGACGATGGGCAGCGCCGTCCAGACGTCCCCAGAGGTCACCGGGGCCAGCAGCTGATTGTGGTACAGGTCCTTCAACGCAGGATCGATCACGGTGTTCTTTCCCACGATGACGCCCACCCCGGCGAGGACGACGCCGCCGACAGCACCGAGGACCGCTTCCATAATGAAAGGCGCGTGAGTAACCCACCGCGAGGCGCCAACAATGCGCATAATCGCGGTCTCTCGCTGACGCTGATAGGCGGCGATCTGCACCATGTTCGCAATCAGCATGATGGCTGCAAGCGCCATCACTGCTGCCAGGACGAAGGTGGCATTCCGGATGGCGTCAAGGTTGCCCGCGGCGCTGCGCACCTCCTCCTGCTGGTCGACGATGTCGCTGACAGCGGGGTCGGAAGCGATGGCGTCGATAGGCGCGGTATCCGTCGGATCCTTCAACCGCACGTGGAAGGCAGCCGGCAGTGCATCCGGGGAGGTTTCCTCAACCATGACCGGATCGGTGTCCTTGAACAGCTCCACGAAGCGCTGATAGGAATCCTCGCGGTTGCGGTAGCTCACGGACTCAATGTCCTCATCCGCTTCCAGTTTCTTCTTCAGCCCGGCACACGCGGTATCCTTGCACTCCGGATCGTTGGCTGAAATCTCCTCATTGAGCTGGACCATGACCTCGACGCGCTCGAGGTAGATGTCCTTGGTGTCATTGGTCATCTGGGTGACCAAGACGCCGGCCACCACCAACGCCACCGAAATGGCGGTGGTAATCACCATGGCGATAGTCATGGTGATGTTGCGCCCGAGCCCCTTAAAGGCTTCCCTGAAAACAAAGCCTAGATTCACCTAGACCGCCTCCCCGTACATTGCGTTCTTCTCATCGCGCACGAGCGTGCCGTTGTGCAGCTCGATGACGCGCTGGCGGGCCTCGTTGACCGCGCGCGCGTTGTGCGTCGACATCACCACGGTGGTTCCGTGGCGATTGATCTTGGTGAGCAAGGCCATAATCTCCGCGGCAGTGGAGGGATCGAGGTTGCCCGTGGGTTCGTCGGCAAGCAGCAGCTTGGGGCGGTTGACAAAGGCCCTCGCAATCGCCACGCGCTGCTGCTCACCGCCGGAAAGCTCGTGCGGCATGCGATGCTGCTTGGCGCCTAGGCCGACCATGTCGAGGACCTCGGGCACTTGCTTGGCAATCCGCGCCTTGCGTTTGCCGATGACCTCGAGGGCAAAGGCGACGTTGTCGTAGACGTTGAGCTTGGGCAGGAGCCGGAAATCCTGGAAGACGTAGCCGATGGATTGGCGCAGGCTATTGACCTCGCGGCCTTTCAACGTGTTGACGTGGAAGTCCCCGAAGTAAATTTCTCCCGAGCTCACATTGGTTTCGCGCACCATGAGCTGGAGGAAGGTCGACTTGCCGGAGCCGGACGGGCCGATGAGGAAGACGAATTCGCCGTCCTCAATCTCAAAGGACACGTTGTCCAGAGCGGGCCTAGTGGAGGTCGGATAGACCTTGGACACATTCTCGAAAGTGATCACTTAAGCCACATTAGCAACATTTGTCACTCGGGCCTAGGCCTCCTGCTGCGCCATGCGCCACCGGATTCCGGATTCCAGGAAGCCATCGATATCTCCGTCCAAGACCTTGGAGGGATCCCCTACCTCGTAATTCGTCCGCAAATCCTTGACCATCTGGTACGGATGCAGCACATAAGAGCGCATCTGGTTGCCCCAGGATGCATTGCCACCGGCGCCCAGCGCATCAAGCTCCGCGCGCTCTTCCTGACGCTTGCGCTCCAACAACTTCGCTTGCAGCACGCGCATGGCAGAGGCCCTGTTCTGGATCTGGGACTTCTCATTCTGACAGGTCACCACGATGCCGGTCGGGATGTGTGTCAGGCGCACCGCCGAATCCGTCGTGTTCACCGACTGACCACCGGGGCCCGAAGAGCGGTAGACATCCACGCGCACCTCCGAATCCGGCACCTCGATGGAGTCGGTCTGCTCCACCACCGGCAGCACCTCGACCTCAGCGAAGGAGGTCTGGCGGCGGGCTTGGTTATCAAAAGGCGAGATGCGCACGAGGCGGTGCGCACCCTGCTCCACGGAGAGCTGGCCATACATGTATTCGCCATGCACCACGAAGGTCGCGGACTTAATACCAGCCTCCTCGGCATAGGAAATGTCGTAGACATCGACTTTGTGGCCGTGCTTTTCCGCCCAGCGCGTGTACATGCGCATGAGCATCTCCGCCCAGTCCGCGGCATCCACACCACCGGCACCGGAGCGGATGTTAATCACCGCTTCGCGCTGGTCATACTCGCCAGAGAGCATGGTGGTCACCTCGAGCGATTCGATGGCGGCGCCAAGCTCCTTCAACTCTGTGTCGACGAGTTCCTGGGAGGCCTCATCGCCTTCTTCTTCCGCCAGCTCCGCCATCACCGGCAGATCCTCAATCCGCCCGCGCAGGGACTGTAACTTGCGCAGCTTTGCCTGCTGCGCCGACAGCTCCGAGGTCACCTTCTGAGCATGGTCGGGGTCATCCCACAGCGACGGGTCCCCCGCCTGGGCCTCGAGCTCGCGCACGCGCTCGGACACCGCCTCCGGGTCCATCACCTTTTCAATGGAGGTCAAGGTGGCGCTGAGTTCCTCAAGTCGTGCTGTTTGTTCCGGACGCATAGCCCCCTACTCTACTTATTCTTTCTCTCTGATTAGCCATCGGCCGCGTTTAGCGCGACAATAGGCGGCATGAGTGACCAGCCAAGCCTCACCGAGATGATCGATGCCATCATCAAGACCTTCATCGTTGCCCACGCGGACGATACCGACGCCCACCTTGCCCAGGCGCTTGTTTATAACGCCGGCCGCCTGGCCTGGCGCCTGCGCGAGCAGGGAGTAGGCATAGAGCAAAAGACCTCCGTCTCTGATGTCGTCACCGACGCCGACTTCGCCGCCGAGCGCTTCGTGGCCGGTGTGCTCGAAGCCCTGCGTGGCGAGGACGGCATCGTGGGCGAGGAGGGCGCGAACCGCGAGTCGACATCTGGCCGCACGTGGGTCATCGACCCCGTCGATGGCACCTACAATTTCGCCTCGGGCTCCGATTACTGGTGCTCTGCGCTCGCGCTTGTCGACGCTGAAGGGGTCACCCTCGGTGCCGTCCACCGCCCCGCCATGGGCTACACGTGGTTTGGTGGCCGCGACTTCCCCACCAGTCTGGACGGCAAAGAAGTCACCAAGCTTACCGATACCCCCGCCGACAAGCTGTGCTTGTCGACATACCTGCACCCTACGTCCATGACCGACCCGAACATCGCCGCCGCGTGGGAGAAGGTGGCACCACACTTTGCCACCGTGCGCATGCTGGGGGCGGGTTCCGTGGATCTCTCCTGCGTGGCGGATGGCACGTGGGGTGCCTGGATGCAGCACTCGGTCAAGGACTGGGATTGGTATCCCGGCCAGGCGCTAGTGCTGGCCGCGGGCGGCGCGGCGCGCAAGGTTGAGGCCGGCGGTGTGGAATGGTGTATCGCGGGTAATAAACAGGTAGTTGATCAGATGGAGGAATGGCTTCGTGGGTAAGTACAAAGAAGACCTCGGCCTGGCGCTGGAGATGGCAGGCCACGCGGACGCCATCACGATGCACCGCTTTGAGGCTGCGGACCTGTCCGTCAAGGAAAAGCCGGACATGACCCCGGTCTCCGATGCGGACCTCGCCTGCGAAAAGACCATCCGTGAGGCGCTCAAACGCTCCCGCCCGCGCGATGAGGTGCTGGGTGAAGAGTTTGGTGGCGAGGCCTGCTTCGAGGGCCGCCAGTGGGTCATCGACCCCATCGACGGCACGAAGAATTTCGTGCGCGGCGTTCCCGTCTGGGCCACGCTAATCTCACTGCTGGAGGACGGCGAGCCGGTCGTCTCCGTCGTCTCCGCCCCAGCCTTGCGCCGCCGCTGGTATGCGGCCAAGGGCAGCGGCGCCTACCGCGTCTTCGGTGGGGAGCCAAAACGCCTGCGTGTCTCCGAGGTCTCCAAACTGGAAGACGCTTCCCTGGCCATGAGCTCGCTGTCGGGCTGGCGCCCGCACCGCGATGCCTTCGTCTCATTCACGGATAAGGTCTGGCGTCTGCGCGGCTACGGCGACTTCTGGAACTACTGCCTCGTGGCCGAAGGTGCCGTCGACATCGCTGCCGAGCCGGAGGTTTCCCTGTGGGATTTGGCCGCCCCGGCACTCCTCGTGACCGAGGCCGGTGGACGCTTCACCAACGTCCGCGGCGAAGACGGCCCCCACGGCGGCTCGGCACTGGCCTCCAACGGCAAGCTTCACGACGCCGCCCTCAGCGCCCTCTCCTAGGCCCCGCACAGCACCCCAGCGCCGCGGGCCGGTGCCGCACCCCAGCGGATCGTGTTCCGAAGGTCATTTCGATCATTTAGTGCCCCAGATCTTTAAAGATCTGGGGCACTATTTGTTAGAAACGTACTCTCCCAGCCACGCGCCCGCGGCTCCGTGACCGTTTTCGCAAACAAGCCCCTTCAGAACGCAAGTTTTTCGGCCTTATTTACGAAAACGGACCCCACACACGACTAAAGGGGCCCCGCAGGGCCCCTTTTCGCAGCGGTGGTTAGTTCTCCGGAAGCGTGAATCCGGAACCTACGCCCTCGCGGCGGTTGAGATCCGCGATGATGACATCGGTATTAGAAACGACCGTCGGGTTGTGCAGCGCGCCCTGCCACGGGGTGCGGCACGACGGCAGGCCTGGCACCAGTCCGCGGGATACCGAGCCGACAATGCGGCCATTGTGGAAGACCGGCGCACCGGAATCTCCGACCATCGCGCACACCTGGTTGATGGTGATCTTCTGACTGTGCTGGAAGGTCATGCCACATGTGCGGCCGGTAGCCACACCGCTCTTGCAGGTAATATCGCCCGGCTGGGTGGTGCCACCGATCCCTTGGGCGGTCACACCGTTATAGCTGCGGGTTACCTCGGCCTGGGAGCCAAACTCGATGAGCGAGTAGTCCAGGTTCGCGTTCTTCGCTACCACGGTGCCGGTGGGGCCTACCTGCCAGGAGTCCGCCGAGGACACCGGATCGCCGACATTTCCACAGTGGCCAGCAGTAATACCGACCTTGCGGCCTTCGGCATCAGTGCCGGCTGCCGTCAGCGTGCACATGGTGTCCTCACGAATGTACAGCGGGGTACCCGGGCCGTACAGAGACTTCCCTTCGGTCATCGCAACGTTAGATTCCTCGGGGATTTGGGGAGCATCGTAGTAAGAACCAGGCACTCGGTGCAGAACGTAGTCCGCGTGCGGTTTACCAGCAGCAACCTTGGAGAACAGGTCGTTCTTCCACACATAGTTCGGATCCGTACCCTGAGGTACAAATTCCGGCTGCGTGGCTTCCTCCAGCAGTCCGATGGGGGTCGGGTTTGTCAGAGCTTGTCCCATGCTGGCGTTAGCATCGGCGTATTCTTGCGCCGAAGCCAAATCCGGCAGCTGGGTATTCAGATTCGCTTGCTGTGTGAGATGCTGCGCCGCAGGCGAGTTCACAGCGCCAGCAACAGCCTGGGACGCATCCTTCGATGCCGCCGCGGTTGCACCGTTGACGGCGGTATCGACGGCGTCGGTCAGCTCCTTGCCCACGGGCTTGGTCTCAATGCCCACAGACTGCAGATCCGCACGTACCTGATCAACGAAACCTGCTGAATCAATCTCCGGGATGGTGGGGAGCTCCTGAGCACCCGCCACTGGGTTACCCAGGAAGAACGCACCTGCGAAAGCCGAGCCCACAATGACTTTCTTAAGGTGCGGAATTTTTCTCATTGAGTAATTCCTCTTTTCACTTCTTCTCGTATTGGTCTATAAGACTTCCCCCATGATGACACGCGCACTGGGGTCGCCGTTTTCTAACGTGAGGGACTGTGTCCAAGCCGTTACACTACTGACAGTTTTCGGGTGCCCCCTCTCTCCCTTCACCGCCTCTCAGACCCCACGCGGACCTACTATGGAGGCATGTCTGAGACTGCCAATTCTTCGTCATCTCCTGCAGACATTGCTGAGATCGTCGCTGTCATCCTGCGCGATAACCATGGTCGCGTTCTTGTCATCCGCGCCACCGATACTCCAGAATTCGTCCTGCCATTTGGCTCCATCGATGAGACTATTAACCCAGCCCACGCTGCCCAGCTCATCGCCTACGAGGCTGTTCGCGCCACGGTTGATGTGTCGAAACTGCGCCGCCTGGCCACCTACGTCTCATCGGGGGCTAATGGTGCCCCACACGCCATCCACGCTCACGTCTATGTCTGTGAAGAAGAAATCTCCGTTGCCCATCCTGACAAGGAAATTGCCGAGCTAGCCTGGGTCGATCCCGCCGCCCCGGACGTCACTATCGCGCCATTACTTAGGGAGAGGGTATTCCCCGCCCTGCAGGAACTCTAGGTCCATAACGTCTAGACTCCCCACCATGATTACGCAGCGACTACTCCCCGTTCTCGCCGCCGGTTCCTTTGCCCTTGCACTGGCCGGCTGCGCCACCGACGACAGCCCTGATGCCACGCTTTCCGCTGTCTCCCCCACCGCTCAAGCAGCCAGCGCCGAATCCGGGGCTTCAGCACCCGCAGACCCGCAGGCACCCGACGCTGATGCGCAAGATTCCGAACAAATACCACCTGAGTCCGGTGACAGCACCGAAACCGCTCGCGACACTGCCCAAGCCACAGCCGATGGCGCATGCACCACGCAGCTACTCGATATCGGATTATCCAACGCGCAGGGGGCCGCCGGCTCACGCTTGGCTGACATCACCTTCACCAACACTTCTTCCACGCAGTGTACGTTGAAAGGCTTCCCCGGGGTTTCTGCCGTCACCAATGACGACGGCACCCAGCTCGGCCCCGCCGCCGAGCGTGAATCGGGCCAAGAAACAGCAACCGTCACGCTCGAGCCCGGGCACTCTGCCCGTGCGGGCCTGAAGATGACCAACATCGGTGTCCTCGACCCAACTTCCTGCCAGCCCCAGGCGGCCGACGGCCTGCGCGTCTACCCGCCCGGCGAAACCGCCAGCGCCTTCATCCGAATTTCCGGCTTCGAAGGGTGCGCTGGCGATGCCAACTACCTTTCCATCCAGCCGGTTACCGCAGGTTAAACCCGCTTAAAAGCAGCAGGCGTTCACATCGGTCTACACTCGCGGCCATGGAATCCAAGAAGCTGACGTCGCTGGTGTTTGGGAACGTTGTGCTGGAATCGCACATGACGAAGACAACTATTGTCGTCTATTCGGAAGACATGCGCTCCTGGTACTTCCGCCCGAGCCCCTATACGGAGCTCAAGGTGCCGCTCGATGAACTACAAGGACAACTGAGTAGAGAGCGCGCGGAGCTCATCTCAGAGCGCATTTTCGATAACGTCAAACTCGAGCTTGAGGAAAGCTACCCCGGAGGTGTGGACCGCGCACAGAAGGAACTCTGCGCCTGGCTTCGCCGTACAGGCGACAGGGCTTAAGCGATGCCCGAACCACTCTCCTACTCCTCCACCGCAAGCTTCCCACAACTGCACATGTCCCGCGTCATCGACGCTGATTATGACACTGCGGCAGTCAAACTTTTTCGCTGGGGCCTGCAGCGCAGTGGCCTCTTCCGGGTTACTCCCAGCCACGCCATCGTAGAAGAAGGAGCGGAGGTTTCGCTCGGATTGGGGCCGTGGGAGTTTCGCTGCCGAGTGGTGGGTGTATTCCGCGAGGAGGGCCGCTGTGGCTTTACCTACGGCACCCTCCCTGGCCACATCGAGCGCGGCGAGGAGACCTTCACCCTGGAGCGTCTACGGGATGGACGCACGCTGCTGCTTGTCGACGCCTCCTCCCAGCCCGCCCGCCTTAGCTTCCTGCGCCCACTTCTCGATATTCCCCGGCGCGCACTAATCCGCTTCTTCTACCTGCAGGCTTTAGATGACTAGCAGCGGGGGTGTAAACGGGGGCCACTCCCCCTGAGCTCTACGCTCGCCTAGCGAGGCACCCACAAGGCATGTAACTTAACTCACATGCACACTTTCCCTCGCCATACTTTCCGCTCCCTACTTGCGCCCTTAGTGACCATACTCGCGGTCTTAGCCGCCGCAGCTGCAACCGGGCTGTTTCCCTTAGCCGCCGCGGAAGACAAACCTTCCGAATCGGCCAACTCCACTTCCAGCAACATGGCTCCAACCATGGTGGTTTTCGATTCCTCCGGCTCGATGATCACCAACGATGCCGGCGGGCAGACCCGCATTGATGCCGCCAAAGAGGCTGCCCGCACCTTCATCACCGAGGCTGGTGACGACGCTCCTCTGGGGCTTGTCACCTACGGCGGCAACACCGGCGAAGCCCCCGAAGATGAGGCGGCCGGTTGCCAGGACATCACCGTGGTCACACCACCCGAGGCCGGTAACTCTGAGAAGATGATCGCTCATATGGATGGCTTGCAGCCACGAGGATTCACCCCCATCGGCGAGTCCCTACGCAAGGCCGCCGCTGAGCTACCAGAGGAAGGCCAGCGCAGCATCATCTTGGTCTCCGATGGCGTTGCCACCTGCACCCCGCCACCCGTGTGTGATGTGGCGAAAGAGCTGAAGGAGCAGGGCATCGACCTAGTCATCAATACCGTCGGCTTCAACGTTGAGCCCGAGGCACAGCAGGAACTGCAGTGCATTGCCGACGCCACCGGCGGCACCTACGCCGACGCCTCCGACGCCGATAGCTTGGCCAAGGAACTGAACCGCGCAGCACCCCGCACCTTCAACGCCTACGAGTCAAACTTAGAGGAGATCGAAGGCGGCGAAACCGAAGGTTCCCCGGCCAAGGTAGACCGTGACGTAGAGGCCTTCTCCACCACTCTTCTTCCGACGGAGGGTAAAGGGCACTCGGCTGAATCCACTACCTTCTTCACCACGGACCTGACCCTGTTAGGTAGACACCTGATATCCAGCCCGGTTGGG
>NZ_KV797534.1:0-211 GCF_001809405.1 Corynebacterium sp. HMSC055A01 | reverse complement strand
CCTGACCCCCGGAAAGTAGACACGTCGGGGGTTAGCTATGCTGCTTGGGTCAGTGTAGCTGATGTGAGTGCTTCGAAGTCATCGGGGGCTAGAAGATTGCACCAGGAGTGTCGTCTGCGCGTGTTGTAGCGCATGCACCATCGAAAGACTTCTTGGCGACAGCTGATTGGGCTGTCAAAGACTTTCCGATCACGCAGAACTTCACGCTTTA
>NZ_KV797533.1:0-242 GCF_001809405.1 Corynebacterium sp. HMSC055A01 | reverse complement strand
ACGGTTGGTGTATGCCGGATGGCGCTTTTCTTTCAAGCGGCGTCATTGTAAATAACGTAAGTTGTTTGGACGTAAATGATTTAAAATCTTCTGACTTAGGCCAACTCCTGTTTATCCCCGTCGGGTTGGGGGTTGGTTTCGAGATTTTTTCTTTATGTAATTTTTGGATAGCCAGTTCAGGCCTTTTGGTCTGTTGTGGTTTGTCTTTTTGACTAGGTTTGGGCTTTTCACGGCCTTTTTTG
>NZ_KV797532.1:25372-67738 GCF_001809405.1 Corynebacterium sp. HMSC055A01 | reverse complement strand
GGAAGAGCCGAAGGCAGAGGAAAAGGCCGACAAGAAGGCCGAGGAGAAGTCCGAGGCCAAGGCTGAGAAGAAGGACGAGAAGCCGGCCGCGTCCGCTGAGCCGAAGGCTTCCGAGACCTCTACGAAGGTCAATAACGGTGACAACGTCCCGTACGTCACTCCGCTGGTACGCAAGCTGGCTGAGAAGCACGGCGTGGATCTCTCCACCGTCTCTGGCACCGGTGTTGGCGGCCGCATCCGCAAGCAGGACGTGCTGGCCGCTGCTGGCGAGGGTGAGGCACCGGCTTCCTCCGCTAAGGCAGCTTCCAGCAGCCCGCGTGCTCGCTGGTCCACCAAGTCCGTGGATCCGGAGAAGCAGGAGCTCATCGGCACCACCCAGAAGGTCAACCGTATCCGCGAGATCACGGCGTCCAAGATGGTTGAGGCCCTCCAGATCTCCGCTCAGCTGACCCACGTCCAGGAAGTCGATATGACTGCCATCTGGGATATGCGCAAGCAGTCCAAGCAGGCGTTCATTGACAAGTACGAGGCCAACCTCTCCTTCCTGCCGTTCATCGTGAAGGCAACCGTTGAGGCACTGGTGTCCCACCCGAACGTCAACGCTTCCTACAACCCGGAGACCAAGGAGATGACCTACCACGCTGACGTCAACGTGGCCATCGCCGTAGACACCCCGAAGGGCCTGCTCACCCCGGTCATCCACAAGGCTCAGGAGCTGACGCTTCCGGAGATCGCTCAGAAGATCGCCGAGCTGGCTGACAAGGCACGCAACAACAAGCTCAAGCCGAACGATTTGACCGGTGCAACCTTCACCGTGACCAACATTGGCTCCGAGGGCGCCCTGCTGGATACCCCGATTCTGGTTCCGCCGCAGGCCGGCATCCTGGGCACCGCCGCTATTACCAAGCGCGCGGTTGTCGTCACCGAGGACGGCCAGGACGCCATCGCTATCCGCCAGATGTGCTACCTGCCGTTCACCTACGACCACCAGGTGGTCGACGGTGCCGACGCTGGTCGCTTCATCACGACCATCAAGGACCGCCTCGAAACTGCAGATTTCGAAGCCGACCTTGACCTCTAAGGCTTCGAAGCCCTCTAAGCCCTAGGCTTGCTCCCCCGCCACTGCGGCGGGGGAGCCTCGTCGTTTTCGCCCTGCTTTCCTCCATCCCACAAACACAGCTCGGTGACATCGCTCAGAGGAACCGCTACCCCTCCAAAACTGACGAAGTTTCCTTCAGATCCTCAGAGATCGGCGCCAACTTTGTCAGTTAGGCGCGTTTTCTTTATCCGTCTTGTCACCAAGACCCGACACCTGTGACTCAGCACACTAGACTGAGCCGCATGGTTTCTCAGAAGTGGTTTCGCGTCGTACTCGGTATGTTTCTCGTCGCCTGCGGCGCTAATCTCTTCGCCCCCATGGTCGTGGTCTACCAAACCACCACCTCCCTCGGGGTTCTGCAGACAACCTTCCTTTTTGGCATCTATGCCCTCGGCATCATGGTCGCTCTATTCATCGGTGGTCCGCTTTCGGATTCGCTAGGGCGCCGCGCCATCATGCGCCCAGCTGTCCTCACCACCACCGTCGGTTCCCTCGTTTTCCTTAGCGGCGCAGGCGGCGCCTTCCTCCCCTTGTTGATCGGTCGCCTGTGCGCCGGTGCCGCCGTGGGCCTCGCCATGTCTTCTGGCGCAGCCTGGATAAAGGAGCTCAGCACACACCTGAGCGTTGGAGCCAAGCGTTCTTCCATAGCCCTGTCGGCCGGTTTCGCATCGGCGCCCGGCGTAGCTGGTATCGCCGCCGAGTTCCTCCCCTGGCCCACCGTTGTGCCTTATCTTTTGCACATCGGACTAGCACTCATCGTGGTCCCACTCGTGTGGACGGTGCCGGAACAGCGATCTGCACAGGCAGCTTCGAGGCGCCATTCTTTTGTCCCGACCAGCCTGATTACTCCCCGCTACTTACCGGTCGTGGCCTATGCACCATGGGTCTTCGGCTCCGCCACCACCGCCTTTGTGTTCCTGCCCGCGCAGCTCAGCGAGCACCTACGCCACCCCGTTCTTGTCGCCGGCCTGTGCGCGCTTCTCACCATGGGCAGCGGCGTGGTTATCCAGCAACTGGCTGGCCGCATCCGCGTGACCTCGTTCCACGGCATGGCGCTGGCCGCAGTAGGAATGGCACTGTGCCTCGCCGTCCTCGCTGCGGCTCAGCATGGTTGGGCAGTTTTTCTCCTGCCTATCGCAGCTATCATCATGGGCAGCTCCTATGGAATCGGCATGCTCAGCGGACTCGCGGAGACCCAAGCCATCGCCGACGCAGAGGAGCTCGGCGCAGCGACGGGGGTGTTTTATTCACTGACCTATCTGGGTTTCTTTGCGCCTTTCATCCTGTCACTTTTGGGCCCTGCCGTTGGCTATTCCACGGCCTTCGTCATCGGCCTCACCGTCGCGGTAGCGACCGCCGTAGCGCTGCGCCTCCATGTCAGGGGTAACCGGGGCTAATGTCATGGCCTACGCCTTATACTTGGGGCAGTTTAGGTCACACAATCTAACGCCACAAAGGAGATAAAACACATGGATTTCATCTCTCGCCACCTCGGCCCCGATGCGGCCGAGCGTGAGACGATGCTCAAGGCAGTGGGCTACGACAGCGTGGAGGCACTCGTCGATGCCGCCCTGCCCACCTCCATCCGCGCCACCGAGGCGCTGAACCTCCCGGAGGCTTTGAGCGAAGATGACGCGCAAGCGAAGCTGCGCGAGTACGCCTCCCAGAACGTCGTGCTGAAGTCCTTTTACGGCCAGGGTTATTCCGATACCCTCACCCCGGCGGTCATCCGCCGCGGGCTGCTGGAGGATGCCGGCTGGTACACCGCATACACGCCCTACCAGCCGGAGATTTCCCAGGGCCGCCTCGAGGCGCTGCTGAATTTCCAGACCATGATTGAGTCCCTGACCGGTCTTCCCATCGCGAACGCCTCGCTTCTCGACGAAGCCTCCGCCACCGCCGAAGCCGTCGGCCTCATGGCCCGCGCGGTGAAGAAGGGCCGCCGCGTGCTGCTCGATTCGCGCCTGCACCCGCAGGTTCTGGCCGTGGCCGCTGAGCGTGCCCGCGCCATCGAGCTGGAGGTCGAGATTGCTGATGTCCGCGATGGCATCGTCGGCGAAGACCTCGTTGGCGCAGTTCTGGCCTACACCGGAACCGAGGGCGATATCGTCGACCCCCGCGCTGCCATCGAGGAGCTGCACACCCGCGGCGCCCTAGCCGCCGTCGTGGCTGACCCCCTATCACTGCTTCTCTTGGAAGCCCCCGGCGAGATGGGCGCGGACGTGGTTCTCGGATCCTCACAGCGCTTCGGCGTGCCGCTCTTCTTCGGCGGCCCGCACGCGGCCTTCATGTCTGTTACGGACAAGCTCAAGCGCCAGCTGCCCGGCCGCATCGTGGGCGTGTCGAAGGACGCCGCCGGCCGCCCCGCCTACCGCCTCGCACTGCAGACTCGTGAGCAGCACATCCGCCGCGAGCGCGCGACCTCCAACATCTGCACCGCCCAAGCACTTCTGGCCAACGTGGCCTCCATGTACGCGGTGTACCACGGGCCTGAGGGCCTCAAGGTCATCGCGCAACGCGTCCACGACCGCGCTTCTGCTTTCGCTGCGGCCGTCACCGACGCGGGCAAGGAGATTGTCTCCCGCGACTTCTTCGACACCGTGACCGTCACCGGCGTGGATGCCGCGGCCATCAAGACCCAGCTGCAGGAGCAGGGCTACCTGGTGCGCACCATCGGCTCGGACAAGGTCTCGGTCTCCTTCGGTGAGTCCGCCACCAACGAGGATGTCAACATCCTCGCCGCCGTCTTCGGCGCCGAGTCCTCCGCTAACTCCGAGCCAGCCGCGTCTGGCTCCTTCGAGATTCCGTCCTCCGTCCAGCGCGCCGAGGCCCCGCTGCAGCACGAGATCTTCAACTCCATCCACTCCGAGACCCAGATGCTGCGCTACCTGCGCACCTTGGCGGATAAGGACCTGGCCCTGGACCGCACGATGATCCCTCTGGGCTCGTGCACGATGAAGCTCAACCCCACCGCCGCGATGGAGCCCATCTCCTGGCCGGAATTCGCCGGCATCCACCCGTATGCCCCGGAGGAGACCACCGCGGGCTGGCGCGCGCTGATCGACGAACTCGAGTCCTGGCTCGCCGAGATTACCGGCTACGCCCAGGTCTCCATCCAGCCCAACGCCGGCTCCCAGGGCGAGCTGGCCGGCCTTCTGGCCATTCGCCACTACCACGTGGCCAACGGCGATCACGGCCGCGATGTCATCCTCATCCCGGCCTCCGCGCACGGCACCAATGCGGCCTCAGCCACCTTGGCCAACCTGCGCGTCGTCGTGGTCAAGACCGCCGACGATGGCTCGATTGACCTCGCCGACCTCGACGCCAAGATTGAGCAGCATGGCGAGCACATCGCCGGCATCATGATTACCTACCCCTCCACCCACGGCGTCTTCGACCCCGAGGTGCGCGAGGTCTGCGACAAGGTCCACGCGGCCGGCGGCCAGGTCTACATCGACGGCGCCAACATGAACGCGCTAGCCGGTTGGGCCCGTCCGGGTGCCTTCGGCGGCGATGTGTCCCACCTGAACCTGCACAAGACCTTCACCATCCCGCACGGCGGCGGTGGCCCGGGTGTGGGCCCGGTGGGCGTCGCCAAGCACTTGGTGCCCTTCCTGCCGGCCGATGCCAACGACCCCAAACTGGATCCCTCGCAACCGACTGCGGAGACCACCGGCGTGCCGTCCACCGCATCGCGCTACGGTTCCGCCGGCGTGCTGCCAATTTCCTGGTCCTACCTGGCCATGATTGGCGCCCAAGGACTCACGGAGGCCACGAGCCACGCCATCCTCGGCGCGAACTACCTGGCGCAGAGCCTGAAGGATTCCTTCCCTGTGCTCTACACGGGCAATGCCGGCCTGGTGGCTCACGAGTGCATCTTTGACCTGCGCGAGCTGACCGATGCCTCCGGCGTCACCGCCGCCGACGTGGCCAAGCGCCTCGTGGACTATGGCTTCCACGCGCCGACCCTGTCCTTCCCAGTGGCCGGCACCCTCATGGTGGAGCCCACCGAGTCTGAAGACCTGGGTGAGCTGGACCGCTTCATCGAGGCCATGCGCTCCATCCGCGCCGAAATCCAGGAGATCATCGACGGCCAGGTGGCCTACGAGGACTCCGTCATCCACCATGCTCCGTTCACCGCCGAATCCGTCGCGGCCGACGAATGGGACTTCACCTTCACCCGCCAGCAGGCCGCCTACCCGGTGACCTCGCTGCGCGCCAACAAGTACTTCCCGCCGGTGCGCCGCATCGACGAGGCTTATGGTGACCGCAACCTGGTGTGCACCTGCCCGCCGCCAGAGGCTTTTGACTACTCCGACGACAACCAGGAGGTTTAATCAATGACTGACTACCTGCACTCCCCGCTGCACGCTGAGCACGAGAAGCTCGGCGCCACTTTCACGCCCTTCGGGCCGTGGGAGATGCCGCTGAAATATGACAACGAGCTTGAGGAGCACCGCGCGGTGCGCGGAGCCGCCGGCCTCTTCGACCTGTCCCACATGGGTGAAATCTGGGTCAACGGCCCGGACGCCGCCGAGTTCCTGTCCTACTGCTTCATCTCCAACCTGGTTCCCCTCAAGGTGGGCAAGGCAAAGTACTCCATGATCTGCGCCGAGGATGGCGGCATCATGGATGACCTCATCACCTACCGCTTGGAGGAGACCAAGTTCCTCGTCGTGCCGAATGCCGGCAACGCCGATACCGTGTGGGAGGCTCTCAACGAGCGCGCCGAGGGCTTCGACGTAGACCTGAAGAACGAGTCCCGCGATGTGGCCATGATTGCTGTCCAGGGCCCGAAGGCGCTGGAGATTCTCGTCCCGCTGGTGGAGGACACCAAGCAGCAGGCCGTGATGGACCTGCCCTACTACGCCGCAATGACCGGCAAGGTGGCGCGCAAGTACGCTTTCATCTGCCGTACCGGCTACACCGGCGAGGACGGCTTCGAGCTCATCGTCTACAACTCCGATGCCCCGGAGCTGTGGGAAGAGCTGCTCAAGGCCGGCGAAGAATACGGTATTAAGCCTTGCGGCCTGGCTGCGCGCGACTCGCTGCGCTTGGAGGCCGGCATGCCGCTCTACGGCAACGAGCTCACCCGCGACATCACTCCGGTCGAGGCCGGTATGTCCCGCGCCTTTGCCAAGAAGGAGCAGGACTTCGTGGGTGCAAAGGTGCTGCGCCAGCGCGCCGAAGAAGGCCCGCAGGCCGTTATTACCGGCCTGGTTTCCTCGCAGCGCCGCGCCGCCCGCGCCGGAGCGGAGGTCTTCGTTGGTGAGAACAAGGTGGGCACGGTGACCTCCGGCCAGCCCTCCCCCACCCTGGGCCACCCTGTCGCGCTCGCGCTCATCGATACCGCCGCAGGCTTGGAGGCTGGCGACGCCGTGGAGATCGACATCCGCGGCAAGCGCTACCCCTTCGAAGTGTCCGCGCTGCCCTTCTACAAGCGCGAGAAGTAAACTCCACTACTGAATCCATCTACCGAAAGGACATCCCTTCTCATGGCTAATCTTCCTTCCGATTTTTCTTACTCCGAGGACCACGAGTGGATTAACGCAGCTGCTGATTCCGTCGTCGGTTCCACCGTCCGCGTCGGCATCACCTCCGTGGCCACCGACCGCCTGGGGGAGGTCGTCTTCGCCGAGCTGCCGGCCGTGGGCGATACCGTCGAGCACGGCGAGACCTGTGGCGAGGTGGAGTCCACCAAGTCCGTGTCTGACCTCTACTCCCCGGTCACCGGTACCGTGACCGCCGTCAACGAGGGTGTGCACGATGACTACGCCGTCATCAACAACGATCCCTTCGGTGAGGGCTGGCTCTTCGAGGTCGAGGTCACCGAAGCCGGCGAGCTGATGACCGCTGAGGAGTACGCCTCCGCCAACGGCGTGGCCTAAATCTGCGCCTGAACAGCACGCATTCAGCCCTTGTCTGGCTGAATCTTCGCGGGGACTAGCATGGGTATCCATGACTGCTCCCCGCGAACCTTTCTTTCCCGCCAACCGCTCTATTCGCGCTTCCGACGAGCCACTGGAGATCCGCCGCTTGGGCCGCATGGGCTACCAAGAAACATGGGATCTGCAGGCCGAGCTCGCCGCAGCACGCGCGGCGGGTACGCAGGGTGATGTCATCCTCGTGGTGGAGCACCCCAACGTCTATACCGCCGGCAAGCGCACGCAGCCGGAGGATATGCCCGATAACGGCCTGCCGGTCATTGACGTTGACCGCGGCGGACGTATCACCTGGCACGGCGAGGGCCAGCTGGTTGTCTACCCCATCATTAAACTGGCCGAGCCGGTCGACGTCGTTGACTATGTCCGCCGCCTCGAGGAAGCCATCATCCAGGCCGTCCGTGAACTTGGAGTGAGCACCGCCGGGCGCATCGATGGCCGCTCGGGCGTGTGGGTCCCCTCCACCACCCGCGCCGCCGATCCGGCCGCCCCGAAGCGCGACCGCAAGTTGGGTGCGCTAGGCATCCGCGTTACCCGCGGCGTAACCATGCACGGCCTCGCCCTCAATTGCACCAATACCCTGGAGTACTACGAGCACATCGTGGCCTGCGGCATCGACGATGCCGACGTGTCCACGCTCTCGCTGGAGCTTGGCCGCGAGGTCACCATTCAGGAAGCGGAAGCGCCGCTTCTCGACGCCGTCCTCAAAGCCCTCTCAGGTGAACTCACCGTGGCCGACCACACCTTCGCCTCGGCGCCTGATCCCATCAAGGTGGCCAACGAGAAGGCACGCCAAGCCCGCAAAGCAGCAGAGGGAAAATAGAAGATACCCTCGGTGGAATAAACCCGGCTCTCGCAGGACTTGTATTAGGAAGAGCTAACTCTAACGCGTAAAGTGAGGTTCCGTGACTGTTAAGCCTGAAGGACGCAAGATGCTCCGCATTGAGAAGAAAAATGCGGAGTCGCCCATCGAACAGAAGCCACGCTGGATCCGCAACCAGGTTCGCACCGGACCGGGTTATGAGGACATGAAATCACGCGTATCCGGAGCTTCCCTGCACACCGTGTGCCAGGAGGCCGGCTGCCCCAATATCCACGAGTGCTGGGAATCGCGCGAGGCCACCTTCCTCATCGGCGGTGACAAGTGCACCCGCCGCTGCGATTTCTGCGATATCGCCACCGGCAAGCCGGAGGAATTGGACCGCGACGAGCCGCGCCGCGTGGCCGAGAACATCCAGGAGATGGATCTCAACTACACCACCATCACCGGCGTGACCCGCGATGATCTGCCCGACGAGGGCGCCTGGCTCTACGCCGAGGTTGTGCGCAAGATTCATGAGCTCAACCCGCACACCGGCGTGGAGAACCTCACCCCGGACTTCTCCGGTAAGCCGGATTTGCTCCAAGAGGTTTTTGAAGCCCGCCCTGAGGTCTTCGCCCACAACCTGGAGACGGTGCCGCGCATCTTCAAGCGCATCCGCCCGGCTTTCCGCTACGAGCGTTCCCTCGACGTCATCCGCCAGGCTCACGAGTTTGGTTTGATCACCAAGTCCAACCTCATCCTGGGCATGGGTGAAACCGCCGAGGAGATCGAGGAAGCCCTTCGCGATCTCCGCGAGGTGGGCTGCGACATCATCACGATTACCCAATACCTGCGCCCCGGTCCCCGCTTCCACCCCATCGAGCGCTGGGTGCGCCCAGAGGAGTTTGTGGAGCACTCCAAGCTTGCCAAGGAGCTCGGCTTCGGCGGCGTCATGTCCGGTCCGCTGGTGCGCTCCTCCTACCGCGCTGGCCGCCTCTACGTGCAGGCTATGGAGGCCCGCGGCCTCGAGCTTCCGGAGAACCTGAAGCACTTGGCTGAGACTTCCCAGGGTGCTACCGCCCAGGAGGCCTCCACGCTTCTGGAGAAGTACGGCCCCTCCGAGGAGACTCCGGTGACCACGCGAATGGTTAAGACCCCGGCTGGTGCAGCGAACCCGAACTCTGCGGCGTCCACTATTCGCTAGTTCGATTCTCTTTTTGACCCTCTGACCTCTAAAGTAGGAGCCATGGCTAACGACGACAAGGCATCGCTGAAGGAAGCGAAGAAGCAGGAGCGCGCAGCAAAGCGCGCCCAGCGCAAGCAGAACTGGTCACAGATGTGGCAAGCGTTCAACATGCAGCGCAAGCAGGACAAGGCGCTCATCCCCATCATGCTGGCTGCATTCTTGGGCATGGGCTTGCTCTTCTTCCTTATCGGCATGCTCTTCAACGGCGAGTGGTTCATGCTCATCCTGGGCTTGGGCATCGGCGCTATCCTGGCCATGTTCCTGTTTACCCGCCGCCTCGAGCGCGATATGTACAAGAAGGTGGAGGATCAGCCTGGCGCCGCCGGCTGGGCCTTGGAGCAGCAGCTGCGCAACACCGTCGGTGTGGTGTGGAAGGTCAAGACTGGTGTGGCCGCTACCCGCCAGCAGGACCTTATCCACCGCGTTATCGGCAACTCCGGCGTCATCTTCGTCGTCGAGGGTGACCGCAAGCGCGTCGGCCCTACTCTTAACCGCTTGAAGAAGCGCGTGGACCGTATGGCCGGCGGCGTGCCGGTGTACGAGGTCTTCGTGGGCAATGGCGAGGACGAGGTTCCCGTGTCTAAGCTGCGCAGCCACATTATGAAGCTGCCGCGCAACTACAACAAGAACGAAACCTACGACAACATTCGCCGCATCGAGGCGATGGATGATCTGCCGGGCACCACCCCTGGTCTGCCCAAGGGCCCGATGCCCCGCCAGGCTCAGAACATGGCGGGCATGAACCGACGTATGCGCCGCATGCAGGAGCGCAAGGGCGGCAAATAAGCCACTAGCTCCAAGCACAACAAGGGTCCCTTCCGAGAGTTCGGAAGGGACCCTTTTCGTTGCCTTCGAAGCCTCCCGGCCTTGTTGCCTCACGCACCCCAGCAGCTTTATCGCTGGTCCCAACAGCCTTAGGCCATGATGACGGCGGTGCCGGTGGCGCGGTCGTGGAGGCCGCGGCCGTCGGCATCGACCATCGCTGCGGGAAACAGCACGGCGGTCAGCAAGGTACGGACCACCGCACGCCACAGGCCGACGGAAGTGCCTGGGACGTCGAGGCGCGCCACGCCCATACCGAGCAACGCCATGCCCGGGGTGCGGGCGAACAGCCACCCGCACACGATGCCCATGACTACCCACACTGCATAACCCAAGAAGGCGGGACCGCCCAGATTGTCGGTGAAGAGCTCGAGAACGTTGGCAATGATCATGGCCAAAATCCAGTCAATTAACACGCCGAACGTACGCCGCATTACCGACGCCAGGGCACCTGGCCCTTCCTTGGGCAAGCCCAATGCCTGCCCAGGCCACTGCCCCGACCCGATGCCATCGTTGTTATCTGCCATGCCCACCAATCTAGCCGCCGTCCATCCCGAGCAGAAATTTTGCCTTCAGGTGCCCACGCGTCCCAGTGATGCAGCCAATACCTGTAAACTAGTCGGGAGTACTACACGTCAACCAACAGGAGACCACCGTGTCCTTTGAGACAATCCAGGACGTCATCACATTCATCAAGGAAGAGGACGTCAAGTTCGTTGACATCCGCTTTACGGACGTCCCCGGCACCGAGCACCACTTCTCTATTCCGGCCGAGGAATTTACTGAAGACGCAGCCGCCGACGGCCTCGCCTTCGATGGCTCTTCCATCCGCGGATTCACCACCATCGATGAGTCCGATATGACGCTGTTGCCGGATCCGAAGACTGCCTTCGTGGATCCCTTCCGCACCGCGAAGACCCTGAACATCAAGTTCTTCGTCCACGACCCGTTTACTCTGGAGCCCTTTAGCCGCGACCCGCGCAACATCGCCCGCAAGGCCGAGGAATACCTCTCCTCCACCGGCATCGCGGATACCTGTAACTTCGGCGCTGAAGCTGAGTTCTACATCTTCGACTCCGTTCGCTACGGCACCGATGTCCACAACGGCTTCTACGAGGTTGATACCGACGAGGGCTGGTGGAACCGCGGCTCTGAGACCAACTTCGACGGCACCCCGAACACCGGCTTTAAGACTCGCGTGAAGGGCGGCTACTTCCCGACGGCACCCGTCGACAAGCACGGCGAAGTCCGCGATGCCATGGTGGAGCAGCTGCAGAAAGCTGGTTTCACCATCGAGCGCTTCCACCACGAGGTGGGCAGCGGTCAGAACGAGATTAACTACCGCTTCAACTCCCTGCTGCACGCGGCTGATGATATTCAGACCTTTAAGTACATCATCAAGAACACCGCTGAGCAGTTTGGTAAGTCCGTAACCTTCATGCCGAAGCCGCTGGCTGGCGATAATGGTTCCGGTATGCACGCCCACATGTCCCTGTGGCAGGACGGCAAGCCGCTCTTCCACGATGAGGCTGGCTACGCTGGCCTGTCCGACATGGCTCGCTACTACATCGGCGGCATCCTGGCCCACGCACCGGCTGTGCTGGCGTTCACGAACCCCACCCTAAACTCCTACCACCGCCTGGTTCCGGGCTTCGAGGCGCCGATTAACCTGGTGTACTCGCAGCGCAACCGCTCGGCTGCCATCCGCATCCCGATTACCGGCTCCAACCCGAAGGCCAAGCGCATCGAGTTCCGCGCGCCGGATCCGTCCGGCAACCCCTACTTCGGTTTCGCTGCCATGATGATGGCGGGCCTCGACGGCATCAAGAATCGCATCGAGCCGCACGCTCCGGTGGACAAGGACCTCTACGAGCTGCCGCCGGCAGAGGCCGCCTCCATCCCGCAGGCACCGACCTCCCTGGAGGCCTCCATCGCAGCACTCGAGGAAGACAACGACTTCCTCACCGAGGGCGATGTCTTCTCCGAGGACCTCATCGAGACCTACATCAACTACAAGCGCGAGAACGAGATTGCGCCGGTCCGCCTGCGTCCGACTCCGCAGGAATTTGAGATGTACTACGACTGCTAATTTCTGGCAGAATCGCCCTGATCTGAGAAATTACTTTCCCAGGTCAGGGCTTTTTCATGCCCGCAGATTTCAATGAAAATGGGCGAAAGCATCCGCCTTTCAGAATTGTGCGGGATTTCTGCGGGATCCGGCCTACACCGAAAGCGCTTCCCAGCTCACGAAAACACGCAACTCTGGCACGCTTCAAGGGGTATATTCATCCTGATCTCTCAGCTCTTTGTGCGCGTTTTTCCTCGCGTGTGAAAGGGCGCTCTCTTTACTCTCCAGACCCCTTTTGAGGTAGCACGTTGCGATAACTGTAGTCAGGGCCCGTTCGGTGCGGGTGCGTCGTTCAAGAAGCCAGTCGGGGAAGAAGGAACCACGGCGCAGCTTCGGGACGGCTATGCCGATAGAGCCCACCCTGGTATCGAGTTGTCGGTGACGGTAGCCGTTGCGGGAATTAGTGCGAGTATCGGACATGGTGGCGTAATCAGCACCGCAGACGCTATCGGCTTGGGCAGAGAGGATCTGATTGATGAAATCGCCAAGCATTTGGCGCATTAAGTCTGGGGAGACTTGGGGCAGCAGTTCTTCGAGATAGGCAGTCGGGTCGATATGATAGGGGCAGCGGCCATCGCGGTGGACTTCCTTTCGAGGATAGGTAGAAGTTGATTCGAAAGGTACCCGCGATGGTCGCCGCATTCGTTCACGGCACCGACATCACCGGGGCACAGATACACCACACTAAGGGACGCAACCCACCAAATTCCTAAATTAGAAGCAAATGCCCTGGCAGGCGCATCGGCAATTAGTTATGTAGTGGAGTCCTCGTCTGTATCTTTGTTTTTCGCAAATCGGCCACGAAGCCCTTTCGCGAGCCCCGTAGCATTGCTCCCAAGGCTGCCGAGCTGCTCTTTGGTTGCCTGAGCAGCTGTGCCTGCGATATCCCGTGCACTTACAGCCGCGCTTCCAGCTAATCCGAGTGCACTTTCAGACACGCCTTTGACAGAGGAGCCCAAGTCCGCGAGTCGCGTCGACCCTGACCGTTCGGCGATGTCGTTGGCCACCGTGACCATGGCGAGATATTCTGCGCCGTCGACACCCGGGGGCGGCAGTTCGCGCAGGTGATCCTTGAGACGCTGCGACTGCGTCCGCAAGGTTGCAAAGGTCATCGTGCCGGAGAGCGCACCGCCCAGCAAGGGGATTACCTTTGTGACTGTCTTCGCGAAGGAGTCTTTGGTGACCTTGACACCCACGAGCCTGAGGGTTTGCTTAACCACTGGGAACCAGGCGGTCTTGGTCAGAGCTTTTTGAGAAATCTGCTTCTGAATCGCGGGGCGAGCGACTTGTTTTGAGAATGCAATGAGGCTATTCGCGGCGCCACCCACGCCCATCATCACACCCAAGAAAACGGCGAGCTTGCCAACGGTTTCATCATCAGCTTCATCCATGTCGCCAAGCAGATCCTGCCAGCCGTACAGATAGGCGAGCTTTTGCATCACGCGGAATGCGTGCACATAGAACTGAGTGATGTCGCCAGGAACGGTGGCGGCCATTGCTAGGCCGCCTGGCAGGCCCGCCGTGAAAGAAATCGCTGCGGACTTGGTGGTCTCAAAGCTAATGGTCGAATCTGCAATTGAATCCAGCTGCGCCAAGGTTAATTCAGCATGTATTGGCGTGCTTCTCAGAGCCTGTGAAATGACGTCATTGGATACACCGACCTTGCGTAGCTCTTGCGCAAGGAATTTTTCGCGATCGATGCGCACCCCGCGAAGACGGATGATTTTCTTGAGAAAATCCATGGCGAATTTTTGCGCCGCTGCGTCCTGCTCGGCGGTCATTGTCTCTAGGTCTTGTACGTCCTCAAGCTCAGTGGGGACTTCGACTCCCTCGAGCGATTCTTCAACAAGTTCGCCATCGAGAATGTCATCGGTCAGTTCAAGAGATAAATCGTCGGGTTGCTGTGACATGAGACAGCCTTTCGTAATCAGGGAATGTGGACCAAATGTTACTGCAACGCCATGGTTTGCAGCTACAAAGTAAGAGGTACCTCTCAGCACTGGTTTCTTCCGCCCTAGGGCGAAATCGATGCGGGAGTGCGGAAGTAACTCGGAGAGATTCGCAGAAATCCAATTCGCTTCAATCCGGCTTAGGCTTTTGTGTCTGTGATGGGACAAAAGCAGTTCGCAAACGGGAGAAAACGCCAAAAGCCTAACTCGGCGTTGACCGAATTAGACTTGCGCGGACGGCCGGGAAGCGGCTACTCCACTGTGGGGCCTGCCCCCGGATAGTAGACACGTCGGGAGTTAGGCCCGAACAAGCCAGCGCGCAACGCGAACAACAGCAGCAGCAAACCAGCAACAGCACCAGCTCCGGCACCTGCCGCACCGCAGCAGAAAGCGCCCAGCATGGAGTGGGCAACCTTTGGCCCCTATGGTGGATTCATGGACTGCTCCCAGGCGCAAAGCATGTGGCCCTCCAACTCGACCGAGTGCTACCAAGGCGGCGACGGCAACTACTACTTCAACGGCCTACGGCAGGCAATGTGCTAGATACAGCTCACCGGCCGCCCTACTTCTTGGTGGAGCGACATTGAGGAATGTGGGGCCGCTTACTGAGCAGGCGAAATCGGAGTAAATTCACCGCTCTATCAGGCATGACGATGGGGCACGACACGAGCTAAACAACTACGCTAACCGCGTGACTACTAGATTCCGCCACTTACCGCCGCCCGGCCCCGCGTGGGGCGGCAGCCTCATGGGTACCTCCATCGTCTCTCGGCTGCTCGTTGAGGAGGGCATGCTGACAGGCTCCGCCGTTTTCGCAGCGCTATCCTGCATTATTCTCCTCGTGCTGACGGTTGGCTTTGCGCTATACCGCCAGCCCAGCTTCGCGCGAACCTCGATGGCTGAATGGTCCATGTATTTCATCGGCATCCTGGCGCTCGGCGCAGCGCTGTCCGGGTTGACGGATATCGGAACCTTCCGCCTCGTCGGCTTTTGGATCGGCGGACCCGTCACCGTCATCACGTGGGCTATTCAGCTCACCCGCTTCGACGGTGAACCGCGCTTTACCTGGGGTCTGCCGCTGGTTGGTCCCATGATTTCATCCTCCGTGGCTGGCTTCCTTGCCCTCGACTACGGACATGCCTACCACGTCATGGGCACCATTCTTTTCGTCATGTCGATCTCTACCGCGGTCCCCACCTTCATCCGCGTGTATTGGGCCGCTTGGCACGGCAAGGTAAATCTCTCCGGGGCCAACTCAGCTACCGCCTGGGTTCCGCTGGGCGTGGTGGGCCAATCCACCACCGCGATGCAGATCCTCTACCCCGGTCATGTTTCCGTCTATTACGGGCTGACCGCTATGGTGATCGCCGTCCCCCTCGCGCTCTATGCCATGATCACCTTCTACCCCAATGTGGCTCGCTGGGTGGACTACTCGCCCGCATGGTGGGCCTGCACCTTCCCGCCCGGGACAGTCAGCATGGGCGGGCACCAGGTAGCCCTAGTGAATGGCTCGGAGCTTCTCGACGTCATCGCGCTCAGCATCCCGTTGCTCCTCGTCGCGCACTGGTCTGCTTGCTCCTGCCGTTTCATTAGCTGGCTCATCGAAGGACGGCGCGCACAGCGAAGCGGAGCTAGCCCAATCTCGAACTAGCTCCGCAGTGCACGCTGTCAGGTGCTTAACAGGCTTTAGTTTTCAGCCTTGGTGAACTGAATGGCCTGGCCCTGGCTGCCCAGCGCGAAGGTGTTGCCCTCCACGGGGATAACGACTGGCTTTGCGGTGAGGATGGTGTTGAGCGCATCGGCATCAGCCATCTCATCCGGGGCGCAGGCACGCATCGTGGAGTTCAGGTTCTCCACCACGATGGCATCGGTCTGATCCAGCTTGTAGCTGCCGCCACCAGAGTTGCAGCCGTCATCGTAGGTTAGAGTTCCATCCTCATTGAAGGTCACGGAAATCGCCGGGTTCTTCTTGGCGGTGAAGGTGCCGTTGAGAACCTTCTGGGCCTCATCAGCCGGCAGCTTCTCCTGCAGACCGTCGATGTCTTCATACTTCTCAATCAAGCCAGAACCTTCCGGTGCTTCCGAATCCTTCGAGGAGGAGAAGGAGTCACCGAACAGGCGCGAGCTCAGCTCCTGAATCTGGCTGGACTTCACGGAGTCAGCGGAGGATGGTTCCTGCGCACCGGCAGTACCGGCACCCAGGACGCCGCCCGCGAGGGCGACGAACGCAGTTGCAGTGGTTACTTTCTTCAGTGTGCGTGAAATCATGACCCCGAAGCTATCGAGCACCGCCGGCAACATCAACCCACTTCATGCGTTTCTGATGATACTTTGCGGTAACTCCAACGATTCCCAGCCCACGGACAAACCTCAAAGAAAATACCTTTGAACTGGACTTTTAGCTGCGCTTAACGTAGCCCATCCGCGGACGGAAGCCCTGCGGGTGTTTCATCTGCGCCACGGCGTCCCCGATGATCATGCGGTGACGGGCGCTGACTGAGGTGGGCATCTGCGCCACCGAGAACCACTGGGCGGCCAGGTTCTCCTCATCGGAAATGACCGGCTCAGCATCATCCGGAACGGAGACACGGATGGCGGTATCCATGTAGAGGCACTTATCCCCATTGGGACAGACTACTGGGCCCACCTGACCGACGCCGAGGAGCGCTTCGATGCGGCCATCGAGGCCCACCTCTTCCTTGAGCTCACGCAACGCGGTCGTCGTGACTTCCTCGCCAGGCTCACAAATACCGGAGATGGGGGCCCATGTGCCGTTGTCGGCTCGCTGGGCCAGCAGCACTGAAGGCAGCTCCCATATCGCAGAACCGGTAGGAACCGCCCGCACAATAACCGCGGTCACGCTGGGAAGGAAGAGCTGCTCGTGACCAATCTTCTCACGCAGGGACACAATAAAATCAGGAGTCGGCATGGGTTCAATCTTAGCGCCTAAACCCGCTCCAGAATCTCCGGCAGGAGTGCCTCAATGTCGGAGGCAGGGGTAAAAGACATCTCCGCCGGCGACCCGTCGGCGCAGCCCTGACTGCTTGCCGCGGCTTCCGTCGTCCCCGACAGAACCCCGACGATCACGCCTTCAAAGGCGCTGCCCGGCGCGCCAAAGACCGGCGCCCCGGAATCACCATGCGTAGAACAGACTCGGGCACTCGCCGAGACGGTATCCACCGTTCGCTCACCAAACTGGAGTTTCCCGTGGCTTTCTCCATGCGTCAGTGGTCCGCACGTCTCTCCCGTGATGCGCCCCAGCTTGCACACCTCATCCGGAAGCTCCTCCTGCCCCGCAGCGACCACGCTGGTAGGCATGTCCTGCGGGACATAAAACTCCGCCTGCCGCGTGATCTCCACCAAAGCGAAGTCGAGCTGGTGTGTGTCAGGTGAGCTGAGATCGGAATAGATGATAGTGCCGACGGGCTCCGCCGGGTACACGAATTCCCCGTCCGCAGCACCCGCCCACACCGTATCCCCTGGCTCACCGCAATGGGAGGCGGTGACGGCGATGGTACGGGCGTCGTCAAGCACGAAGCTCCACGCCACCGTGCAGAGATTGAAATCAAAGGCTTCACCGGGAACCGGCTGCATAGCAGAGATGTCCAGCGCCGCACCCGGCGGCACCGGGGAGGCATCGGGCGTATGCATCTGCGGCGGGGCCGGCGTCATAGTGGTGTACTCGGACGTGCGCGAGGCAGCTTCGGGAACGGAGTCAACCCCCATAGGCATTGAGCATCCACCCACCCCCAGCGCAGTCGCGCTGAGCACCACCAGAAGGTAAGTCCTAGTCCTCCTGAGCGGATGCAGCCTCACCCGAGTCCGCCTTGTGATCCTTATTTTCCTTCTCCATCTCAGCGACCTGCTTCATGTCACGGATGAACTTCTCCGGGTCAAACTCGGTGAAATACTCCGGACCAGAGAACTGCTCCTGTGCCATTGGCTTAAACCTCCGTGCTCTTGATGTACTGCGTGATGTAATCCTTCACCGCCGCTGCATCGTTGGGCAGATCGGTGACGTGGCGCTCGGCTTCCAGAATTCCGGCGAAACGCTCCGGCACCTCCGGCTCGCTGCCGATGGCTTCCGCGATGGTCTCCGCGAACTTCACCGGAAGCGCGGTTTCTAGGCACACGATGGGAGTGTCAACGCCGAACTCATCCTTAACTGCGCGGGCAACCTTGATGCCGTCGGCAGTGTGCGGATCCACCAGCACGCTGTAGCGCTCGTGGACATCCTTAATGGTGGCAAGGCGGTCGGCGTGGGTCGAGGAGCCAGACAGGAAGCCGTACTCGGCGCGGGCAGCGTCGAGCGCCTGCTTGTCGACGTTAAACCCGCCTTCCTTCACCTTCGTTCCAAACAACTCCTTAACTTGTGCGGCATCGCGGCCCAGCAGGTCAAAGGCGAAGCGCTCGAAGTTCGAGGCACGGGAAATATCCATCGACGGCGAGGACGTCTTGTACGTCTGCTCCGAGGAGCGCGGGCGGTAGCTGCCGGTGCGGAAGAACTCATCGAGCACGTCATTCTCATTGGTCGCGACGATGAGTTTGTCGATGGGCAGGCCCATCTGGCGGGCGATGTGGCCGGCGCAGATATCACCAAAGTTGCCGGTGGGCACACTGAAGGAGACCTTCTCGGTGTTCTCCGTGGTGACCTTGAGGTAGCAGTTGACGTAGTAGACCACCTGCGCCATGAGGCGGGCCCAGTTAATGGAGTTGACCGCGCCAATGCGGTTTTCTGCCTTGAAGTTAGCGTCGGCCGATACCGCCTTGACCACATCCTGGCAATCATCAAACACGCCGTCGAGGGCGATATTGCAGATATTCGGGTCATCCAGGCCGAACATCTGGGCTTGCTGGAAGGGCGTCATGCGCCCGGCCGGGGTCAGCATGAAGACACGGATGCCTTTGCGCCCGCGCATGGCGTACTCCGCCGAGGAACCGGTGTCGCCCGAGGTAGCGCCCAAGATGTTGAGGGTTTGCCCACGGCGGGCCAGCTCGTATTCGAAGAGCTCGCCCAACATCTGCATGGCCATGTCCTTGAAAGCGGCCGTCGGCCCTTCAGAGAGGTGGCCGATGTAGAGGCCCTCCCCCAGTTCGCTGACGGGGACGATTTCCTCATCGTCGAACTTCGGGTAGGTGTAGGCGCGCTGGGCAATCCCCTCGAGGTCCTCTGCAGGAATATCGTCCACGAAGAGCTTGAGCACCTCCGCGGCCAGAGCCGCGTAGCCGCCCTCAGCCAAGGTCTGGCGCCACTGGGTAAGGGTGGCGTCATCAATGCGGGGATAGGTTTCCGGCAGGTAGAGGCCACCATCAGGGGCCAAACCTCCAAGGAGGATATCCGTAAAGGCGGCGGGCTGGCGGGCGGTATCGCGGGTCGAAATGTACTTCACCCCCTGCATCTTAGTTGGTGACGCGTAAAGTATCAGCCATGTCGGTTCCTCATCCACGCAATGTAATTACCACGAAGGCTCTCTCTGTGTGGGTGGCTGCGGTGTTGGTCTACATCGTGGCGATGACCGGCCGCACGTCCTTTGGCGTGGCGGGCCTCGAAGCCATCGATCGCTTCGAGGTCGCCGCCTCCCGCATTGCCGTGTTCACCGCGGTGCAATTGGGTATCTATTCGCTGGCGCAGATCCCTACCGGGATGCTCATCGATAAGTTCGGGCCGCGGCGCCTGCTCGTCATTGGTTCCGTCATCATGGGCGTGGGTCAGGTACTCCTTGGCTTCACCAGCAATTATTGGGTAGCCATCGCCGCCCGCCTGCTCATCGGCGCGGGCGATGCCACCGCCTTCCTCTCCGTGATGCGTATTCTCCCCTACTGGTTCCCGCTGCACCGCACCCCCATGTTCACTCAGGTCACCTCGTCGCTTGGGCAGCTGGGTCAGTTCTTGTCCGCCCTTCCTTTCGCCATGCTGCTGGGCTGGGGCGGGTGGACCATGGCCTTCGTTAGCTTGGGCGCAGTGGGGATCCTCATCGCCGTTGCGGCCGCGGTGGCGGTTGCGGATTCCCCAGAATCCCTCGGCATCGTGCCCAAGCCGAAAGAAAAACCTAACGCGAAGCCGGAAAGCACAGCAGCGCTGTTATCCACCGTTTTCCGTTCCCCCGTAGCCTGGCAGGCATTCTTTATTCACTGGATCGGCCTGGGGGCCACCAACGTGTTCGTCATGCTATGGGGCGTGCCGCTGATGACTGCAGGCATGGATTTTTCTAAGACTAGCGCCGGCTGGATCCTGACGTGGTTTAGCGTGTGCATGGTGCTCGTCGGCCCACTGCACGGCAAGCTTTCCTCCAGGGCCAGCGGTTTCCGCCCGTGGCTCGCCTTAGGGTTTGTGGCTACCCACTGCGCGGTGTGGGCCCTGTTCTTCCTCTTCGGTGGCAGCTATCTCTCGCTGTTCATCCTCATCAGCCTGGTAGCCCTGTGCACACCGGTGGCAAATTACGGTTTCGACATTGTCCGTGAAAACCTCGACCGCACTGTCGTCGCCACGGCGACGGGCCTGGCCAATATGGGAGGCTTCATCGCCACGGTCATCGGCGCCCAGCTCGTCGGCATGGTTCTCGATCACTTGGGCAACGGGCCCGACTACCCCTTCCATGACTTCCGGCTCGCTGCTTGGGCAGTCTTTGGCGCGTGGTGCATTGGCATCGTGGGTGTTCTCATCACGCACATCCTGCGCAGCCGCGGCGAGGACGGCGGCCCGCACGTCACCATCGTGCAGGTTGGTTAGTTCAGGGCTGCGCTAATGAAGTGCCGCGGCGCTCAACGCCGCCTCAAGGGGTACCGAATTGGCCACTTCGAAGACCCCGAGCCCACCGCCAATCGGAACAAGGACGGCAATGCTCACCCCCAGGGCGGTTCTGAGCAGCTCGCGTAGTTTTCGTTGTTTCTCCACCTCAACGCACCAACCTTTATCGATTCGTTATCTGTGCGTGTGAGCTTAAGAGCCGCGGCTGCCAGGCAGATCCCCGTTGACTGCGCATCACCTGCCAGTCCCTGTGTGTTTGCGCCGGCGCCCCAGCCGGGCTAGTTCATCGGGCTATTCGGCCGGGGTCGATTCCACGAGAATCGGGCCATCCACTGGGGCGACGACCCCGGCGTCAAAGGCGGCGAGCACACCCTTCGCATCGTCTTTCGTGATAGCACCCGCCTCCACGGCCTTCTTGAGATCAGTCTCGAGGATCTGGCGGGAGCGGTACCTGTCTGATGCCACCGACAAGAGGCCGCGAGGAACCGATTCCGACGGGATCCCCAGTGCCTCCGCCAGCGAAACAATGCGGTCATTTTCAGCAGGGTCGAGCTGAACATCAACCGACTGATCCTGCGGGACGCCACCGTTGACCACCTGCTCCACGGTCAGCGCGCCCTCCGGCACCTGGTGCCTCTCTGTGGCCCACCAGCCTGCGCCGACGGCGGTGATGACAGCGATCACAACGAGGACCCACACGGCGATAAACTGCTTGGACTTCACGGCCACAACCTTAGACTTTTCTCACACCGCCGGCTTAATCCGCGCCAGGGCCAAAGGTCCCAAAAGAGGTACCGCGCGGGGGATGCGGCGAATCCAGGCGCTCGGACAGCGCATCAACGATGGACCGGATAGTTGACTCTGCGACGGAGCGATCGAGGCTGCTGCGGTGTGGGGTCTCTGGCTTCGGCTCAGGAGGGACAACGCGGGGCTTGTCGACGTCCAACCGCATCACCGTCCCCTCCACGCTCAGCGCGGCGGCGGGATCGCACCCGGCGGCTCGGGCCGCGGACAAGAATGCATCGAGATCAGCCAGCGTGGCAGCGTTGAGATCGAGAGAAAGATTAAGGCTCATGGTGTTCTCCTTTTCGGGCTCCTTAAAGGGCGCGGGGCAAGTGCCGCTCACTGCTGTCTAAGGCTAACGGCTTATCACCTGATTGAACAGGGGCGTGCGTTAAGTTCAGGGATAGATCCGGGTTAACTCAGGGTGCGGGTCAGGGAGGATAAACGCCTCTCCTCGCTGTGCTCTACTAATCGTGCTCGAATGACTCAGTCTCACCCCAAAACACCTCGTCGACTACCTTCCGGGCGTGCCGGGTGACTTTGAGGTAGTGCTCTAGGAATTGTTGGTTGCGCTCGGGCGCCCAGCCGGCCGCACCAGCCACCTGCGCCAGTTGAGGGCCCGGTGCCGGAAGCTGGTCCACACGCTTGCCACGCACCAATACCAGGGCGTTGCGGGCATCGGTGGCCAACAACCAGGCCTCTCGCAGCTCCTGCACTTGTTGGACTGGAATGACCTCGCTCTCCTCGAGGGCGTCGAGAACGCGCAGCGTGGAGGGATCATGGAGCGCCGACACGTCGTGAGCATGCATCATCTGCAGCAGCTGGACGGTCCATTCGATATCGGTCAACCCGCCGCGCCCCAGCTTGGTATGGGTATTGCGGTCAGCGCCGCGCGGCAAACGCTCGTTATCAACGCGCGCTTTCATTCTGCGGATATCGCGGATGGTCTTCTCGCTCACGCCCTGCGGTGGATAGCGGAAGGCATCCACCATGGTGAGGAAACGTTGCCCGACGTCTTTGTCCCCCGCCACGAAAGCCGCGCGGAGTAGTGCCTGCATCTCCCAGGGTTCGCCCCACTGCGAGTAATAACGCTCATAGGACTCGATCGAGCGCACAACTGCTCCCGACCGACCCTCTGGTCGCAAGCCCAAATCAACGTCCAAGGGCGGATCCCCGGAAGGCTTTGCCAGACGGCGGCGCAGTTTCTCGATAATGCCAATTGCCCACGGCAGGGCTTCCTCTTCGGCATTGTCTTCGGTTGGCTCGGCCACCACGATGACATCGGCGTCCGAGCCAAAGCCCAGCTCCATGCCGCCGAGCCGCCCCATTCCAATCACGGCGATGCGGGCTGGTGGTTCGGCGTCATCGTTCTCCAGCCTCCAGGCCCTGACTTCGGCGCGCAGCGCGGCTTCCAGCACTGCATTCCAGATGGTGGACAGCTCAAAGCACACCTGCTGGACCGGCAAAAATCCCAGCAGATCCGCGGCAGCGATCCGCGCCAGCTCCGCGCGGCGAAGGGCTCGGGCTACCGACACGGCTTTGTCAGGGTCCGCGTGACGCTTGGTGGAATTAATCAAGGCGGAGGAAACTTGCGCCGGTTTGGTTTCCAATAGCTTGGGCCCTGCCGCGCCATCGGAGAGCTGCTTAACGACGTCCGGCGCGCGGATAATGAGCTCCGATGTAAATGGCGAGGTGCCCAATATCTTCATGAGGCGCTGGCCGACGACGCCTTCGTCACGAAGCATGCGCAGGAACCACGTTCGGTCGTAGGCCGCCTCCGACAGCTTGCGATAATTCAACAGGCCCATGTCTGGATCGGCCGTGTTTGAGAGCCACTCCATCAACGTCGGCAGCAGGATGGCCTGGATACGGGCCTTGCGCGACTGCCCAGCCGCCAGGGAGGTGAGGTGCTCGAAGGCGCGATCCGGGTGGCGATAGCCAAGTGCTGCCAGCTGCAAAAGCGCTGCTTCTCGCGACAATTTGAGCTCATCCGCAGACATTGACGCCACGGAATTCAACAGCGGGCGGTAGAACAAGCGCGAGTGCAGCTCAGAGATGAGCAGGCGAATCTTCCGCAGGTGGGCGTTCATCCGATCCGCTGCTGATTGATGCCCCTGTGGGTGAAATCCTGAATTGATGGCCAACCACGTCAGCGCCGCGAGGTCATCTTTTTCCGGCAATGTGTGGGTACGGCGGAAGCGCTCCAACTGGAGGCGGTGCTCGAGCAAGCGGAGAAACTCATAAGCCTCGATGAGCTGGGTGCCGTCCTCGCGTCCGACATACCCGGCGCGCACGAGCGCTGCGAGGGCATCGACCGTCGCCAGCGTGCGCAGCGATTCATCTGAGCGGCCATGAACCAATTGCAATAGTTGGACGGCGAATTCCACGTCCCGCAAACCGCCCTCGCCGAGTTTGAGTTCGCGAAGGCGCATATCTTCCGGGACGTTGTCCAGTACTCGACGGCGCATAGCCTGGACGTCTTCCACGAAGGATTCCCTCTGCGATGCAGTCCACACCATGGGTCCGATCTGGTCGAGATAGTCCGTGCCCAAGGGCAAGTAGCCGGTCTGCGGCCGCGCTTTTAGTTGGGCTTGGAATTCCCACGTTTCCGCCCACCGCTTGTAGTAGGCCACGTGCGAATCCAGAGTTCGGACTAGTGCACCAGACTTGCCTTCCGGGCGCAGGTTGGCGTCGACCTCAAAGAAGCACGCCGAGCCGATTCGATTGAATTCTGACGCAAGACGGGTGATCCGTGGCGTTGCCTCCGAACCCACGAAGATCACGTCCACGTCGGAGATGTAGTTCAATTCGCCCGCACCGCACTTACCCATCGCGATGACTGCCAGCTGCGCATCGAGTGGCTGGTCCTCGTAGACCACTCGGACAGCACCGGCGAGCGCTGCCGTCAAGGAGGCGTCAGCGAGGGCCGTCGTCAGCCGCGTGACTTCACGGAAACCCACCCGCGGCTGCGGTCGTGACTGCCCCTTGCGCGAATGGAAAGTCCCTGCGAGGTCATGAGCGGCGATGCGCATCATGAGCGTCCGGTAGGCCACCTTGAGCAATGCCTTGTGGTCTCCGGGAGCTGCCCGGTATGTACCGGGAGAGGTCAGATCGGCGCTCGCGGTATCAGGACGAGTGGGCTGCTCGGCATACGTCGCCGGTTCCGCCCCTACCTCTTCCAACAAGGTGTGCAGCATTTCCGTGGGAGTCGGCAGCGGGCGCTGTAGCTCGCGCCAGGTCTCCGGGTGGGCGGCAAGGTGATCACCAAACGCCGAGGAGCCGCCCAACAGGGCCATCAACCGTACCCGGAAGGTTTCGTCTTCACGCATCGCCGGGCCGATCTCAGGCGCTGACTCGATGATCCTCATTAACGTATTGAGGGCCATATCGGGATCACCGGCCGCGGCCAGGGTCCACAGCAGCTCAAGGGACTCAGGATTATCCCACCCAAGGCGGGACAAGTCCTCCGCAGCAGTTGGCCGGGTAAGGCCAAGAGTTGCCGGGGACGGTACAGATGCTGGACGCATGCTTCTCCTAGAAATTCAGGTTGTTGCGCAACTCGAATGCGGTGATCTGCTGCTGATACTCGTGCCACTCATCCCACTTGGCGCGCAGGAAGTACTCAAAGACGTGCTCTCCTAGGACTTCCGCCATAAACTCAGAGCGCTCGAATTCACGGAGTGCCTGGTCCAAGCTGCTTGGCAGATCCTTGTACCCCATCGCGCGGCGCTCACGACGGGTCAGCTGATGGACGTCATCCTCGGCGGGATCACCAAGCTCATAGCCTTTCCTGATTCCGCGCAGGCCAGCGGCAAGCAACACCGCGTAGCCCAGGTAGGGGTTCATCGCTGAATCTAGTGAACGGATCTCAACGCGGCGCGACATTTCTTTGGAAAGACGATAGGTAGGAACTCGAACCAGCGCCGAACGGTTGGAGATTCCCCACGTCACTGATCCCGGGGCTTCGCTGCCAAACATCAGGCGCTTATAGGAGTTGGTCCACTGGTTGGTGATTGCGGTCATTTCCACAGCGTGTTCAAGGATGCCGGCGATAAACTGCCGCCCCGTACTGGAAAGTGAAATCTCATCGTCGGGGTCGTGGAAAGCGTTGGAATCTCCCTCGAAAAGGCTCAAGTGCGTGTGCATGCCCGAGCCAGAGCGATGCTCAAATGGCTTCGGCATGAATGTGGCGTGCACTCCTTGCTGGGAGGCAACCTCTTTAATGAGGTAGCGGAAAGTCATGATGTTGTCTGCCATGGACAGCACGTCGGCATGGCGCAGATCGATTTCCTGCTGCCCAGGTGAGGTTTCATGGTGGCTAAATTCCGTGGCAATGCCCATGGATTCCAGCGCGTACATCGACCGGCGCCGGAAACTCGGGGCGTTATCGTGCGTGGCTTGGTCGAAGTAGCCTCCGTTATCGGTGGCAATCAGGGTATTGATATCGCGGGCGTCTTCCAGAAGATAAAACTCAATCTCAGGAGAAGCCTTGCACGTAAACCCTTCATTGGCAGCCTCAGTAACCTGACGGCGCAGAATGTGGCGCGGGTCCACCAAGGAAGGTTGCCCATCGGGCTGGGTAATATCGCAGAACATGCGTGCCGAAAGAAGCTCTGGTTCTTCCTTGTCAAAGGGCATGATTTGGAAGGTTGAAGGGTCCGGCATTGCGATAGTGTCGGCCTCTGAGATGCGGGAGAACCCTTCCACCGAGGAACCATCGAAGCCAACACCTTCCTCAAAGGCAGATTCCAACTCTGAGGGGCTCATTACCACCGATTTCAGCGCCCCCAAGATGTCAGTAAACCAAAGGCGAATGAAGCGGATATCGCGTTCTTCAACTGTACGAAGGACGAATTCGTGTTGGCTGTTCATGTTCTAAACCCTACCGCCGCGGGCCCAAGTAACGGCGGGAGTTGCAGCTTTTGCCCCCGCCCTTCCAACTATTGTCCCAGTTGGCAAGAGTATCTCGGGGGCAAATTTTTTCGACTCTTAGACCAGATATCAGTCTCACGTGCTTGAATGGCCTCACAACCGAACAGATGTACACATACAAACGGAACAGGAACAGCTATGAACAACCACCACGGAACCTTAAGCGCACGAGGACTCGAGCTCATTTGCCAAGCTGCCAGTCAAGGATGGTCACCTAAGGACTTACTCCACGTCCTAGGCAGCTTTTGCCACCCTCTTATTTATCGTGCCGCTGCCCATATTCCCGCGCAGATTAGTTCTACTGTGCTGCGCAAGGAATGGTTAAGCGTCTCCCCGCCTAACTCGATGACTATGTCGACCGATGACCTCATACGGCTCATTGACGCTACTTCCGCTCTGCCCCCGCTGCGTGACGTTGACGTGCTCGCAGCAGAGAAAACTAGTTCTCGGGCAAACCAAGACAGCAAAGAGAATCGGATCCGCAACAAGATCACCCAACTTCTGCGAAAGGCAGAATCCACTCCTTATGAAGAGGAAGCCAGTGCACTCATTGCCAAAGCACAGAGCCTTCAACAACGGCACCGTCTCGATGAGGCACTCGCCGAATCCCCGGACACGGTGATGTCCACACGCATCCGTATCAGCGCGCCCTATATCAACCACAAGACCACGCTTCTTAGCGTCATCGCGGATCGAAATGGATGCACCGTCCTCAAGCTTCACCCCATGGGAATCATCACCGTCTTTGGCGCCGAGGCGGACATTGATCATGTCAGCGACCTGTTCGCTTCCCTCCTGCGGCAGTGCGAATGGCACATGACTCATGGGGAGGCTGCCGACAACGCGCGATTACTCGGCAATGTGGCGTCGTTTCGCCGAAGCTTCATTTTGGCCTACGCCACCCGCATTGGGGAGCTTTTGGAGGAAGCGAACGCCTCATTGGCGCCTCACGACGAGAAACAGACAGACTCGGCTGCGGGCAGCAACGCCAAAAGGAAAAACGACGTAGCCCTCGCTCAGCGATCTTTATCAGCGGTGGAAGTACGCAGACATAAGGCAGAAGCTTTAGCTGATCACCTCTTCCCTGATTCGCGAACCATCTCCTTAGCAATGAGGAACCATGCAGGGATGTCCGCAGGTGCAACTGCCGCGGAGAATTCCCACTTGGGTGGTGATTCCTCGGGCTTGGGTGGGCGCCGCCAACTCACCGGTTAAGGACCAGCAAGGGTTGGCACATTTGCACTATTAGCCAGGTAACCTAGAAGGCAGTGCAGAGGTTTTATACCTCTTCTTTTATCATTTCGCTCCCCGACGAAGGTGTGTACATGTCTCCAAAGACGTTTCTTGAAATCGAAGCCAAGTTCGCCGTGGATGAAACCACCCCGGTACCAGATCTCGCCCGCCTCGATGAGGTAGCCCGAGTCTCAGAAACTCGCCACCACTCGTTGTCGGCGATTTACTACGACACTGAGGATCTCCGCCTTACCCACGCGAAGATCACGCTGCGGCGCCGCACCGGTGGAAATGACGATGGCTGGCATATCAAAATTCCCGGCGCGGAAGGTCGTACCGAAATCCGAGCCGAACTCGGTGAACCCGTCGACGGCAAGTACGAAGTCCCGGCCGAACTCCTCCACCAGGTTCGTTCGGTGATCCGTAACCACCCGCTTGAACCCATTGCACAAGTGGACAACAACCGCACCGAATTGCTCCTCGTAAACACGGACGAGCAGCCTGTCGCTGAGTTCTGCGATGACCATGTCACCGCATTCTCTTTCCTACCAGGTGGCTCTCAGAGCACATGGCGCGAGTGGGAAGTAGAGCTCGCAGGAGAACTGCCCGGTACGAAGGAGGGCAGCGCGCTACTGCGTCATGCCACCTCCCTGTTGATCAGTTCTGGCGCGCGGGTTTCCCCCTCACCGTCCAAGCTGAAGTCAGCATTGGGGCAGTCCATCAACAATGTCGAGCTTCCCCCAGCACTCGCAACGTCTAACGTGGAGCCCGGCTCCCCCGCGGCGGCAGTCGTGGAGGCACTGCGAGCTAATCGGGATAAGCTCGTCGAGTTTGATCCGCGGGTACGCCGTGATGAGTGGGATTCCGTGCACCAAATGCGCGTTGCTACCCGCGAATTGCGCAGCCACCTTCAAACCTTCCACGGCATTGTCGTGGGCCCGGAGATCAAACGCTTAGAGTGCGATCTCAAGGAGCTTGCTGCCATGCTTGGCGTTGCTCGTGACGCCGAAGTTGTGGAAGAACGCTGGCAGAATCTCCTCGCATCGGAGGACTCCGATGTGCTTGATGAAGCCACCCGCGAACACATCGCACACGATATGGGCCGCGCTTACCGCCGCGCGCATCGTCGTGTCATCGCCGCTCTCGATTCTGACCAGTACCTGGCTCTGCTCGATGCGCTCGACGCATTCCTTTCCAACCCGCCAGTCGCCGCCGAGGATGCTTCGGTTGACGAAGACACCAGCGCCGGGGACAACGGTGCGGTGGAATCTGATTCCGCTGCCACAGCTTCCGCTGAACTATCTGAGCAGCAGGAGGCAGCGAAGGACTATGCGCCGAAGCACGCCAAACGTGATGAAGAAGAGTCCCACGATCTTGACACGGTGATGGCGCTGCACCTCAAGCAGGCCTATGACAAGCTGGTCAAGCGCCACAAGAAGGCTATCTCCAACTGGGATAACACCGAGCTGACGCTGCATGAGCGTGAAGAGTACTTCCACGATATGCGCAAGGCCGCAAAGAAACTGCGCTATGCAGCTGAGGCCGCTGGTTCAGCCACCACGCTAAAGACCAAGAACCTCTACAAGGCCTGCAAGCAGATGCAATCTGTCTTGGGAGACTTCCAGGATTCCGTGACATCTCGCGATAAGTTGCTCGAATTGGCAGAAACCGCACGCCGGCGTGGCGAGGATACCTTCGGCTATGGTCTGCTCTACCAGCGCGAGCGCGTCATCGGGTTGGAAGCACTCAACGCCTACTCGGACAGCTTTAAAGCCATCAAGTCCGCGTTTAAGCCGCTGCGCAAGAAGCTGCGCTAAGCCGCCGGCTCATCCTGCGTGGCTGTGTAGTTGTGCAGTCACCACAACGGCCCACACCATCGCCTGCTTGCGGTGGTGTGGGCCCGAGCTTTTCGCATCCGCCTCATGGCCGGCCATGAGACGTTTAGCTATCGCCTAGTTATCGTCTTCGGCGGCATCCTCAGCATCAGCCGCGGCGGTGCGGGCTTGCGCGATTTCAATAGCGCGCTCGGCTTCCTCGCGGGAATTGTAGGGGCCCATGCGGTTCTCCCAGCCGGACACCTTTCCCTGGGATACCTCACCGGTAGACGGGTCGTAGAACCACTTGTTGTCAGTCTCAGCCATAGTTTTCTCCGTTCTGTCGGGCAAGTAATCAGTGCACCCCACACTACAGACCGCCCGCGGGTCACGCCCGTTAGAATAGATTGGTCACCTACTCCTGCCTTTTCTTTTAGGCAGGCTTTCGCCACCAGCAAAGGAGAACCTTCCCGATGCCCCTGTGGACTGCCCCTTCGACCCCGGCCGTCGACCGCGTTCGCGCCGCACACCGCGAGAACGTGGGCGCTGATGCAGCTCATGTTGCCAGCGCCCCTGCCACCTGGGCACTCATCGGCGAGCACATCGATCACTACGGCGGCATCGCCATCATGGGCCTGGCCAACATCCGCGCGGCAGCAGCTGTCAGCCCCCGCAGCGACGGCCTGGTCAAGGTTCGCCTAGAGCACACCAACGGCGAGACCGTTGAAGACCAAATTTCCCTCGAGCAGGTCTCTTCCCTCGCCGCGGAGCAACAGCCCAGCGTCGATTCCGAAGGCCAGCCCATCGAACCCCCTGCACCCGAAGGGGCCATCGCCGCGCGCCTCGGCGGCATCATCTACACCATGATCAACCGCCAGCTCCTTACCCGCGAGACCGCCGGCGCCGATATCACCGTGGTCAACGACATCCCCGATTCGACCGGACTCGGCGCCGCCGCGGCCATCGACATTGCCACAGCGCTAGCGTTGCTCGGCAACGCGGATGATCTGCATGACGCCCCGCTGCGCGCCCGCATCGCGGAGGTGTGTTCCCAAGCAGTTGGCACCTTCGCCCGATTCCCGGCGCTGCGCGCCCGCCACTCCGCCGCGCTGCGCGGCACTGGTGAGTCCATCACCATCATCGACTACGCCGACGGCTCCGTCACCCAGGCACCGCACATGGTCAACAAAGACATCGCGGCTTTCGCGCTGGCCGTGCCAAGTGATGCCGATTCCTTAGAAGCCGTCGCAGAGATTCGCACCCGCGAGCGATTCATCGACGCCGCCTGCCGCGCCTTCGGCACGCCTTCGCTGCGCCTGTTGCCGGATGCACCCCAACGCGTCCTCGAGTGGCTCGCCGCTGTCCACAAGGTGCACGGCACCGAGAATCAGCCGACCATCGCGCAAGCCACCGCGTGGCTGACCTTCTACTCAGAGGAAACCGAGCGCGCCGAAGGAGTTGCCCGCGCTTTGCGCTCGCGCCGCGGCACCGAGCTTTTCCCGCTCCTCACGCAGTCGCAGTCAGCCTTGTCCACCGTGTATGAATTCAGCTCCGCGGAGAAACTCGCGCAGCTGGCCACCGCGCGCGGCGCCGTCGCGGCACGCTCCGCCCACGCGGGCACGTCCTCCGCGGTCATCGCCTACGTGCCGAGCACCAAGGCCGCAAACTTTGCGGCCGACTTGGCCGAGGACGGCCTGCTTGTCGTCCCGCTTACTGCCGGAAGCCCAGCAATCACCGAGGACTAGTCCGCCGGCCACGCGAAGAGCACATCGCGCTCCTCAACGTCGGCCTTGACCAAGGACACCATCGTCTCCTTGCCGGTCTCCGGGTGGCCTACGGCCTGCCCCATCACCGGCGGGTCTAGGACGAAGAGGCGCGCCTTCTCGCGCTGTTCCCCGCCATCGACCACCACGGCTTCGAAGTTGGTGCCTACCCACGGCGCCAAGACCGTCGCCTCCGTAAGGTTCAAACAGGCCTTATCCACCTGGGAGGCCAGCTGCGATGTCGAGCGCATCGTGGAAATGACATCCCCGGCGCGCTCACGCACCCACTGCGGAACCTCGTAGCCGCCGCTGAGCGCCAGGCACACCTCCGTGGCGAAGCGGTCAACTAGACGCCGCAGCGGGGCCGTCACGTGCGCATAGTAGCCGCCGATTCCCGCGTGCACGTCCGCCTGGCCATCCTCCAGCCACACGTAGTCAGCACCACGAAGCAAACGCTGGGCCTCGCGCATCACCGCCATCCCGCGCGGCGAATCCGCATCCACGGAATGCAGGAATTCAGAGATGCTGCTCTCCCCCAGCTCAAAACCCAGGGCCTCCGCCTCCGAGCGGAAGGTGGCCTCAGCCTCCGGGGTGGCCGCCGATAGGGTGCGCAGGAATCCAACACCGTGTGATTCCATCAGCCGCCCCGCGCACATTCCGGTGAGCAGGGAAATCTCCGAGTTATAATCCATCACCTCATGGCGCGGCTCCATGACCAGCTCATAGTGGCCTTTCTCCCCATCGCTGCTTTCGGATACGCGCTGCGAGGGAATGCGCAAGTTGATCGCCTCGCGGCGCAGCGAAGAAGCCTGGCGCAGCTTTCCCACCTCCGGCAGCAAGGCGATGGAGGAATGCAGCGTGCCCTTCTCCAAGTCGGCGTGCACTTGGTCGTAGTCCAGCCGCGCGTGGCTGCGCACGAGCGCGCGCTCCACCGAGAAGTCCTCCACCTCACCTGCGGAGTCGAGGTCGAAGGTCCAGAGGACGGCGGGGCGGTCGACGTCGGCAAGCAGCGAAGCCCTATCTTCGGAGAGCTCTGCCGGGTGCAGCCGCGCCGGCTCATCCGGCAGGTAAATGGTCTGGCCGCGCTTGAGGGATTCCTGCTCGAGTGCGGAGCCCGGTTCGATGAACGCGGCGACATCCGCGATGGCATAGAGCACGCGGTAGCCGCCATCGCGCGCCTCGATGAACACGGCCTGGTCCAAGTCCATGGAGCCGGCCGGATCAATTGTTACCAGCGGGATGTCCCGGGCATCGCGGCGCTGCTCGGCATAGCGGTCCTGCGCGGAGGCGGCCTGTGCGGTGACCTCCTCTGGGAAGTCGGTCGGAACGGAAAACTCCTCAGCGATGGGCCGAAAGTCCAAGGGCGCGGCATATAGTTTCATGCCGCCCCATTGTTCCAAAAAATAAAAGCGTGGGTGCGAATGAGCCAACCTATAAGCCGGATTCTGTGCCGCGCACGCGACGCGGTGGCAAACATCCATCCAGGCCAACCGTTGCCAGTTGGCTCAAGCAGCTACCTTCAGGCTTCGGCGAGCAGCCTACTAACGCCTGATCGGGCCCGCTAACGTGGCGGGCCGTGATGCCTTGCTCCCAGTGGGGTTTACCCAGCCACCGCCATCGCTGACGGTGCTGGTGCGCTCTTACCGCACCCTTTCACCCTTACCGCTTCCCTTTCGCCGCGCCGAAACGCAGTGGAGGTACGCGGCGGTCTACTCTCTGTTGCACTTTCCCGCGGGTCACCCCGGGTTGCTGTTAGCAACCACCGTGCTCTGTGGAGTCCGGACTTTCCTCGGCCCGCGCCTAGCCCCATAATGGGGCCGGTTCGACGGAACGCGTTTGCCCGGTCGGCTCATTCGCGCCTGTTAGTTTATCACAGCGCGCCCAGATGCCCCACATCGTTGAAACGGTGCAGGGTGCTACCGCCCTCGAAGAACTCGACCTCACTCACAGAAGCCAGCTCAAGGAAGAGGTGGTTGGGCGTTTGCGGTCCGGAATCGAGTGCTTGGCGCACGAAGGACTTGATGGGGTTGACGTGGGAGACCACGAGGACAGTCTGCTCTGCATAGCGCTGCTGCAGCTCGCGGCGCGCAGCACTGACGCGGCGGTGCACTGCGCGCAGGGACTCGCCACCCGGGCAGGCCACGGACGTATCCTTCAGCCAACGCGCGTGGAGCTCGGGGTCGGCGGCATCGGCTTCGGCGAAGGTCTTGCCTTCCCAGCGCCCGAAGTCCACCTCGATGAGGTCCTCGACGGTTTCCACGCGCAGCTCACGGCCCTTAACCACGGCGGCAGCCGTCTGCTGACAGCGGCGCAGCGGCGAGCACACCACGGCATCGATGTGGGTATCGGCCAGGGCTTGGGCAGCGGCGAGCGCTTGCTTCTTGCCCAGCTCGGTCAGCTCGGGGTTTGCACGCCCGGAGTACTGCTTGGCGGCGGACATCGCCGTCTGCCCGTGGCGCAGCAGGATGAAGCGGGTGGACTGTCCGGTCTCGGAGCGCCAGTCGGCCGCGGTTGAAGACGCCGTGCTTGGCGACGTCTCCCCTGCCTCCCCGCCGGGTTCTTCACTGCCCGCAGCATCGACAGCGGCGCCGGTTTCAACGGCGTCGCCGGCACCCATATCGAGGATGCCCACGGGCTCGCCCTTCGCGGCGGCGTCCATCGCCACGTTGGAGAGCTCATCGGCCACCGAGTTCTTGGCGCGCGGAACCCACTCGAGGCTGAAGCGCGGAATCTGGTTGAGCAGGCGGCGCGCCTCGATGGCGAGCTTCTGCATATCCGGGTGCTTGATCTTCCAGCGCCCGTTCATCTGCTCCACCACGAGCTTGGAGTCCATATAGAACTCCACCTCATCCGCGCCCAGCTCCACCGCGGCCTCCAAACCGCGCAGCAACCCGTGGTATTCGGCCACGTTATTCGTGGACTTCTGGCCCACGACGTAAGCGATTTCCCTGAGCAGCTGCGAGCGGTCCTCGTTATAGACCGCAGTTCCGGAGCCGGCGATCCCGGGATTGCCGCGGGAGCCGCCGTCAGCAAAGATGACTAGCTTCATGAGGCCGGGCGCACCAGGTAGGAGCCGCAGTCGCTGCACTGCGGAACCTCGTCGGCAGCAGCGTTGCGCACCGCGTTCTGCTCGGCCGGCGGCAGCACGATGAAGCAACCACCGCAACCACGCCCGGTGAAGGCCGCAGCGCCCACGCCGTTTTCTTCGCGCACGGTCTCGTACTCCTCCAGGACATCCGCGGGCAGCTGCTCGCGCAGCTCGCCGATGCGCACCTGCGGATCCGGGCGGTTCGCCGCGGCCTCTTGGGCGGCCTCGGCCGCGCGCTTGAGTACTTCGAGTTTACGCTCGGAATCGGAGACCTTCGCGCCGTGAACATCAAGGTTGGCGCGCAGTGCGTGGATTTCGTTATGGGCTTCCTGTAGCTCGCTCATAAGATCCGCGATGCGGGACTTTGCAGCGTAGAGATCGTGCTCCAGGTCCTTGCGGGTCTCTGGGTCGGTCGCAGCACCAAGCTGCGCCTTGTCATCGCGCTCGCGCTGACGCAGCTTGCGCTCGTCAGCCTGAATGCGCAAGATCTCCAGTTCCATGTCGTCGACGGCGAGCTGGGCGGAGCCGGAGGCGTCGACAAGCCGGGCGTGTGCGGCCTGGGCCTTCTCGTACTCCTCTTGCTCCGGGATGGTGGTTGCCCCACCTAGCGCCTGGGAGCGCTCGAGGGTGGCCAGCTCCAGCAAGATGCTCTGCAGGTCCTGTGGCAGTTTCATTTAGTTCTCCTTATGCGCAGAAATCGTCCATGGGTCGGTGCGGACATCGATGATCTCGGTGTTCACGCGCAATGCGTCCTCCACAATATCGCGCGCTTGGGCAGTCCAGGGAAACTCGCTGGCCCAGTGAGCGGTATCCACCACGGCCGGGCCCTCCGGCTCCGCCAGGTGCGCGGCGCGCAGGTGCTCATCCACTGGGTGGTGGCGCAAATCGGAGGTGACGTAGACGTCCACGCCGAGAGCCGCCGCGTGGTCCAGGAAGGAATCCCCCGAGCCACTGGAGACGGCAACTTTCTTCACCATGCGCTCCGGATCGCCGGCCGCGCGCACTCCCCATTCGGTTTCCGGAAGGGCATCGGCCACGCGCTGGGTGAATTCGCGCAGAGTCACCGGCTGCTCAAGCTCGCCCACGCGCCCTAGCCCTAAGGCCTCGTCGAGGTTCTCATAGGGCTCCACCGGGACGATGGGGCGGCCGGGCGTGATACCGACGAGCTCAGCCAGCTTGTCGTTGACACCCGGGCGGGCCTTATCCGCGTTGGTGTGCGCGGCCAACAGGGCCACGCCATTGCGTATCAGAGTGTGGATGACCTTGCCCTTCGGCGTATCCGCCGCCACCGAGGTCACCCCGCGAAGCAGCAGCGGGTGATGCACCACGAGCATCTGCGCGCCGAGCTCCACGGCTTTGTCTGCCACTTCCTGGGTGCAGTCCAGAGCGAAGGCCACGGTGCTCACCTCGTCTGTGGGGTCGCCGCACACCAGGCCAACGGCATCCCAGGACTCGGCCAGCTGCGGCGGGTAGGCCTCGTGGATTACGCGGCGGATCTCGCCAACGGTCGTTCGTTCTGCCATCTCGTATGCTCCTTGTTGGCTTGAGGTTTCACGTCAGTCGCGTCGCTGCTATATCCTAGCTTTCGTTCGCCAGCGCACCCCTCTAGCTTAAGGAGCCTTTGCATGACGCCTCCGGAGAACGACAACCAGCTCCACATCGTCTTCGTGTGCACGGGCAACATTTGCCGCTCACCCATGGCGGAAATCATTACACGCGACGCCATGGAGACCGACATGCTCGATCTCCTCGCGCGAGTTTCTTCCTGCGGCCTCGGCGGCTGGCACGTGGGCCAGGGCGCGGACGAGCGCGCCGTGGCTGAGCTGCGCCGCGGCGGCCACGATGGCGCCGGCCACCAGGCCGCCCAGCTGGGTCCGGACCATATGGACGCGGACCTCTTCGTGGCCATGGACACCGGCCACCGCGATGCCCTCATCGAGCGCGGCATCCCGGAAGACAAGGTGCGCCTCATGCGCAGCTTCGATCCGAACTCACCGGAGGATGCCAGCGTGGAGGATCCTTTCTACGGCACGGAGGAGGACTTCGCCCGCACCCGCAGTGAGATCGATGCTTCCGTTCCGGGGCTGCTCGACTGGATTAAAGAAAACCACGGCTAGATAATTCTGCGCGGCTACTAGACTGGTCATCATGCTTAAGACATTCCTCAAGCCTGGGTGGGTGCTCTCTCTCATCTTCATCGTCGCGTTTTCCTATTTGTCTTTCACGGTGCTCGCTCCGTGGCAGCTGAATAAGGACGCGCAGATTGTGGAGCGCAACCACCTCATTGAGGAGGCCTACGACGCCGACCCCCAGCCGGTCACCGAAGTCTTTTCTGCTGATGGCTCCCTGCACAAGGAGTGGGAACGCGCGGAGCTAACCGGCCACTACCTCTCAGAAGATGAGGTGCTCCTGCGCCTGCGCCCGGTGGAATCCGCCCCGGGATTCCAGTCGCTGGTCCCCTTTGAAACCGAGTCTGGTGAAACCTTCCTGGTCAACCGCGGCTGGATGCCCACGGACGAGGGCAACTCCGTCCCCCACATCGACCCGGCCCCGCAGGGCGAGGTCACCATCGTGGCCATGGCGCGCTACGACGAACGCAAGCACACCTCCGCACCCATTGAGGAACAGGGATACACGCAGGTCTACTCCATCAATACGGAGCAGATTGCAGAGCTTGTCGACGTCCCCCTCGCCCACGACTACCTCCAACTCTCCCCCGAGCAGCCAGGTGAGCTGCATGCGCTGCCGGTTCCAAAGCTGGACCGCGGCAACCACTTGTCCTATGGCTACCAGTGGATTGCCTTCGGTGTGATGGCGCCGCTGGGCTTTGCCTACTTCGTGTGGTCTGAGATCCGGGAGCGCCGCCGCGCCCGCGATGAGGATGCCCTGATTGCTGAGGCCACTGCGGCCGCCACCGGTGCCGGTACCAGCTCCCCCGATGCGGCTGCGGACGTCGATAGCTCCGCGCACGAGGCTCCTTCCGGCGAGCACTCTGATGCTACGATGCCTGCTGCCCCGCCTTCGACGCCTGCGGCTGCCACGCAGCCTTCGCGCCGCTCCCGCTCACGCTATGGCTCCGCCAAGCCGGACTTCTACGAGAAGATCCGTGAGCGCGGTCAGGAGCGCTACTAGCACCTGAATATTAGTGAGCTCAAGTTTCCTTCGTCCCCTGCTCAAGCGCAGTAGACTGCAATAACTAGAGTTACCAACTACCAAGTATCACTAGGGCTTATACCGAGTTCCTACTTGGATTCTCACCATTTGTACATATGAACAAGAAATTAAAGTTTAAGAACTTCCTCGCTTGGGGCGGAATCATTTTCGGCGCACTGATAATCGTAGGAAGTATTGCCTCAGGATCTTTTCGAAGCATTGCTGGAGGACTCTTCATAGGCCTAGCCTTTGTCCTTCCTAGTGCTTGGTATCTGTTACACCAACGGCGAGAGATTAATGGTGCCGCCCCACTTAAACGCCACTGGGGCATCATTACAGCAATTGCAATTCTCTCGGCACTCGTCGGAGGACTTATCACTCCTAGTTCTTCAAGTATGAGTCAAGAAGATTCCGGCGAACATCTAACTGAGCCAGAAACCTCGACCCAGTCACCGGCCCCCAAGACCACCGAAGAGTCGCCTACAACTAGCACCCCGCCGAAGCAAATTGATCGATGTGAACCCATTGATGGGGCTAAAAATACATTTTTCACTGATGGCTCACAAGGCTGGACAGAAGAATGCGACAACGAGATTCGTGCTGCAGAAGAAGAGCGACGCAAACAAGAGGAAATTGTGGAGTCCCAACGGCGTCAGACCGAGCAAGAAGCAGCTGAGCGGGAAGAAGCTGAACAGCAACGTTTGCAGCAGGAGCTCGAAGAGCAACAGCAGTTTGAGCAACAGCCGGCGCCTCAACTTGATCAGCCGCCAGCTGATTTGAATTTTAGAAGCTGCGAGGAAGCCCAAGAAGCAGGCTATTCTCATATGACTGCGGGAAGCCCTGGCTATAGCCGACGCCTAGACCGCGACGGCGACGGTATCGCTTGTGACAAGGTCGGTTAGAGAAAGGGACGCACTGATCAAGGCATCCCTAACGACTTCGCCTTACATGTGCTTGAGGCTTTCCTGTTCAAGCTCCGTGTAGCGCCACCTAGGATTGGGCGCACTTCTGGAGAAAAGTAGTTTGAAATACTTACGGGGCAAAAGTGACCTCCGTGAACACGCGTAAGTACTTCATTCATCCCCTCATCCGGGATCAACCCGGGAATAAGTAAAAGGCCAAACCTTAAAGTTGGTTTGGCCTTCCATTTTGTGCGGCCTGAGGGGATCGAACCCCCGACCTACTGGGTGTAAACCAGTTGCTCTTCCAGCTGAGCTAAAGCCGCAGTGCACTGTGTGCTCGCACAAGATTAGCCTATGGGCACCCGCAGCAACAAATCAGGGTGTAACTAGTCGCTGCGAATGCCGCGTGAGCAGGCATAACCTGCGATACTTCTTAAGGCTTCTTGGTGTAGCCGCGGGCTACAAGGCAGGAACCCTGCCACTCACCGAGGCGCTCAGCCTTGGTCTGCACCAGACCAGCCAGCTGAGCGGATTCGGAGATCTCACCGGGCTCGAGGTTGCCCGGCTTTCCAGCGCCTGGGGTCAACAGCCAGATACGGCCGGAATCCCCCAGGGGACGGGTGGCATCGACCAGCCCATCGACCAAATCGCCGTCCTCCGCGCGCCACCACAGCAGCACGAGGTCACACAGCTCGTCGGTCTCCTCATCGAGGAAATCCTCCCCCAACACGTCCTCGATGGACTCAGAAATCGTGGAGTCACAGTCCTCGTCCCAGCCAAGCTCCAGAGCAATCTGCCCCTCTTCGATGCCGAGCTTGGCTGCAAATCCCGTCACTCGCTGAGTTCCTTCCGATGAAGTAGTTGATGTCATGCAGAGTATTTTAACGTCTACGGTGCACTTTTTCGCGACGAACCTCCCCCTATCTTCCCCAGTGGTGGACATTTTCCCCCATGAACCCACCCCTGGGGGCCTCCAAATGCCCCGCCGTGAAAGCGGCGCGTATCCTAGGAACAGATCTTTGTACTACGAACCAGGAGGATTTAATGGCCGACTTGGACGCCCACAACGGCGACTCCAACTTCCCCATCGTCCGCGATGGCGTGGCAGCATACCTGCACGACTCCGACCCGGAAGAAACCCGCGAGTGGATGGACTCCCTCGACGGTCTGCTGGACTCTTCCGATCCGGAGCGCGCCCGCTACCTCATGCTGCGTCTTCTTGAGCGCGCTACCGCCAAGCGCGTGCCGTTGCCGTCCCTGACGTCCTCGGATTTTGTCAACACCATCCCAACCTCCCTCGAGCCGGAGTTCCCGGGCGATGAGGAATTGGAGAAGCGCTACCGCCGCTGGATCCGCTGGAACGCGGCCATCATGGTGCACCGCGCACAGCGCCCGGGCATTGGCGTCGGTGGACACATTTCCACGTACGCAGGCGCTGCCCCGCTGTATGAGGTGGGCTTGAACCACTTCTTCAAGGGCAAGGACGATCCCTCCGGCGGTGACCAGGTCTTCTTCCAGGGCCACGCTTCACCGGGCGTCTACGCACGCGCCTTCATGGAAGGCCGCCTCACCGAGGAAGACCTCGACGGTTTCCGCCAGGAGCACTCGCGCGGCGAAGGCAAGGGCCTGCCGTCCTACCCGCACCCGCGCCTGATGCCGGACTTCTGGGAATTCCCCACCGTGTCCATGGGCCTTGGCCCCATCAACGCCATCTACCAGGCACGCTTCAACAAGTATCTGGAGAAGCGCGGCATTAAGGACACCTCCAAGCAGCACGTCTGGGCCTTCCTCGGCGACGGCGAGATGGATGAGCCGGAGTCCCGCGGTCTGCTGCAGATGGCGTCCCTCTACGAGCTGGACAACCTGACCTTCGTGGTCAACTGTAACCTGCAGCGTCTCGACGGCCCGGTGCGCGGCAATACCCAGATCATTCAGGAGCTGGAGTCCTTCTTCCGCGGCGCTGGCTGGTCCGTCATCAAGATTGTCTGGGGCCGCGGCTGGGACAAGCTGCTTGAAGCCGATAAAGACGGCGCCCTAGTCAACATCATGAACACCACCTCTGATGGTGACTACCAGACCTTCAAGGCTAACGACGGCGCCTACGTCCGCGAGCACTTCTTCGGCCGTGATGAGCGCACGCTCAAGCTGGTTGAGGACATGTCCGATGATGAGATTTGGGCACTGCGCCGCGGCGGCCACGACTACCGCAAGATCTACGCCGCATACGACAAGGCGCTGAGCTACGCGGGCACCGGCCGCCCGACGGTCATCCTGGCCCACACCATTAAGGGCTACGGCTTGGGCCACAACTTCGAGGGCCGCAATGCGACCCACCAGATGAAGAAGCTGACGCTGGAGGATCTGAAGCTCTTCCGCGATAAGCAGGGAATCCCGATCAGCGACGAGCAGCTCGAAGCCGATCCGTACCTGCCGCCGTACTACCACCCGGGCAAGGACGCCCCGGAAATCAAGTACATGCTGGAGCGCCGCAACGAGTTGGGTGGCTTCTTGCCGGAGCGCCGTGAGAACTTCGAAACTCTCACCACCCCGGATCTGTCCAAGCTGCGTTCGGTGCGCAAGGGCTCGGGCAAGCAGGACGTGGCAACGACCATGGCTCTGGTGCGTACCTTCAAGGAGCTCATGCGCGATAAGGAGCTGGGCAAGCGCGTCGTTCCGATCATTCCGGATGAGGCCCGCACCTTCGGTATGGACTCCTGGTTCCCGACTCTCAAGATTTGGAACCCGCGCGGCCAAAACTATGTCCCGGTGGATCATGACCTCATGCTCTCCTACCGCGAGGCTGCCGACGGCCAGATTCTGCACGAGGGTATTTCTGAGGCAGGCGCAGCCGCCTCCTTCACCGCAGCTGCTACTTCCTACGCCACCCAGGGCGAGGCGATGATTCCGCTGTACATCTTCTACTCGATGTTCGGCTTCCAGCGCACCGGCGATGCCTTCTGGGCTGCCGGCGACCAGCTGGGCCGCGGCTTCATCATCGGCGCTACCGCCGGCCGCACCACCCTGACCGGCGAGGGCCTGCAGCACATGGACGGCCACTCCCCGATCCTGGCGTCGACCAACCCGGCCGTGGAAGTCTACGACCCAGCCTTCGGCTACGAGATTGCGCACCTGGTTCCGCGCGGTATCGAGCGCATGTACGGCGAGGACAACGAGCCGATCATGTACTACATCACCGTGTACAACGAGCCGGTCAAGCAGCCTGCCGAGCCGGAGAACCTCGACGTCGAGGGCCTGCACAAGGGCATCTACCACTACAACACCGCTGAGTCCGGCTCCATCCCGGCCAACATCCTGGCCTCCGGTGTGGGCATGTACGAGGCCCTGCGTGCACAGGAAATCCTGGCTGAAAGCTACGACGTCAAGGCGTCGCTGTTCTCCGTCACCTCGTGGGTCAAGCTGGCGCGCGACGGCGCTGCCCGCAACAAGGAAGCTCTGCGCAAGGGCGTTGAGCCCACCGAGGCATTCGCCACCTCCCAGCTCAAGGGCTTCGAGGGACCGTTCGTTGGTGTCTCCGACTTCGCCACGGACCTGCAGGAGCAGATTCGCCCCTACGTCCCGGGTGACTACATCGTCCTGGGTGCAGACGGCTTCGGCTTCTCTGATACCCGCGAGGGTGCCCGCCGCTACTTCAACACCGACGCCGAGTCCATCGTCGTCGCAGTCCTCGAGGGCTTGGCTCGCGAGGGCAAGGTGGAGCGCAGCACCGTGGAAAAGGCGGCTCGCGAGCTCAAGCTCGACGACCCGACGTCCACCCTCTCCACGTCCTCCGATGAGGACTAAGGCTTAGGCCTTAAGAGCCTCAAGCTTTCCAGCCCCTTCTGCCTGAGCAGGAGGGGCTTTCTCATGTTCAACTCATGTTCAAGCCCAGGGGCAACTGCCGTTGTTGCCAAAGTTCTGGCCAGATCTTGAAACAGAGGCTATAACTTTGGCAGAACGGGCAG
>NZ_KV797532.1:0-25272 GCF_001809405.1 Corynebacterium sp. HMSC055A01 | reverse complement strand
GAGGCTATAACTTTGGCAGAACGGGCAGTTCGACCACCACAGCAGACCCTAGCTGCCCAGCACTCCATCGAGGACGCGCCCCAAAGCCTTGGAGACCTCGCTGGGCTCCTCCAAAATCACCATGTGCCCGGCGCCGTCAATGACAGTCAGGGTGGAGTCCGGCCAGTGACGGGCAATGACCTCCGATTGGCGGTGCGGAGTCACGATGTCAAGGCTGCCCACCACAATTTCGCCCGGCACGTTTCTAAGCCTGGCCGCCGCGCCGAACTCGGAGTGCTCCACCAAGTCATCGAAGAAGCCCGCGTAGCTCGACATCGGGGTATCCAACAGCATCGCCACGTGGAATTGCAGTTTGTCCATCTGCGGGAAGCCCTGCAGCAGCGCCGCGAAGGCCGGGGCGATGAGTGCGGCGGCCTCGAAGCGCACGCGGTTGAGCCGGCTCGGCAACCTCAAACAGACGCGATAGACCATGCCCAGAGTCTTCGATTCCAAGACACGTGCCACGCCCTCGGCCGCAAAGCGCTGCATCGAGGTAGCCACCAGCGTCATGCCCTTAACGCGGTGAAAAACCTCCCGCGGAGCGCGCCGCAGCAGGTTAAGCGCAATCATTCCGCCCATCGAGTGCCCAAGCAGCACCAACGGCCCCTCGGCGGCGCGCTCAGCGATGACGGCCAGCACGTCATCGGCCGCGCCCCGAACCGTGCACTGCGCGGGAGTGACGTGGGTGGATTGGCCGTGGCCGCGGACGTCGACAAGCAGGCAGCGCACCGAAGGGTAGTTGCGGCGCACGTCGTTGACCTGGGAGTAGAAGCTCTCAGCAGACAAGCAGTAGCCGTGGATAAAAACCACGGTGACCTCCGCGTCCTGCGGGCCTACCTCGTACCACGCCACGCGCACGCCGTCGTTGTCCACGAAGCCCGAGTCCTTCACCCCGGTCAGGCCCGGCTCTGTCGTGAGATCATGCAACTGATCGTGGACGGTGTGCTCGATGGAGCGCATGCGGGGGCGGGCCCGGCGCGACCAGCTGCGGGCGATGGCGGAGGAACGTGCTCGAATAACCATGACATTTCAATACTAGACTGGGCCCCATGGCTAATGACCTTTCAGCGCAACTCCAAGCCCGCTTCGGCTCCGCGCCGGCAGAAGAAAAAGAAGCTTCCCCAGCCGGGGACGCATACGGCGAGCTCACTCGCCTCATCACGAAGGTGACCGGCGTGGAGGAAGGCCTAGAGCGCGAAGCGAAACTAGAGGACCTGGGGGTTGAATCGCTCGAGCGCATCGAATTAGCCGTGCGCCTCGAGGAAGCCTGCGGAGTCCGCCTCAACGAAGAAACCATGCTCTCCGTCACCACGGTGGGCGAACTTGCTGATTATGTGGAGGAACACTCGTGATTTCCTATCTCTCAGACATGGACGGCGTCCTCATCAAAGAAGGGGAGATGATTCCCGGCGCGGATAAATTCATCCAGGCGCTGAAGGATAACAACATCGAGTACATGGTGCTCACGAACAACTCGATGTCCACCCCGCGGGATCTCTCCGCACGTCTGAAGAACACTGGTCTGGACATCCCGGCGGAGCGCATCTGGACCTCGGCGACGGCCACGGCGGCCTTCCTGTCCACCCAGGCTGGCCTGTCCACGGCCTACGTCGTGGGCGAGTCCGGCCTTACCACCGCCTTGCACGAGGCCGGCTGGATTCTCAACGACCGCGACGCGGACTTCGTGGTCTTGGGTGAGACCCGCACCTATTCTTTTGAAGCCATCACCACGGCTATCAACCTCATCCGCAACGGCGCGCGGTTCATTGCCACCAACCCGGACGTCACGGGCCCGGCCCCGCAGGGTGTGCTCCCGGCCACGGGTGCGGTTGCGGCGCTGATTACCGCGGCAACCAACCGCGAGCCTTACTACGTGGGCAAGCCGAACCCCGTCATGATGCGCAGCGCGTTGAATAACATCGGCGCGCACTCGGAAAATACCGTCATGATCGGTGACCGCATGGATACCGACGTCAAGTCGGGATTGGAGGCAGGCATGCGCAGCATCTTGGTGCGTTCAGGCATCAGTGATGACAGCATCATCGAGCGCTACCCTTTCCGCCCGACTCACGTCATCGACTCTGTGGCGGAGCTTCCGGAGCGCATCCTCGATCCTTTCGCGGACTAGGACTTAGACCGCACGCTTGACGACGCCCCTGAACCCGTACTCCCCCGCCAACATCTCCACGGCGCGGCCCAGCGCGTCCAGTTCGCTGGGCGTTCCCGTAATAACTTGCTGGCAGCCTATCCCGAGGCCGCCTGCGTTGTCAGGAACGCGGCCGCTAAGCGGATCCCATACTGGGTCGCGGTGCCAACGGGTACACCATTGGGCGGTCAGCGGGTCATCACCAGGCACTATGAACTCGCTTTCGCTGCTGATGCAGCGCGCCATGGCGCGCTCGATGGCAGGGCGCAGGTTGCGCGGCATGCCCGAGATCTGCAGCACGGCGGTGCAGACCTCACCGCAGGCGCGGTTGGGCCAGTTATCTGCCGGGCTGCCAAGTGGGGTGGCTGAAGCGGCCGGCGCGGTGTCACCGGCCAGCTGCGGGTGAACGCGTTGATTCACTCCTTAAACTCCTTTGACGTGCGAGTGATGGCACGCCGGCATGTGCCGACGCAAGACGAGCTTCGTCTTCCCCTACGAACTTGTCTTCATCACGTCACTCGCGCCGAGGCGCGAACACCGCTTGGTGCGACCGCAGTATGCGGCCACACGGTGCGTCGTTGTGTGCCCACAATTTTCCCCCGCCACTTGAGCCACAACAACCCTCAACCTGCGCTTAAGCCCCCACAGCCTCAACAAGAACTTGAGACTTTCACCCCGAAATTCGCCCCATCAATCACTTCAGTCACATAAGTCAACGTGTGTAACACGCGCGCGTTGTCGCCACAGCTACCCCACTACCCCCGTTGCGGCGCCCTACGGCACGCCGCGACGACGCTCAACACCGTCATGCCACCCCGGCTAGCCCGCCTGGCACTCCTGCCAGATGGCCGTGTTGGTCTCGGCCCACAAAGGCTTGCACCACTCGCCAAAATCGCGGTCCGTCAGCGAAACCATGGCCCAGTCACCAGCCACCCACAGGTAGGTACCGCTCATGCCGAAGTGCCCCACGGCATCGGCGGGCAAGCCACCCATCCACTGCTGCTTCTCACCGTGGATTTCAAAGCCCAACCCCCACGTGCAGTCTTTGAAGCTGCCATAGCCGGGCACGATGCCCCGCAGTCCCGGAAACTGAACGCTGCGCATTTCCTCCACCGTCGAAGGATCGAGCAGGCGCGGCGAATAGACCTCGCCGGCAAAGGCAGCGAGATCCTCCACACTAGAAACCAAACCGTGCCCGGCCGAGCCTTCCAAGGTAGTGGCCCGCATCCCCAGCGGGGCGCACACGCCTTCAGCAAGGTATTCAGCAAAAGGAATCTCGGTGGCCTTCTCCACTTCCTCGGCGGCCCATTCATAGCCGGCCGAGGAGTAGATACGGCGCTCGCCGACAGGCTTTTGTTGCTCCCGAGTATCAAAGCCCACCCCCGAGGCATGGGCTAAAAGATGGCGCAACGTGGAGCCTTCAGGGCCTGCCGGCTGATCCAGCTCCACCGCCCCTTCTTCCACGGCCACCATCACCCCATAGGCGGCCACCAGCTTGGTCACGGAGGCCACCGGGAAGCGGCGGGGGGCATCCCCCAGCTGCTCTACTACCTCGCCGCGGTGCAACAAGGCGGCGGCAACGGTATCGACTGGCCAGGACTCAAGAGAAGAAAAAGCGCTCATGCGCTCCAGCTTAACGAGGATCGCGCTCGCAGCCTACGCCATCACCATCGCGGTCGAACTTGGAGCGGAAACCTGGCTCACCCGCATAGATCGGGCGGCCTAGTGCGTTCCACACGTCTGCGCAGCGAGTAAAGGACGCGGGGGCAGGCTTCTGGGCCGGAGCCGACTTAGGTGCGGGAGCCGGCTTGGGCGCCGGGGCTGGAGCAGGAGCCGGAGCTGGCTTCGGCGCGGGGGCAGGGGCAGGCTGCGGTGCAGGAGCAGGTGCCGGAGCTGGTGCCGGCGGAGACGGGATGATGCCCGGCAGCGGGTTCGGAATGATGCGCTGCTGCACCGCCCAGTACACGCCACCGGCGGCAGCCGCGAGGACCGCTGCGGTAATACCCACGCCGAGTGCAATCATTTCACCTTCGGAGGACTGCTGGAATTCGGCGTCATCCTCGTCCTTGTTGGAGGAGCCAGAACCCTGGCTCGAGGAATCAGCTTCCTGGGAGGAGGAGTCAGACTCGGAGGAAACCGTTGCGGTTGCCTCGGCGTTAGGGGCCGCGGTCTCCGCCTGAGCAGGAACGACAACGGACAGTGCGACAGATACAGAAACAGAGGCGGCGAGAACCGCGCGAGAGAACTTCTTCATAAACTCAAGTTATATCCTGCAGCACTACCCCGCAGGAAATCGCGCTCATCCGAGGGCTACATCACGCCGGAAAGCCACAGCGAGCTGGAAATCAGCAGCGGGCTACACCGCATGCGTTAACGGATGAGCCCGCCGCGCCGATATCAAAAATGTAGCGCATTTCGTCGCTGCACTTCCCTATCACTCATATCTCTGATGCGCCCTCTCCTCGCGCCTCTCTCATCTCTTTGTGGCGCCTCTCGGTGATGCCGCGGAGCTACATCACGGTGGACGGCTCTGCGGCTCCCTCAGAAACGATCGCGGAAGGCTGCTCATTCGCCGTGGGCGCGGGCGTTTCGGAGTTTTGCTCCACTGGGGCCTGGGTTTCGGCGTCCTGCGGATCCGCGGGGGCATACACAGCTTCGCTGTCCGGGGTGCTATCAGTTGGAGTGTCCGGATCAACTTCTGCCGTCGGCTCCTGTTCTGCGGAGCCCGTGGAGTCAGTTGCCGGCGCCTCCTGAGGTGTGGTCAGTGGCGCGGAGGAAGGCGCAGAAGGTTGCGCCGACTCAGAAGCGGATTCGGACTGCCCCATCCACCGCGAGGGCGATAGCCACCCGGCGTCCACCCCATCAGGGTTAGCGGAGGAAAGCAGCAACAGGCCAACCACACCGAGGCCGGCGATGAGCCCCGTGGTTGAGGCCCGCACGCGCCCGCCGAGCGTCCAGAAATAATTCCACTTGTTGTCCGGCTTATCGTCGCGCCAGATGCCGCGCTGATAATCGTCCTCTTCTTCCTCCTCGGAGTCGTCCGCATAAGCCGGCCGTCCCGGCCCGTCATCTTTGCTGTCTTGGGGCATAGCGCCGGCATCAGCGACGGCGTCGGCAGCAATGGCCTCCGTCTCCGCATCCGATGACACGTCATTGTGCGAAGGCTCCGCAGTATCTGCCGCCGGCATGATGGTGGTGGGGGCGTCGGCAGCGGAGACGTCGCCAAGCTCCTGCGAGACATCCCCCGGCATGCCCTCAGTGGTAGGAAGCTTGTACAGATCCCAGAAGGTGGAGAGCAGCGCCGAGCGGATCGCGCGCTCCACCGCCCACTGGCGGGCGGGGTTGACCTGCACGAGGACGCGGTACTGCACCTGCCATGGCTGGCCGGCCGCAGTGGGGGCCGTGAGCCCAGTGGCGGGCAGAACGTCGAGCTCACCGGCCACATCCGCGTGGATGTCTGGGGCTTCAATGGCTCGCTTCGAAATCTTTTCCACCTGTTCGGTGATCTCCGGCAAGGACTCGCCCTCGTGGACCGGGATGGCGATATCCACCACCGCGCGCGACCATTCTTGCGAGAAGTTCGTGACCACGCCCGCGGAACCATTCGGCACCATGACCACTTCACCGGTGGGTGTGCGCACAGTCGTCGTGCGCAGCGTCAGCGAAACGACGGTGCCCTCCACGCCAGTCACGCCATCAAAGCTGACGTAATCACCCACGCCGAACTGCTTTTCCGAGAGGATGAAGAAGCCCGCGAGGAAGTCACCGATGATGGCCTGCGCGCCGAAACCGACGGCGGCCGAAACGACTGTCGCCGGGATAGCCGCGCCCAAGGGCGGCACCCCGACGTTGGCCAGCGCAGCCAACACAAGAAGGAAAAAGGCCACCGCCTGCGCCACGTAGACCAGTGCACCGGCAAGCGCCAAACGCGCCTTGGTAGATTCTTGATTCTCATCCAAACGGGACTCAATCACCCGCACGGCCAGCCGGCCGATGCGCGGGATGAGAATCGCCAACAACAGCATTCCCAGCAGCGGCAGGCCGTGATCCACGATGGCCTGCCACATGGCGAACAAGTAATACTTCAGCATTGCGCCAAGCCTAGTCCTTCAGCCTGACAGAACCCTTGGAGCCTTAAGCGCGGTGGATGAGATAGTAATTCGGAGTTGGCTTCCACGTGTAGCCCGCGGGGACGATGTCCTCGCCGAAAGCGCAGAAAGTCTTCGTCGTCCACAGTGGAATCGCAGGCATCTTTTCCAGCAACAGGCCTTGAGCCTCCGTGTAATGCTTTTGGGCTTCCTCCCGGCTCTTCGCCTGCCCCGCCTTCTTCAGCAGCTCATCGTATTCAGAGCTGTTAAAGCCTGATTCATTCTCCGAAGAGTAGGACGCATATAGCGGCACCAGGAAGGTAGATTCCTCAGGGAACTCCGCCTGCCAGATCGTGCGGAAGGCACCGGTGAGGTGACGGGCAATCACCTCTTGTCTGAGGTCCTTCAAAGTGGCAAACTCATGGCCCTCCGCCGGCACGCCGAGGGTATCCGACAGTTGCTTCGCCACGGCGTCGATCCAGGTCTTATGGCCGCCGTCGGTGTTATAGGAAATGCTGAAAATCCCATCAAACGGTTCCAGCTTTTCCGCCTGCTCCCACAGTTCGCGGGCCTTCTCCGGCTGGTAGGTCAAGACGTCGGCCCCCTCCGGTGTCGGCGGAATGGAACCGTCCAGCGGCGCGACGAAGCCGGTAGCGGGAAGCACCATACCGTGGAAGATGTCCCGGGCCATTCCTTCGCGATCGATTGCCATGGACAACGCGCGGCGGCGCAAGCGTCCGGCCTCACCGCGGAAGTTCGCATCGTTGGCGGGGATGGTGATTTCCATGATGGAGCCGCCGGGCTTGGTCAAGGCGCGGGAGCCTAGTTCCTTTTCGAAGCTGCCTAGCTTCTCCGCCGGGATCCGCGTGAGCACGTCCAGCTTGCCATCTACGAGGTCCTGGTAGGCCTGCTCCTCCGAGGAATACACCACGAACTTGATGCCTTCATTCTGCGGCGTTCGCGGCCCCTTGTAGCGAGGGTTCGGCACGAGGGTCACAGCTTTCTCGCGCTCCCAGGAAGCCAGCACATAAGGCCCGCTGCCGATGGGATCTGTTCCGCGATCGCTCAGCCTATCCTGGTCTTCGGAGCGCATGGGGAAAAAGACCGAGTATCCCAGGCGCTCGAGGAATCCCGCCGTGGGGCGTGAGAGCTCAATGCGGAAAGTTTTCGGCCCCGTCACCTTAAGGCCGCGCATTGACTTCCTGCCTTCGTGGAAGCCACGGATTGGTTCAAAGTGGTGCGCGGAGAGCAGCGACTGGCGCACCGCGGTATTCCACGTATCGACGAAGTCTTCTGCTTCCACGGTTGAACCGTCGGAAAACACGGCGTCATCTCGAATCACCACGTCATATGTCGTGTCATCGACCTGCGTGATGGATTCCGCCAAGTCATAGTGAGCGCCACCGGTTTCATCCAGGTACATCAACCCCGAGTACACAAGGTTGATGATGGTCTGCCCCGGCGCATCGTTGGAATCAGCCGGGATGAGGGTGCGCTGTGGCTCCGAGATATCCGTGGTGATGAGGTTCATGTCTGAGGTGTCGACGTTGCCAGGCTCCGCCGTGCATCCCGCCACCGTGGGCGCCACGACGCCCGACACCGCTAGCGCCGCCAGCATGCCTAGAAAAGAACGCCTCGAAGTCACGCGTTCATCACCTCACTCTCACTAATACTTTAAAGGATCTAATCATCTCTCTTTTCATAACGGCGCATGAGCCTCTCCACCAGTTCATCGGTGAGCTGGTCATCGGCCAAAATGCGATCCAAAAGCTCGCGTGGTGTCGGCCCCTCGGTGCTCGGGGTCTCGTAGGAATCTCCGCTCAAGTCCACGCCGAAATCGGAGGTTTCCGCTTCCGCGGCGGGCGGCTTCATCATCTGCGACATCTCCGCCACTTCCTCATTGAAGGAATCGAGGAACTCGGTGGCATCGATGGCTGCTTCCGAACGGCGCTTGCCAGCACGCACTTCGCGCTCAATACGACGCTGCAGTGCCTTTTCCATCTGGTTGTGGCGCCAAGAACGGAGTTTGGAGGGCTCTAGGCGACGCCCCACGGCCCTGCCCTTGCTTTCCGCCTTACGCGCCATCACCATGACGTAGGCCGCGGTGTCATTAACCGGCGCCCACTCCTGGCGGGCGGGCACGCGCCACCCGGCCCAGATACCCAGCATGGTCATCACGAAGGAAACGACCGGGCCAAGAATGACTCCCCAGGCCAAGTAGCCGGCCGAATCCGCGCCGAGGACCACCAAAGCGCAGGCCACCGCGGGGATCACGGTGGGTGTGTTATCCCCAAAGACGGCGGGTTCGCGCCCCATCGCGATGTCACGGATCATGGAACCACCGGTTGCGGTGAACACGCCCATCATGATGCAGGGGATCAGCGGCAGCCCGTAGGCAATGGCCTTGAGCGCGCCTGTCGACGCCCACAGCGCCGAGACCACCGCATCCCCATGGGACTGGACATAATCCCACGTCTTGCCTTTGAAGTAGACAAAGCGGGCGATGATTGCGCCGGCAAACGCCAGGTAGAGATACTCCGGCTGACTCATCGCAGCGACGGTGCCGCGGTTGATCAGCACGTCACGGATCATGCCGCCGCCGAGGGAGGAGAACATCGCAATGAAGAAGAAGCCCACGATGTCATAACCACGCTGGCGGGCCATGGTGCCGCCAATCATGCCCATGAGGAGGACACCAATGATGTCGGACCAGTAGTACAGCGACTCGATCAATGGGTCCATCTCGACAACGCTCATGGTGGTCATCGTATCGGGTGCTGTGCGATATCTCGCATTAAGGAGCTATTCCTTGAAGTACGCCGCCTAAAAGCTAGCCTACGAGGGCTCAGAACAGGAGCTAATGCACGTAGAGCTCGTTATAGGACTTCTCTATCCAGATGACATAAAACACTTCACCGTCTTTCCAGCCGACGAAAGGTAAATTCCCCTTGTGGCGGTAAACTCGGAATCTCTCGACATCCTGAAACTGCCTCGGAATGCAAGGAATAATTGAGCCAGCCGGAATGAATTCAGAGCCAAGTCCATGCTTGGGATGCTGCGCCAATTCTTTCCATGACAGCACTGACCGCTTGTGCCACTTTTCCAAAAACTCCGCGCGCATCGAGTCATCTAGCTCCCCGAAGCCCCACCCCTTCTGCAGGAACCGCGTTGAAAGGAGCGGATAGTCAGCTCTAGTACTACGGAGTGCCTCCACGACACTCGACTCTGGGGTGCTCCTCGCCCCTCTGGTTGGCCTACTCCCCCGTCGTTTACTTTTCTTGCCCACGGTTAACAGAAATAGTTTTTCAGATCGGCATCCGTAATCTCTAGCCCTCGTTTGCCCTCGACGAAGTTCTTTTTCCAAGGAGATTCGGTGTGGGTTTTATTACGCAATGCCCATGCGGAGTATGGGCCATATTTGTCCCACACTTCAATCAGGTCCTGCTCGACGTCACGGTAATCATCCCAATCAAAGTCATCTGAGATGAACTCATCGGGGTCTATGGGAAGCTTTCCGTAGTGCTTGACGTCATGGTAGATGTCTACAACTACTGGGCCATGCGCCCATGCTTCCATTCGGTCAGGGAAAAGCGGCAGGCCATCAGAAGAACGCATATGCAGACCTTTGGCGTAATAAAGAAGCTTTTGAAGCTTGAGCTGCGTAATTTCTGCATCGTCAGTTTCATCAGCCCACGCTACGAACCATTCAGCTATTTGCCGCGCCGTATATTGTTCCATGTCTGCCCTCCTTCCAGTTCCTGCCAAGAGTACAACAGGCCCAAGACATGTCACCATGCCAACGAGCGAACAGGAGTAAAAGCACCCGCCATTAGAGCAACATCAGGAGGGCGCAATGGGAGCAATAAGTTGTGGGGCCACCGGGGCTCGAACCCGGGACCAACGGATTATGAGTCCGTAGCTCTAACCGACTGAGCTATAGCCCCGCGTATTCCCCGCCTGCTTTTATGCACACAGCGAATCCGCTCCCAGCAACATTAATCGGCGGGCCCAGAAAACGGCAATTTAGGCCTTTGAAATCGCTGTCTGATCTTCGGCAGCGCTCCTCCGCCATTTCACCACCAGGACGGAGCCACGGCACGCTTCTGCTCAATTTTGGCCGGGCTGAGTTTCAGGGCGCTGGGATAACGGCCAGGCCTATTCTTTCTTCTTCATTTTTCTGGCTTGTCTGCGCTCACGCCTTCGAGCGCGCTTTGCTTTGCGGATGTCCACGACCCACCGCGGAACAAAAGGCCACGGAAGCGGAATCCCAATCGCCCCCGTAAATCCGATAACCCCGATGACGAAAGCTGCCACGAGCGGAACAATCAGCACCGTTTCGACGGACTCGGGAAGGTTCGCACTTGCTACCAACCCTGTGGCACCGGCCGCGCCCATAATAAGCGTGCCATAAGGATAAATGAAGAGGACGCCATCGCTTTCTGCACCTGTTGCATCGGCTGAGTCGTACCACTCTTCTGATTGGGGATTCCTCCGCACGTACCGGATGTAGAAGGTCCAGTAGGCCAGCATGACCAGCACTAAACCGACACACACAAGCAGCCCAGTGATATCTCCGTCCATAGGATGCGGCCTCCTGTGGTTGCTGGTTGCGGTATGTAAACAGACGCTACCAGCGACTGCTGGAGTGAGTTCGAAATCCGGATGCGGGCACGCTCCCGGGCCTAGGACAGCTATCTATGATCCGGCATGCGTGAGCCTGTAGTGTCGCGACCATGAGGCTCCTTTCCTTTAGCGTGTCCAACTTCCGCAGCATCCGCGCCACGCAGACGCTTGCGCTGTACCACCACTGGCAGCACTCCACCGCCCCGGAGGAAGGATGGGCACAGATCAGCGAGCCCACCACCGTGCTCATCGGCCCCACGGCGTCGGGAAAGAGCAGCGTCCTCAATGCCCTCGCCTTCGCACTGCTCGCCATCGAATCCTCCGCCACCACCTGGCTTGCCGACGCCCCACCCAACCAACTCCCCCACGCCCCGTACCGCCTAGATCCCCGCACGCAGCGCCTGCCCAGCACTTTCGAGCTGGATTTTGAGCTCGATGGCGTGCGCTACCTCTACGGATTCCAGTGGAGCTTCACCGGCGTGCACGCGGAATGGCTCAGCCGCGTGCCATCGACAAGGTGGAGCCCCTGCTTCGTGCGGACCCGCGGTGAGGAGGTACAGTGGACGAAATCCTTCATGGACAAGGGGGACGTCGCCAAGCTCGGCCCCGTTACGGACACCGAGCTGATCCTCTCCGCCGGCCTGCGCGATGGCCACCCTGTCCTCGCGCCGCTGGCCCGTGCCCTGGTGCACGACGTGGCCTACCTGCCGCACGGGCACTCCTCCATCAGCACGTCCGCACGCATCACCACCCTCATCCGCACTGGCAAGCTGCACCTGCATGAGGCCGCCGCGCTGCTGCGCGCGGCCGATGCCGGTATCCACTCCGTGCGGCTCAACCAGGACCACATCCCGGAGCACGTCTTCCGCCAGATGCGCCCGGTCATCGATGCGCTTAGCCACAGCGACGGCAGCATCCGCCGCCCCGACGAGTTCCGCGGCTACACCGATGCGGAGATTGAATCCCTGCTGCACGCCATCATCGTGGAGCACAAGTCCGATGATTCCTTCTACGAGCTGAAGCTGACCGATGAATCCGGCGGCACGCAGAACTGGATGGCCACCGCTCCCCTGGTTCTCGATACCCTGCGCCGCGGCGGAATCCTGGTGGCCGATGAGCTGGATTCCGCCCTGCGCCCAGCACTCCTCGACTTCATCATCCAGGCCTTCCGCGAGCCCAGCATCAACGTCAACGGCGCGCAGCTCATCTTTGCCTCCCACACCTTCAGCGTCCTCGAGCGCGCCGGCGAGCTGGGCCTGCGCCCCGAGAGCTTCTGGTCCGTGGAGAAGACCTCCGCCGGCGAATCGGAACTGCACAACCTCAGCGACGTGCCCGTTTCCCTGGGCAACCCCGACGCCACCCACCACTTCCTGCGCGAGCGCTACGGCACCGCCTCACGAGAGGCACTGACTGCGCTGCGGGAGCTTGTCACGGATGGTGCATGAAAGGGGCGGGCGCTTGGCGACGACTCCCCTCAAAACAAATGCGCATTCTCCTCTTCGAATGCACGCCATTCCTGGAACGCCATAACACGTTCTTTGGCACGCTGGCGCCTCATTTGCAATACGTCTTCGCGCTTGAACCTCGTATGCGTTCCACGCTTATGGGTCGCAATTTTTCCTTCTTTTGCCCATTTCATGAGCGTTGGGCGCGAAACGCCTAGCAACTCGGCGGCTACCGTACTGGTGAGCTCCTCAGGAATGCGAGAGATCGTGACATGCCCTCGTTGCACAACGGACATCAAGACCTGGGAAATCAATCGCTGAACATTACGCGACAACGCGACTGAGCGCTCTTGCGCTAGCCACCCCAGTCAGCTTCCAAGGCGTTGTCATTCAACAGGTTGGCCAAGTCACTCGCGATACCCATGAAGAGTAGGGATTCACTCGCAACAACAAACGTCGCTCAGGCGAGTCTTTCATCAAACAATTCTCGGACTCGACTCAAGCGCTCAAGGAACGCCTCCGCCGCGAAGCAGCGATCGACGATCCTGATATCGAGATCGCCCATATTTCAGCGCCTTCCCTGGAATCCTTGAAAAAGTCGCATTCACGGTATTTCATGGGCCGCGTCGAGGTACAAGACGACCAGGTGGATGCAGCCTAAAGCTTCGCTTCTGGTCCCGCCTCCATGGGCGTAATTATTTCAACTTATTCTCTGTAGGACATGCACCAGGCAGAGGGCTTCGAAAATCTGAGCCCGTCGTGACTGCGCATGTCCGGCACACCTGTCAGAATCAAGACATGACTGTTGAAGCACGCGCCCTCTCCCTCCGGCGCCTGATGCGCGATTCCGCCGCAATCCGGCTCCTGGCTGCGGACAACGCGCCCGTGATTCTGGCGTTGATTGCGGAGTACTTCCCGCGCGGCACCCGGGCGCGCCCAGCAGCAGAGGTATACGAGCTCATGGTCACCGATTTCGAAGTTTTAGCCAGCGAGTTTTCCATGCCCCGCACGCCACAGAACTACTGCAATGACTGGGTCAAGGCCGGCTGGTTAATCAGAAAGTCCGGCAAGAGCTCCCACGGTGAAACGCTCGAGCCCAGTGAAGATGCACTCTCGGCCCTCGAAGCCATCGAACGCTGGGAAGCACCGGTGACCGCGGTGACGGCCTCACGGGTGGAGTCGATCAGCTCGGCGCTGCAAAGGCTGGCGCGGGATACCAACGAGGACATCGCTAGCCGCGTGGCCAGCTTGGAAGCAGAACGTGACCGCATCGACCGCGAGATTGAGAAGGCACACCTCGGGCAGTTTGAAAGCCTCACCGCCGCGGAGACGGAAGAGCGCGTCCAAGACGTACTGAACATGGCCATGGCCGTGCCGAGTGATTTCGCCCGGGTTCGCCATGAGCTCGAGGCCCTCAACCACCAGCTGCGCCGACAGCTCTTAGATCCGGAGGGCTACCGCGGCGAGGTGCTGGAGGAAATCTTCAACGGCGTGGACCACATTGCGGAATCGGAGGCCGGGCGCAGCTTCCGCAGCTTCTATTCCCTCCTCATGGATAGAGAGCGCAGCGCCTGGTTGGACCAATGGATCAAGGAGGTTCTGGAAAGCGAGCCCGGGCAGCAACTCGCCCCGGACAGGAGGCAGCGGCTGCGCAGCCTCTTTCGCGATATGGAGGAGACCAGCTTCGAGGTCAACCAGACCATGACCGGGCTGGCACGCAGTTTGCGCAACTACGTCTCCTCCGAGCAATTCGCGGAGGACCGGCGCATGATTGAGCTGCTGCGCGAGGCCCGCGGCATGGCCATTGATGCCGCGCAGAACTCCGAGCTGAAGGCCTTTCACCGAATGGACACACCGCTGCAGCGCATCGGCATGTCGATTCATTCGGTCTCCCGCATCCGCCTGGCCAACCCCGGGCGGGAAGTCGTGGAGGAGGCGCCAGTGGCCTACCAGCCCGGCACAGAAGACCCACAGGCGCTTTATGAGCTGGTGCGCGAATCAGAAATCGACTTCGAGGAATTGCACGAGGCGGTACGCGGGGCCGTCGCCAAGTCCGGCCCCTGCACTATTGGCCAGGTGCTGCAGGCCTATCCCCCGACGCAAGGTCTGGCCAGCGTAGTGGGTTTGGTACATATCGCGGATTCCCACCCGTTGCCCTCGCTGAAAGAAGAACACGAGACAGTCATGTGGACCGAGGAAGACGGTACCGTGCGTTGCGCCCAGATCCCCACCATGTATTTCGATCACACCACCGTTAAGGAGCTACAGTGACCGCCGCCAACAGCCCCCGCGTCGATGCCGCGCACGAGCCGCCGCTGTGGGAACACGATAAAGGAACGCTGACCTACCATTCACGGCGCGCGCTGGTGCAGCTGCTGCAGGGCCCGCTCATTCGCGCGCAGAAGGAGCCGGTACTGTGGGCGGCCATTATCTCCGACGAGGAGAATCTACGCGCCCGGTTGCACGAGGTGTTCCTAGAGCTCGTCGTAGATGAGACGGAAGGCTTCGCATTCACCCGCATGGTGGAGGAAGACAGCTTGAGCATCCCGCAGGTGCTGCGCACGGACAAGCTCAAGCACATCGACACCGCCATCTTGTTGAACCTGCGCCAGGAGCTGGGCCTCACCCTGCCCGGCGAGCGCGTCATCGTCGACGTGGAGGATCTCCGGGAGAGCATCGGCTATGTCCGTGCGGTGGATAACCGCGACGAGGCCGGCTTCACCAAACGCTTCAACGCGGCAATGAAACGCATACAGAATGACTATTCCCTCATCAGCGCCACTGAAACCGAGGGCCGCTTTGAGGTTTCCCCGGTACTGCGCCAGCTTTTCGACGCCTCCACGGTCTCCGCCATCCGGGACGAATACGCCCGCCTGGCACAGACGGAGGACCAGGATGAGCAGGAACCGGAGCAGCTCCAAGAGCAGGAGGATGCCTCCGATGACTAAGAACACCACCTACTACCCCGGCCAATTCCGCATCAGCCGCATCCAGCTGATTAACTGGGGCACTTTCCACGGCTACTTCTCCATCCCGGTAGCTCGCAAGGGTTTCCTCATTACAGGCGGCTCGGGTTCCGGCAAGTCCACGTTGCTCGATGCCATGTCTGCAGTGCTAGTTCCGCAAAGTCACGTGAAATTCAACGCGGCGTCGCAACAGGACCTCGGGCGGCACAACGGGCGCAACCTCGTCTCCTATGTGCGCGGCGCGTGGCGGCAGCGGGAGAACACGCAGACCGGTGAGATCGCCCCCGAGTACTTGCGGGAGGGCGCCACCAACTCGGTCGTGGCGCTGACCTACGATAACGGCGCGGGCAAGCAGCACACCCTCATCGCTATCTTCCGCCTGAACGGCGGTGAGAACTCAGTAGGCCAGATCAAGAGGTTGTATGGGCTGGTGCCGGGCGACGAGGACATCGACAAGCTCAGCCCTTTGCTCACCCGCAGCCTGGACACCCGCAAGATTAAGGCAATGTACAAAGGCCCCGGCGCGTCTTTCACGCCGACCTACACCACGTTCGCAGACCGCTTCCGCAAACGCTTAGGGATCAAGAATGTGGAGGGCCAGCTGCTTCTCCACCGCACGCAATCCGCGAAGTCCCTCTCCAGCCTGGACCAGCTCTTTAGGGACTACATGCTGGACCGTCCGGCTACCTTTGAGAAGGCGGATGAGGCCGTCGAGCAATTTGAGGATCTGCGCCAAGCCTACTTAAGGGTCGAGGACGTTAAGGCCCAGATTGATACGCTCGCTCCCCTGCCCCAGCTGCATTCCCAGCGCACAGGCGCGGAGGCTGACAAAGCAAAAGCAGAGGCCATGGCTGAGGCGCTGCCAGCTGTACGCGCCCGCTTGGTGGCAGAAGAACTGGACGTTCGCATTCGGGCCCTTTCAGCGCAATTGGCTGAAGCCCAATCGGAGGCCGCATCGCTTGAGGCCGATGTTGCCCACCTCGATGACGCAGAGCGCCTCGCCGCAGTGGCCGTCTCCCAGCTCAGTTCGGGTGAGCTCGATGCCCTAAGGGCCAAGATAGAAACCGCCGAAAAAGAGATTGAGCACCGCACGAAGGAGTTCCAGCGCCTCAGTGCAGCGGCCGGACAGTGGACTGATCACTACGAGCTCAGCCCGCATGGCTTCGCCCAACTACAGGCCAACGCGAAGATCCGCATCGCAGACTTCGAGGCCGATTTCGAGGACCTCATCAACCAACAACAGGAGGCCGGCGTGGCCGCCCGCGACGCCGCCACCGCCTGCTCCACGCTGGACAGCGAGCTGCGCTCCTTCAGCTCACGGAGAACCAACATCGATAAGACCTTGGTGGAGCTGCGCTCGCAGCTGGCCCGCGATACCGGTTATGCCGAGTCCGAGCTCCCCTTCGCCGGCGAGCTTATCGATATCAGCCCTCACCAGAGCGAGTGGGAGCCGGTGATCCAGAAGCTACTGCACAATTTCGCCGCCACCCTGCTCGTGCCCGAAGCCGCGCGAGAGGCCATCAACCAGTGGGTCAATTCCCGCAACGTGGGCACGCGCTTGGAGTACCGCACCATCCCGGAGTTTGCCCCAGCGCCGGCAGCGGCGCGCAGCCCGCGGCAGCTCATCCACAAACTCGAGTTCCAAGACCATGCCATGGCGAGCTGGGTACGCCACCACATTTCGCGCCGCTTCAACTACGAATGCGTGGACTCCGTAGCGGAATTGGAGAAGGCCACCTTGACCCCGGCCATTACCCGCGATGGCCTGGAAAGCCGCCCCAAGGACAAGGACGGCTCAACGCGCTTCATCAAGGATGACCGCACGCGTTTTAGCGGCACCGCCTGGTACCGGGTGGGCTCCACCAACACCGCCAAGATTGAGCTGCTGCGCTCCCAGCTCACCGAAGCCAAGGCCACCGCCCGCGCTACGGCCAAGCAGGTCCAGGACTTCAACCGGAAGATGGACATCCTGCGCTCCCAGCGCGATAAGGCCCAGCAGGTGCTGGATACCTCATTCCAGGACATCGACACCGCCTCCGCCGAGGCCCGCAAGCGTGATCTGCAAGAGCAGTTTGACTCGCTGGCTTCCTCCCCGGAGGCCCAGGCGCTGGCCGCCGCGCACGCACAGGCCAAACAGAAGCTCAACGCCGCCCGCGCCAAACTCAACGAGGCGCAGAAACACCTGGGCAACGTCGAAGGCGAGCTCGATCGCTCCACCACACGCCGCCGCGGCATCGGCCCCGTGCCGGACATCGCGGATAAAGACATTGAGACGGCAGTCGTTGAAGCCCTGCACAAAGGCAAGCGCAGTCTCACTATCGATGACATCGATGCCCGCCGCGATGAAGTCCAGGCCAGTTTGCAAGAAACCTCCCGCACGGCCGCGCGCCGCATCGAGGAGGCCAACGACAAGATTGTCTCCGTCCTGCACGCCTACCTGTCCCAGTGGCCGGCGGAGGCCGCCGACTTGGAGCCACAGGCCAGCTTCGCCGGTGAGGGCATCGAGAAGCTCAAGTTCCTCCGGGCGGACCGCCTGGCTGATTTCCGCGCCCGCTTCCTAGACCTGCTCAACGGCCAGACGGTACGCAACCTCTCCCACCTGGCCACGGATCTGCGCCGCGCCCGCAGCGATATTGAGATGCGCATGGACTACATCAACAAATCCCTGGAGCGCTCACCCTTCAACGGTGAGCGGACCCTGCGCATCGACGTCAAGGACGCCCGCGGCCAGGTGGTTCAAGAATTCCAACGGGATCTCGATGCCGCCACCTCCCACAGCCTGGCGGAAGTCACCGAGGATGATCCAGCGGCAGCCATTGCGCGCTACCACGCCTTGGACAAGATCTTAAGCCGCCTCGGCTCCAGCCAGCCGGAGGATATCCGCTGGCGTAACGTGGTTTTGGACACCCGCCGGCACGTCAGTTTTGTCGGCCGCGAGTGCTACCCCGATGGCACGACGGCCAACACCTATCAGGACTCCGCCTCGCTCTCTGGCGGCCAGGCGCAAAAGCTCGTCTTCTTCTGTTTGGCCGCAGCCCTGCGCTTCCGCCTCGCGGAGCCGGACCAGGACGTGCCCACCTATGGGTCCATCATCTTGGATGAGGCCTTTGACCGCGCGGATCCCGCTTTTACCCGCACGGCCATGTCCGTCTTCGCGTCCTTTGGATTCCACATGATTCTGGCCACGCCGTTCAAGCTCATCCAGACTCTCTCGCCCTATGTGGACGGCACCATCGTGGTCAGCTACGACGAGCCCACCATCGACGGCCGCCCGCAGGCACGGACGGGCTACAAGCTTATCGACGCCTCCACCACCCACGACCCCCAACAACCCGACCCCAAGGACTCCGACGATGCGGACTCCTAAAGACCTACAGGGGCATGCCGCCAAGTACCTGCGCAACCACGTCGCCGACGCACTCGCCGATCCCGCTGCGCTCAACCTGGACTGGCCGCTGCACCCGCCAACAGCTACGGCCGCCGCCCGCGATATCAAGGCCACGAGAGACTTCATCCGCGCCTGGCAGCGCTGGCCACACCAGGAGGAGGTCATCTATGAATCCCGCAATTGGTCCCGCGCGGGCCTTGGCACCAATGACGTTCCCACACGCGTAGTACTCACCGGCGCCGCGCGCATCGCTGCCGCCGCGGGCCTGCTGCCCGACTACAACCGAGCCCTCCAGCGCGCCCAGGACATCGCCGCCATCTTTCCGGACTCCCCGGACTTCGCTCATACCGTCCGCCGCACGTACAACCAGTGGAAGGACTTAAGCACCTACGACTTGCGCTGCCTTGGGCCGTGTCTGACCTGGCTGCGCGCGAACCCCCATTCCGGCGAATGGGAGCGCGCCGTACCGGTGGAAGGCGTGGATGGCAAATGGATAGGCACCCACCGTCGCCTGCTCCTGGCGCTCCTCGCCCCCTTCGGCATCACGGACTTGGGCCTGCGCCGCAGCGATGCCCGCCTGCGCCTGCGCTACCTCAACTACGCACCAGCGCTCTCTGATATAGAAATCCCCCTCGCCGACGCCGCCGAGCTCTTCCCGGACACCCCGCCCCGGGTGCTCATCGTGGAGAACAAACAAACCTTCCTAGCACTTCCCACGCTTGCCGACGCCTCCCCAACCACCATCGCCATCCTCGGTTCCGGCACCGCCGCCCACCAACTCCAGGCACTGTGCTGGCTACATCACGCCGACATCACCTACTGGGGTGATCTTGACGCCGCCGGCTTTGCCATCCTCAACGCCGTGCGCGCCCACTTCCCTCACACCAGGTCCCTCCTCATGGACACCGCCACCGTCACCAAATTCCAGCACCTAGCCGTCCCCGACCCCGGCGACGGCTCCGCCACGCTTACCCACCTCACCACCGAAGAGCAGCGCGCCTACCGCTTGCTTTACACCAAAGGAAGGCTGCGCATCGAGCAGGAGCGGATTCCTTTTGTGCACGCCAACGCAATGGTCCAAGAGGCCCTCGGTGGCGGCTCAACGCAAAGCCACTAACACCCCAAGCACACTAAAAATGACCCTCACCTGCCAGTAGCCCCGGTGAGGGTCGAGCAGCTGTACGCAAAGTAGGACTGCCCCTACCAAGAATTATGCCCAACGAGCGCAGAGATAGTCAACGCCTGCGTCGCAATAATGAGCCGGCAGTCAATCGTCTCGATGAAGCAAACATCAATCTACGAAGCCATCATCACCAAGCCCATCAAGGTACACGCTCCAACTTTTAAAGACATCAGCAAGCAGATGTAATGGTGCTTCATCAACGTCGTCGCAGTGCCGAAACTCCTTTAGGCTGAATGCTGCCGCGCCGACCGCGATAGCGGTTCGGATAGCCACTTCGTAGGTTTCAATTGCATTGCCGCAGCTTCCGATATCTGCTGAGATCGCTATTTCAATTTGGCGGACTACATTGTGGTGCACTGATCGATTGAACTCGTTGTACATCTCACGACCTTTAAACCCATCAAAATACGTCTCAACCAGATCCGTATACGGCAATAGTCTGTGACGCCTGCCGTACCCCTGCGATGCAAACGCTTGCCTAATTTTTTGATGCGCCTCCAAAGCGTCATGAAGCTTGGAATCGGGCCTTGCAGCGTCAGAGTTCTCGTACCCATTTATCACGACGTTTACCGCTCGAGCGGTTCTAACCCACGGGTCTTCTTGCTCATTCACATACATTACTAGAGCAGCGTTTTCTAGAGCAGGCCTGGCAAGAATTGATGGTGTAAGCGGATACCGAATATCGGACTTCAGCAACAGGCCGATCGAGTGCAAAGCTGCACCCGCGGCTTGCAAGGCCGCCGCTGTTAGCTCATCAGGAAGTCGAGAAATCCCCCATTTTTGAGCCCCACGAATCTTAGGCTCAAATTCCGCCTCAAGGGCATCCGCAGCTTCTGCAGTAAGAACTCGAGGTGAACGAGCCATCTCATTTACAGTGTGCGCTGCGACCTCACAATGTGCGCCAAGCCCCTTCAGAGGAAAGTAGTGCTCATACTCAGCAAACGAGTTTTCCAACGGATAACCCTGCACAAACTATCACCCCATAGCCTTTCGCACATGTTCACTATACCGAATCGTGCGTAAGGCCTAATCTCCGGCCTCTTGACCTAGCAGTCCAAACTACCTAGATATACCTAGACCAGTCATGCATGTCTAAGTGCGCTTGAATTGCTCGAGCTTTAAACTTTATTCTCTTTTTCTCTAGAGGGTTATCGGCATACTGGAGTAATTCTTCAGCTGCTTCGCGTGCTTGATCGGAAGTAAGCACCATTTCAATAGGAGTACTCTGGCTCCCCGCGAGATACAAGTAGATAAAGCGCGTTCCGTCAGGAGTCTTTCCAACGCCTACGAAATAGTCTTCCCCTTCATCCGTTATTTTAGTTACGCTAAACCCTGACGGTAGATTACCGGCGTTCCCTAGAAAAGGCGCCACCAAAGACCGCAAAGCATCTGCGATTTCAGGCACGCCAACTTTTTCACCAACTATTCTTTCCACAAGATGCTCAGAAGCATCTGCGTCAACTTTTCCAAGCAGGGGACCTACCGCCAGGTTCAGCCTGAGAAACAACCAGCAAGCCGCCCAGCCAGTCCGCTTGTTACCATCGAAAAGACTTTGCGTGGTGCAGAAAGAATGCAGAAGTGCTGCAGCTTTATCCCAAGCGGTTGGAAACGCGTCTCTCCCGAGAACAGTAGTCGCCGGTCGGTTTACATTTGCTTTAAACTGATTGGAATCACGGATTTGCAGAGGGGACCCACAAGCCAATTCCCCGACGATTAGGACTTCCTCTTCGTTGGGATAAATGGTCAAGCTAGACGGCGGTTAAGTTCCGCGGACCAATTGGCAATCTCCCGCCCTAAGTACTCAACGTAGCGGCGACGGTCTTCCTCATCCATATCTTGGACCTGAGTTACAGAAGTATTAATGTGGTCAGGTCTTGAAACGGTCGACTTTGTCAATTTAATCCCTCCTTCGCCCTTCAGTAGTCAGCACCTGCTTATTTCAGAGATTAGCACTCGTCGGAGAATTTGCGTAGAGGAAGTCATCACCCCTCCTTTCCCAGGAGGACACGTACACCTGAAGCGTCTTTCACCTAGCAGTGAGACTCTTCTTAAGGACAACCGAATTGTGTGCGAATGTCTAGAGGCCACCTCAACGCTCTCCACTTGCTGCGCCTGTCCCGCACACCTATCAGAATCAAGGCTTGACTGTTAAAGCACGCACTCCATCTCTGCGCCTAGGAGGCCCTCCAAAAAGCTCTGGAGCCTTCGCGGCTCCAGGCGACAACGTTCCGGTAGCCGGCTCGTCGTGCGATTATTCTAAGCAATACATCGCCATGCCTACAAGGCTCTTAGCCGCTCACCGTCCGATAAACTAGTTCCGACGCACAAGGAACACCCACCATGACTGAACAGAAACGCCTCCAAGCACTTGAAACTCGCGTTAGTGAATTGGAGTCCCAGGTAGCCCAATTACTGCAGGCCCTCGGTCATGCTCCTTCGCGGCCTAGTGCTGCAGGCACACCGCCGCCGAGTGTTCACTCTGATAAACGCTCACCGGAAGAGAAGATTGCGCTCTTCATGGATTACTTCACGGGGAGAACAGATGTCTACGCAGTGGCCAAGAATACTGCGGGAAAGAAGGCTTGGTACCCGGCTAGCAATGGCTACTATGACCGAAGAAATCCCGACCTAAAGCCCCTGACGCCAAAGGTGATTGAAGGACATTTGCGTCGGGACAACCGCTTTCATGTTGGCCTTTATCCGCTGTGTACAGATGACAGTTGCCGGCTGTTGGTTTGCGATTTTGATTATGAAGACTTCAAGCAAGCCGCCCGCGCCTACGCAGAGGAATGCAAGGACCACGGCCTCGATCCTCTTATCGAGGTTTCACGATCAGGGAACGGAGCTCACGTTTGGCTCTTCTTCGACGAGCCCATTCCCGCCAGCCTCGCTCGTTCAGTTGGCATCGGGCTTCTTGCCAAGGCTAGCCCGGATTCCTACTTCTCCAGTTTCGATCGGTTCTTTCCATCTCAAGACACACTGCCGGCGAAAGGCCGTGGTTTCGGCAATCTGATTGCCCTCCCATTAGCAGGCCACCATCGATCCGAAGGCACAACCATCTTTGTCGACAGTGATTTTCATCCTTTGCCAGACCAATTCGAGGCTTTGGCAAGAACGAAGAAGGCGACGCTTTCCGAGCTCAAGAGAATCTACGCTGCGCTTCAGCCTGATCCCGAGACGTCCCTTCCTCAGGCACCCACCCGCGCAGAACTAAAGAAGCTCAAGGCCTCCGGAAAAGTCCACGTCACGCACGATTCACACGTCCACGTCGATTTATCAGGCATCGACGCCACCACTCGTACAGCCCTGCGGCACCTAGGCGCTATTGCCAACCCGCAGTTTTATATAAAGCAGGCCCAGCGTTTCTCCACTTTCGGTACTCCACGGCTCATCGTACGTTTTGATGAAAAGGACCAAGTCCTCACGCTCGACCGCGGCACGCTCGATGACGTCGTCGACATCTTGAAGACTGCCGGATATACCGTCACACGTCGCGGACGTACGCCGAAACCTCAGCGCATCGATGCGTCATTTGCCGGTGAACTACGCCCCTACCAGCATTCCGCCGTCAAACAGATGCTCAAGCACAAGTCTGGAATGCTCATTGCTCCTCCTGGCACTGGTAAGACCGTCATGGCGTGTGCCATCATCGCTCAGCGTTCAGTCCCTACCGCAGTGATAGTTCCATCCAGGGAGCTAGCTACCCAATGGTGCCAAGCCCTCAAGCAGTTTCTTCCAGACGTTCAAGTTGGGCAATACTCGGGCGCCAAGAAGAAGCTCAGTGGAAAGATAGACATTGTCACGGCTCAGTCCATCAGCCGCAATGATTCCAAGACAGATTTTCTTTCCGGCTATGGCCACATCATCGTTGACGAATGCCACCGAGTCGGCGCTGCGGGTTTAACCAACGTCCTCGCACACCTCAACGTTCGCTTTATGCTCGGAATGACCGCCACACCGTACCGCTCCGACGGTCTTGATAAGCTACTTCCCCTGATCTGCGGCCCTATCCGCCATACCGTCGAGCTCAAACGCCCCGGACGCCGCAACTACGTAGTCCACAACACCGAGTTCACTTACGACTCCCCTTACCTGTTCTGGCCCGACCTCGACACCGCCCTGGCTGCGGATGCGCACCGCAACCGCCTCATTGCCGATGCCATCACACAAGCAGCGCAGGACGAGCACACGGTCCTCGTCCTAGTGAAACGACGCGAACACCTCACTGCCCTCAACACCCTGCTTACCGACGCCCCCTTCCCCGTCCTTCAGCTACACGGCGGACAAAAGGCAAGCGAGAGGCAGGCCGTCCGTGAGCAGCTTGCCGTAACACCGCATTTCGTCCTTCTAGCCATGTCCCAGGTAGCTGGCGAAGGCATTGATCTTCCTGCACTGGATACTCTTGTGCTGGCAGCGCCAGTAAGCTTCCGCGGCGTTGTCATTCAGCAGGTTGGCCGAGTCACTCGCGATACCGATGACAAAGAGAGCATTTCTGCCACCGTGCACGACTTTGTCGATGCCAACGTCCCTGCCCTCGCCGCAGCCTTCAGAAAGAGAAGCTCGACCATAGCCAAGCAGGGATTCACTCGCGACAACAGCTAGAGCCCCGTGCGTGACCAATTCCTACGTGATTAGGGGTTACGCACAACTAAAATCCTTATTAAACAGCCAGATGAATCGGAGCAACACAGTGGCTGAATATGTAATCACTTACAAACGTCGCTCAGCGAGTCATTCATAGGACAATTCTCGGATTCGACTCAAGCGCTTAACGAACGCTTTCACCACGAAGCAGCGGTCGGCGATCCTGATACTGCGATCGCCCACATCTCAGCGCCCTCCTTGGAGTCCTTGAAAAAGTCTCATTCACGGTATTTCATAGGCAGCGTTGAGATAGAAGGCATCTAGGTGGACGTAACCTAAAGCTGCACCTAAATCTCCGTCGCTATGGCTTGACTATTACAACCTGCGCGACAGAGTGCTAAGTGCGATTGTCAGCGAGAAGGCAAGTAGGGGGAGGCCGACATGGTCACCTTAGTCGAGTCAAATCCTTTCGCTTGTAGAAATTCCCTCGTCGCCCTAATCTCTTTTCTAGTTGCACCTGGCCCCAACCGCACATGCGCAAGGTGCGGCATGTTGGCTTCACCGCGTACGGGAGCTGATCCAAATCGGGTCTCTAAGTAAGGAACAATCGATTTTTGCGTCGCACGAAAGTGCGACAAATCACCACGGTAGTCATGATAGATTGCACGGACTTCTCGTTCATCCTTGAAACTGGGGTGCTTCAAATACGAGCACACTAAACGAGCGGTACGCCAGAAATCGTCTGCGGTTTTTGAGGGATTTTCTGGCTCTTCCGGTTTTGGGGTGCGTAGCGGGGTGAGGTAGAAATCG
>NZ_KV797531.1:0-72607 GCF_001809405.1 Corynebacterium sp. HMSC055A01 | reverse complement strand
AAGTTCTCATTGTCCTTAGCTGCAGGCGCAGCCAGGTTGAACTTCGCCGGTACTTCGCGGGTAACCGGGTTAGCACCCCCGGCAGGCGTCCACGTGACCTTTACGAGCACCGAGTTTTCACCTTCAACCTGCTTATCTTTAGGCCAGGTGATTGCGCCGGTCTTAGGATCAATGTCCAGGCCCAAGGCTTTAGCGGCAGCAGGATCAGCGAACGCGAAGGATGCGCCTTCCGGCATCTTCTCTTCGGCATCAGTTTTCGGATTGTCGAAGGAAGGCTTTACTTCAAGGTCCTTTTCCTTGGCTGTGCCCTTGGTCTCGTCGTACTTAACGACGGTCGGGTCTGCCAAGAAGGAGTCGGCCAAAAGGAGCGTGCCGGTTGGCTTACCCGAAGCATCGGCAGCGAATACCTGAGAAGAGTACACAGTTGGCTTAGAGAGCTTTTCCGGGACAGTAAAGTCACAGGACTCCAGCTCACCAAGCTTGTTAGCGGTAACGGTGCAGAACTTACCAGTGGATTCACCGTCGGCAAACCACTCAATTGCGTACTGCTGGTTGGGGACCAGGCCGGTCGTCTTCGACTTGGCGGTATCGCCAGGGGCAGCAATAGCAGACGCGTTATCGTAGTTGATCACGTCGTGGATCGGGCGCGGAGTCAGCAGCGCGAAGTCTTGATTCTTAATGTTGAAGCCTTCAAGCTCCTCGCCAATCAATGGGGTATTAGGGCTCTGGAACATATTATCCTGATAGTTAGCATTCCAAACCTCGCGGTTATCGCCAACTACCGGGTACAGATACATATAGTCGCTGTTGATGTGGCGCGTGCGCTGCCCGGCCGTGCCGTTCCACTGCATGATTTTGCTGTGGTTTTCATCCTCTGGGGGAACGAGCTTGCCCCATTCCTCATCAGCTATCTTGTTCCCCTTTTTGTCGCGGCTTGTACCGTACAAGCCAGCGAACGGCAGGTAGAAAGAGCCATCATCTTTCACATAAGCCACTCGGGACTCAGCAATGTGAGAGCCAACGCCATGCTTGGCTTGGTATGCATCAACAATCTCTTTTTGCGCGACACGGAATTGCTCGCGGCTATGCCCTTTGTGAGCGTCTTTCCAGGCATCAAACTCACGCGCTACTTCATCATTGACATAGGAGCCAACAACCTTGACATTGGTCGCGGCACGGTCCTGGGAGTCCTTGCGGTAATAGTCCGGTACCGATCCCTCAAGTTCATTGTTTTCCCACCAGCCGTCGCCTTTCGCGCGGCCCAGGATACCAGTGTCGGGCCATTGCTTATCGGCCGTTGGCGCCTCGGTCCACTCTGCTTCGGGCTTGGCGAGCCAGCCATCCACATTTGGGCTCTCCTGGAATACAACCTTGGCACCCACAATGCGGTTGATTCCAGCAGTAAAGTCCCAGCTTTCCCATTTACGGGTCAAACGGTTATGGAAACGACCACTGTACATGTCTCCACCGGCAACCGTCATATACTTTGCTGGATCTGGGTTCGCAGCCCACGTACGGACCTGGAACTTCCCATCACCAGACAGCTTGAACTCGATTGGTCTGCCTAGGCCATCCTTCGGTGCTTTGGACAAGTCGAAGACGAACTTGCCCTCAGAATCAGAGGTGGTGTAGTAGATGGGCGAAACTTGGCCCTTGCCGTTGACGTACTGCAGGAAGACCTTGACACCAGCCATAGCTTCGTCGGCGTCATCCTTTATGTACACGCGGCCATCACGATTTAGGTAAACCGTGCCTTGGTAGCCCTGTTTCTGACCCCAAGTGCCGTCTGCCTTAATGGCAGTGGCCTCCGAGGTGCCTCGAGTATCTACACTGCGATCCTGACCGGCTGCTGCCTCCTGAGCGATAGCAGCCGGCGAAGAAGCCGGGCTGACTACCGGGGTGGACGAAGGGCGCAACCATAGCGACGGAAAGAGCGGCGGCTGCAATCGTCGTGCCGCGGCGACGAGCAGAACCGTTGAAACTCTTCATATCCATGAAGAATCCTTTCATGAGAACGATTAGGGAATCGGTCAGCAGTCCGCCCTCGGTTAGATTTGGAAGCATCTTCAGCGTTCCTGAAGGCAAACTGGACTCAACCTGAGACGTTACCCGCCCCCGCCACCCTCTGCAAGGGCAAAATTTGCCCATGATTAACGGTGTCCATGCACGTCATGGCCATTCCGTTCAAGAGAAATTCTAAACTTGCAGGCCACAGGCAGTCCCAATGTTCATGGTGTTCACAGGGTTCTTTATGTTTGTAACTTTGGCCTCAAATAAGATACCCCCGCCACGCCCCTGTAAAGGGGCCGTGGCGGGGGCAAAGGGAAGATGACCCTACGGGTCACTCCCAGCGTGTCTCACGCTAGCGGGACTAGAAGGTGTAGTCCTCCTCCAGCGGGACGGAGGCGCCGGTGAACTCACCGAAGCCATCGTCGCCGTAGATGGAGTCACCGTAGGTCGGGATGGAGTACGCAGCATTGCGTGCGGCCTCAGTCGGCTTGACGCTGATGTTGCGGTAGCGGGAAATACCCGTACCGGCCGGAATCAGCTTACCGATGATGACGTTCTCCTTCAGACCAATGAGCTGATCCGAGCGCTTGTTGATAGCGGCGTCGGTAAGCACGCGCGTGGTCTCCTGGAAGGAGGCCGCGGACAGCCAAGACTCCGTAGCCAGCGAGGCCTTGGTGATACCCATGATCTCACTGCGCAGCTGAGCCGGCTGGCCGCCCTCAGCAACCTGGGCGGCGTTAACCTGCTTGGCCTCAGAGAGGTCAATGAGGTTGCCCGGCAGCAAGTCGGTGGTACCGGCGTCGATGACCGTACCGCGACGCAGCATCTGGCGGATGATGATCTCGATGTGCTTGTCGTGGATGGCCACACCCTGTGCACGGTAAACGGCCTGAACCTCGTCGATGAGGTGCTTCTCCACACCGCGGCGGCCAAGGACCTCCAGCACGTCGTGCGGGTCAGCCGCACCACGCATGAGGCGGTCACCGGTGGTGACGTGGTCGCCGTCGCGAAGCGAGCGCTCGATCATGGCATCCGGGTTGGACTCCATCGGGCGGCGGACCTGAGCCAGGCCCTGACGCTTCGACAGCTTCTCGTAGACCACGTTGTCGGAACCGTCATCCGGGGTGATGGTCAGCGTCCAGAAGTTGCCCTCATCGGACAGGGACACGGTGCCGTCGACGGAAGCGATAGGAGCGCGGTTCTTCGGGTTACGGGCCTCGAAGAGCTCCTGAACACGCGGCAGACCGCCGGTAATATCGCCACCGACACCACCCTGGTGGAAGGTACGCATGGTCAGCTGAGTACCCGGCTCACCAATGGATTGTGCGGCCACGATGCCGACTGCCTCGCCGATATCGACGAGCTTGCCGGAGGCCATGGACTTGCCGTAGCACTTCGCACAGACACCGGCCGGGGTCTGGCAGGTCAGCACGGAGCGGACCTTGATTTCCAGAACGCCAGCGTTGACGATCTTGCGGCTGAGCTCCTCGGTCAGGTCCGCGCCTGCCTCAGCGATGACCTCACCGTTTTCATCCTTGACGTCGTTAGCCACGACGCGGCCGGATGCGGAGGTCTCCCACAGCTCGTGCAGGTCGTAGGAACCTTCGGCGATCTCGACGCCGAGCGGGACGCGCACGCCCTGACGGGTGCCACAGTCCTCCTCGCGGACGATGACGTCCTGCGCCACGTCCACCAGACGACGGGTGAGGTAGCCGGAGTCAGCGGTACGCAGAGCGGTATCCGCCAGGCCCTTACGGGAACCGTGCGAGTTGTTGAAGTACTCCAGAACCGACAGGCCTTCACGGAAGGAGGTCTTAATCGGACGGGTGATGTAGTCACCCTTGGAGTTCACAACCATGCCCTTCATGCCGGCCAGGGTCCAGATCTGACGCATGTTACCGGCAGCACCGGACTTCACGATCATCGGAATCGGGTTGTCGTCGGGGTACAGCTCCTCGACGGCGTTACCCACGGTGTCCGTGGCGTCCTTCCACAGCTCAACCAGGCGGTCGTAGCGCTCGCGCTCGGTCAGAGCACCCTGCTCCCAGTACTTGCGCTCGATGCGCTCGGCTTCCTTCTCGTAGGACTCGAGCACCTCGTGCTTGTTCGGGAGGACCAGCACGTCGTGCATGGTGATGGTCACGCCGGAACGGGTGGCCCAGTAGAAGCCAGCGTCCTTCATCTTGTCCAGAACCTGGGCAACGGTGATCATCGGGTACTTCGCGGCGAGGTCATTAATGACGTCACCGAGCAGCATCTTGTTGCCGGCGCCGCCCTTACGGACCATGACGCCCTCAAGGTACGGGTAGTTCCACGGCAGCAGGTCGTTGAACATGATGCGGCCCAGGGTGGTCTCAGCGAGCCATGCCTGGCCCTTCTGCCAACCATCGGGGAAGTGCTCTGCCTCGATGTCTGCCGGCGGGCGCAGGTGGGAGATGCGGACCTTGATCGGGGCCTGCAGGCCCAGAACGCCGCGGTCGCGGGCCATGATGGCCTCCGCGTAGGAGGAGTACACGCCCTGCTCCGGACGGTCCTCCGTGGCGGGGCGGTAACGGCCCTCGCCGCCGATCTCGTCCTCACCCTTGTCCATGGTGAGGTAGTACAGGCCGGTAACCATATCCAGACGCGGCATAGCCAGCGGCTTACCGGAGGCCGGGGACAGGATGTTGTTGGAAGCCAGCATGAGGACGCGTGCCTCAGCCTGTGCCTCGGCGGACAGTGGCAGGTGGACTGCCATCTGGTCACCGTCGAAGTCGGCATTGAAAGCCTCACAAGCCAGCGGGTGCAGCTGGATGGCCTTACCCTCGACGAGCTTCGGCTCGAAGGCCTGGATACCCAGGCGGTGCAGGGTCGGTGCACGGTTCAGCATCACCGGGTGCTCGGAAATGGCCTCTTCGAGGACGTCCCACACCTCGGGGCGCTGGCGCTCCACCATGCGCTTGGCGGACTTGATGTTCTGCGCGTAGTCGTTTTCTACCAGGCGCTTCATGACGAAGGGCTTGAACAGCTCCAGGGCCATGAGCTTCGGCAGACCACACTCGTGCAGCTTGAGCTGCGGGCCGACGATAATCACGGAACGGCCGGAGTAGTCCACGCGCTTACCCAGCAGGTTCTGGCGGAAGCGGCCCTGCTTGCCCTTGAGCAAGTCAGACAGGGACTTCAGCGGACGATTGCCCGGGCCGGTGACCGGACGGCCACGGCGGCCGTTATCGAAGAGCGCGTCGACAGACTCCTGCAGCATGCGTTTCTCGTTGTTCACGATGATCTCGGGAGCACCGAGGTCGATCATGCGCTTGAGGCGGTTGTTGCGGTTGATTACGCGACGGTAGAGGTCGTTGAGGTCGGAGGTGGCGAAGCGGCCACCGTCCAGCTGCACCATCGGGCGCAGCTCCGGCGGGATCACCGGGATGGCGTCGAGCACCATGCCGGCCGGGTCGTTGCCCGAGCGCAGGAAGGCCGCGACGACCTTCAGGCGCTTAAGGGCACGCATCTTCTTCTGGCCCTTGCCGTTGTTGATGATCTCCTTGAGAACCTCAGCCTCGGCCTCGAGGTCGAAGTTGCGGATGAGGGTCTGGATGGCCTCAGCGCCCATGCCGCCGGTGAAGTAATCCTCGTAGCGGTCAACGAGCTCTTCGTAGATGGTCTCATCGATGATCATCTGCTTCGGAGCCAGCTTGATGAAGGTGTTCCAGATTTCGTCGAGGCGAGCAACCTCGCGCTCACCGCGCTCGCGGATGTGCTGCATTTCCTTGTCGGCAGCGTTCTGGACCTTGCGGCGGGCGTCGGCCTTGGCGCCGGCGGCCTCCAGCTCAGCCAGATCCTGCTCTAGCTTGGCAGCGCGCTCAGCGATCTCTGCCTCGACGTCATCCTCCACGTCCTTCTTCTCCAGCAGCATCTCTGCTTCCAGAGTGGACTGGTCATTGTGGCGAGCTTCCTCATCCACGGAGGTGATGATGTTGGCGGCGAAGTAGATGATGCGCTCAAGGTCCTTCGGAGCCAGGTCCAGCAGGTAGCCCAGGCGGGACGGAACGCCCTTGAAGTACCAGATGTGGGTAACCGGCGCGGCCAGCTCGATGTGGCCCATGCGCTCACGGCGCACCTTGGACTTGGTCACCTCGACGCCACAGCGCTCACAGATGATGCCCTTGTAGCGCACGCGCTTGTACTTACCGCAGGAGCACTCCCAGTCACGGGTCGGGCCGAAGATGCGCTCACAGAAGAGGCCGTCCTTCTCCGGCTTGAGGGTGCGGTAGTTAATGGTCTCGGGTTTCTTGACCTCGCCCTTGGACCAGCGACGGATGTCCTCGGCCGTGGCCAGCCCGATGCGGAGCTCGTCGAAGAGATTTACGTCAAACACGTAATGTCTCCCTTTCATCCCCCGTCAGGGGGAAGTTGATGGCTTTGTATGTAGGTGGTGTTTCGTTATGCCCGCCGCCTTGATAAGCGGCGGACCAAGAAGCTAGGCGATGTCTGCGTCGGAGCGCTCGTCGCGGGACAGGTTAATGCCCAAGGACGGAGCGCCGTCCATGTCATCATCGTCGGAGCCAGACAGTTCCATCGGGGTGCCGTCGGTGGAGAGAACCTCCACGTTCAGGCAGAGGGACTGCAGCTCCTTGAGGAGGACCTTGAAGGACTCCGGAATACCCGGATCCGGGATGTTGTCACCCTTGACAATGGCCTCGTAGACCTTGACGCGGCCGACCACGTCATCGGACTTGATGGTCAGGAGCTCCTGCAGGGTGTAGGCAGCGCCGTATGCCTGCATTGCCCACACCTCCATCTCACCGAAGCGCTGGCCACCGAACTGCGCCTTACCACCCAGCGGCTGCTGGGTAATCATGGAGTACGGGCCGGTGGAGCGGGCGTGGATCTTCTCGTCGACGAGGTGGTGCAGCTTGAGCATGTACATGTAGCCGACGGAAACCGGGTACATGTACGGCTCACCGGAGCGGCCGTCGAAGAGGCGGGCCTTACCGTGCTCATCCACCATGACGTCACCATCGCGGTTCGGCTTGGAGGAAGCCAACAGGCGAGAGATCTCCTCGTTGGTGGCACCGTCGAAGACCGGGGTTGCGGTCAGGGACTCCGGCGGGACGTCGTAAAGCTCTTCCGGCAGGGTCTTGAGCAGCTCGGCGTTGGCCGGATCCTCGGTGTCGATCTTCCAACCGGCGTGTGCCAGCCAGCCGAGGTGAACCTCGAGCACCTGGCCGATGTTCATACGACGGGGCACACCGTGGGTGTTCAGGATGATGTCCACCGGGGTGCCATCCTCCATGAACGGCATATCCTCCGGCGGGAGGATCTTGCCCACAACGCCCTTGTTGCCGTGGCGGCCGGCGAGCTTATCGCCGTCCTGGATCTTGCGCTTCTGAGCCACGTAGACGCGGATCATTTCGTTGACGCCCGGGGCCAGGTCGTCGTCATCCTCGCGGGAGAAGCGGGAGACGCCGATGACCTTACCGGTCTCACCGTGCGGAACCTTCATGGAGGTATCGCGGACCTCGCGGGCCTTCTCACCAAAGATGGCGCGCAGGAGGCGCTCCTCCGGGGTCAGCTCGGTCTCACCCTTCGGGGTGACCTTGCCAACGAGGATGTCGCCCGCGCGGACGTCGGCGCCGATGCGGACGATGCCGCGCTCGTCGAGGTCACGCAGAACGTCATCGGAGACGTTCGGGATCTCGCGGGTGATCTCCTCCGGGCCCAGCTTGGTATCGCGAGCATCGATCTCGTGCTCCTCGATGTGGATCGAGGTGAGGATGTCCTCCTCCACGATGCGCTGGTTGAGAATGATGGCGTCCTCGTAGTTGTGGCCTTCCCACGGCATGAAGGCAACCAGCAGGTTGCGGCCGAGGGACATCTCACCGTTGTGGGTACCGGGGCCGTCGGCAAGCACCTGGCCTGCCTCGACGCGCTCACCCAGGGAGACCAACGGGGTCTGGTTGTAGTTGGTGTTCTGGTTGGTGCGCTCGAACTTGCGCAGCATGTAAGTATCGCGCTGGCCCTCGTCATCCATGATGGTGATGAGGTCCGCGGTGACGTTCTCCACCACGCCCGCCTTCGGGGTGATGATGAGGTCACCAGCATCGTAGGCAGCGCGCTGCTCCATACCGGTGCCCACGTACGGGGCCTCGGAGCGAACCAGCGGCACGGCCTGGCGCTGCATGTTCGCGCCCATGAGGGCACGGTTAGCGTCGTCGTGCTCGAGGAACGGAATCATGGCGGTTGCCACAGACACCATCTGGCGCGGGGAGACGTCAACGTAGTCAACGCCGGAAGCGTCGGTCACGCCGATATCGCCGTCCTTGAGGCGGACCTCGATGCGGTCGCCGGTCAGGGTGCCGTCGGCATCCTTCTCCACCTCGGCCTGCGCGATGGCGTAGCGATCCTCTTCATCGGCGGTGAGGTACTCCACCTGGTCGGTGACCTTGCCGTCCACAACCTTGCGGTACGGAGTCTCGATGAAGCCGAAGGCATTGACGCGGGCATAGGAGGCCAGGGAACCGATCAGACCAATGTTCGGACCCTCAGGGGTCTCAATCGGGCACATGCGGCCGTAGTGCGAAGCGTGAACGTCTCGCACCTCGATGCCGGCGCGCTCACGGGACAGACCGCCCGGGCCCAGCGCGGACAGGCGGCGCTTGTGGGTCAGACCGGACAGGGAGTTGTTCTGGTCCATGAACTGCGAGAGCTGGGAGGTACCGAAGAACTCGCGGATGGCAGCAGAAACCGGGCGGACGTTAATCAGGGAGGTCGGGGTAATCGACTCCGCGTCCTGGGTGGTCATGCGCTCGCGGACGACGCGCTCCATGCGGGACAGGCCCACGCGGACCTGGTTCTGGATGAGCTCGCCCACGGTGCGCAGACGACGGTTACCAAAGTGGTCGATGTCGTCGGTGTGGATGGCGATCATCTCACCGTTCGGGGCCTTCATCTCACGCTCACCGGCGTGCAGGCGCACGAGGTACTCGAGGGTGACAGCGATGTCTTCCTCGGTCAGGGTCATCAGACCGTCGTGGTCACCGCCCAGGCCGAGCTTGCGGTTGACCTTGTAGCGGCCAACCTTGGCCAGGTCGTAGCGCTTGGCGCGGAAGAAGGAGTTATCCAGCAGTGCCTGCGCGAGGTCGCGCGTGGGCTGCTCGCCTGGGCGCTGCTTGCGGTAGATCTCCAGCAGAGCCTCGTCGGTGTTGGCCACGCCATCGGACTCGAGGGTGGACATCATGAGCTCGGAGAAGCCGAAGCGCTCCTTGATCTGTTCCTCGGACCAACCCAAGGCCTTGAGCAGCACGGTGACCGGCTGGCGACGCTTGCGGTCGATGCGCACGCCAACGGTGTCGCGCTTGTCGACGTCAAACTCGAGCCACGCACCGCGGGAAGGAATGACCTTCACGGAGTGCAGCGGGCGCTCGGTGGACTTATCGATGGTCTGGTCGAAGTACACACCCGGGGAACGCACGAGCTGCGAGACGATAACGCGCTCGGTGCCGTTGACGATGAAGGTGCCCTTCTCAGTCATCATCGGGAAATCGCCGATGAAGACGGTCTGGGACTTAATCTCCTGGGTGTCGTTGTTGATGAATTCTGCGGTGACGTACAGTGGCGCCGAGTAGTTGATGTCCTTCTCTTTGCACTCGTCCACGGTGTTCTTCACCGGCTCGAAGCGAGGCTCCGACAGGGACAGGGACATGTTGCCCGAGTAATCCTGGATCGGAGAAAGCTCCTCGAGGATATCCTCAAGGCCGCTCGTCACGCGTGCGTCTTCGCCGCGCTCTGCCTGCTCGCGCTCGCGCCACTCGGGGGTGCCGATGAGCCACGCGTAAGAATCGAGTTGTAGATCAAGGAGGCCCGGGACAGCGATGGGCTCGCTGATTTTAGCGAAGGAGTATCGCTTCGGGGCTCCAGGGATGTTGGCCACTGACTTGGTCTGGCGGGAGACTGCCAAGATGGGTCCTTCCAGTACCTCTGGCGGATTGCTTCCCCACCCTGGCCGGTGAGGTGCAAAACCGCTGGTAGATTTAGCATTCGGTCTGCTGTGGAACGACTGGGTTTAGAATGCACAAAATCACCTTGTCAAGTCGGTTTTGCCATCACCGCTCGAAAGGCTAAATGTGCACTAAAGATCCAGATTCCAGCGCAACGAAATAGCCTATAGCATAATGGCGGCCTTGTAAAGGCGAAACGTGCCGCCGGCGTGTCGCTTCGGAGATCCGCAGGCGCGGACCTCTAGCACACGCGGCTAGCGGGTGTGGCGGTTGGTGGGACGGCGAAAAGCGCCCAGCGCCCCAAGCAGCACCAGAAGCGCGCCAATGCCAAGGCCACCCCAGCGCACCCACTGCCCCACAGCACTCCGCGGGAAGCGCTCAGCTTGCTGGAGCATCTCCGCGCGGGATTCCTCATCAGTTGCACCATTGAAGGCGAACTGCACCTCGCGCTCATTGCCCTCGCGGTCTGCCCAGTAGTCCTTGATATCGACATCCATGCCCACGACGAGTCCGGTGGCCTGGTCCACGAAGAGGTCCCGCGTTGCTGCGTGGAAGAGGTAGCCTTGCTCGGTGGAGCCGTCCTCATTGCTCAGCGTGGTGGTCGTGCTACCGGCATAGAGGGTGGCCACGTTGGTGGGCTCCACTTCCTGGTGGTAACGGTAGACCGTGCGACCGTCGATATCGAGGGATTCCTCGAAGACGGCGTCGGCCGCCTTGCGCAGCACCGGGTCGAAAACCGGGTAGGTGGTCTGCTCAGCATTGGCGGGCAGCTTCAGCCAGTAGCCCTCGACGGGAACTTCCGCCGTGGGCGAGCCCATAGTGTGGGAGAGCGCCGCCGGTCCCGTGGCCTCACCGCTGAGACGATCGACGGGATAGTTCCACACGCGGGCAAAGCTCAAGTCCTCCACGTTGCCCGTGCCGCCGCGGATGGCGGACTCCCCCACTCGCAGCGTTGCGGTGTCCTTGTCCGCCGGATCCTGGATATCCATGTTGAGCTGATACGTCATCGGCCCCTCGTACTGCGTAACGCCCTCTGCGGACAGCGCCTGCGCGGTGGCGCTGTCATCCTGCATCGTCCACGTGGTGTCCTTGATATCCAGCGGCAAGCGCGGGCTAAAGCTCAAGAAGCTCGACGCCGCCAGGCCGGCAGCGATCAGCGCAACGCCGAGGCCAAGCAGGAGGACGGAGAAGATGCGGGACTTGGGCAGCATGGTGGCTTATCCTACCGACTCGTTTGTTCAAAACACATTTCCCTGGAGGGTGCGTTTCAGATTTATGGGGTGCTGCGGGGCGACCCTTACCTCGCATTGAGCGCAAGTTATCTTTTTCTATGAGTGAGAGTCGGCTTCTTCTTTGTGATTCCACGGGACGATGGCGCTGGTGTCCGTAGTCTGGCGAGCTTTCCACAGATCGTATTCCTCTTGGAGTCCGAGCCAGAACTCCGCGGAATTCCCAAAGTAAGCCGACAAACGCAAAGCCATATCGGCACTGATACCGAGCGCCCCGCGGGTAATTTTGGAAACTTGGGAACGGGTAGTGCCAATGTCACTGGCCAGGCGATACTGGGTTATTCCGCAGGGCTTGAGGAATTCTAGGAGAAGGATCTCTCCGGGATGCGGAACGGGAACAACATCAACATGAGCGCGTGCTTCAGTGGTAGTCGATAAAGTCAACGTCAACAGCTCCTTCGGGTGTCCACTTGAATATGATGCGCCACTGCGAGTTGACGCGAATTGAGTAGTAGCCTTCAAGGTCACCCTTGAGCCGCTCCAACCGGTTTGCTGGTGGAATCCGAAGGTCCGTGACATTTACAGACCGCCCAATCATAAGTAACTTGCGGCGCACTACTGAACGCAATTCCGATGGAATATATCGCGGCGGCACACCATCCTGATGGAACCGCTCGAGACTTCTACGCCGAAACTGCACACCCCAATAGTGTCTCTTTTTGACCCTAGTGTCAAGACCTGACACGCAATCCTTAGAATCCGCCGACCCATCAAAACGGGAACAACCCCGCACCGCGTAAAAGCGGAACGGGGTTGTTGGCGCGCAGCGAGAGTGCTGCGCGGGAAAGCTGAGTAATTCAGGTGAATTACTTGAGCTCGACGGAAGCGCCAGCCTCTTCGAGCTTAGCCTTAGCAGCCTCAGCGTCGTCCTTGGAAGCACCCTCGAGGATAGCCTTCGGAGCGGACTCAACGAGCTCCTTAGCTTCCTTCAGGCCCAGGCCGGAGACGATCTCGCGGACAGCCTTAATAACGCCGATCTTCTTAGCGCCAGCGTCGGTCAGAACGACGTCGAACTCGGTCTTCTCTTCCTCAGCAGCACCGCCGGCAGCCGGGGCACCAGCAGCAACGGCAGCAACCGGAGCAGCGGCCTCAACGTCGAAGACCTCCTCGAATTCCTTAACGAACTCGGAGAGCTCGATGAGGGTCATTTCCTTGAAAGCTTCAATGAGCTCGTCCTTGGTGAGCTTAGCCATGATTGGCATCCTTTCTCATTGTGCCTGGCCGCGCTAAGCGGCCAGAAAAGTGTGTGTGTTTAAGTTGTGCGCCTTTAGTTGGCGTCTTAAGCTTCCGCAGCCTTCTTGTCCTGCAGGGCCGCAGCGGTGCGGACCATCTTGGTTGCAGGAGCGTTGAATACGGCGGCAGCCTTTGCCATAGAACCCTTCATGGCGCCAGCCAGCTTTGCGAGAGTGGTCTCGCGGTTGTCCAGCTTGGCGATGGCCTCAACCTGGTCGGCAGACAGAGCGTCGCCGTCCATGTAGCCACCCTTGATAACGAGTGCCTTGTTGTCATCAGCGAACTTAGTGATGACCTTCGCAGCATCCACTGCCTCGCCCTTGATGAACGCAATAGCGGTCGGGCCAGTCAGGTGCTCGTCAAGACCCTCGATGCCAGCTTCGTTGGCAGCGATCTTGAAAAGGGTGTTCTTGGCGACGGAGTACTCAACGTCAAAGCCGAGGTTGTTACGCAGCTCCTGGAGCTGACCCACGGTCAGGCCACGGTACTCGGTGAGCACGATGGAGTTAGCGCCATCGAGCTTCTCCTTCAGCTTTGCCAGGTCTGCGGTGTTCTTCGGGTTTGCCATTTTCTACTACGCCTCCTTTCGAAACATCTCTTGTGTTTTCCGCCGGGGCCTTCCCACCTCGGTTGTCGTTAACGACAACCGAAATAACAAAAGCCCCGTGCAAGAGCACAGGGCGCGCGCGGAAATCCGCGGTAATTCGCAAAGTGTCTCCTGCGTGGGCCGCCCTCTAGAGCGAGGGACCTTCGATCCGACATTCCGGATGACCGACGGTCTTCGGTGAACTTTGACGCGGCCTCAGCGGGCCGTTCAAACTTCGCTAGGTACTTTACAACCCGACCTGCCACAACTCCAAATCGCTTCTCGAAGTTCTCTCTCCTGAGAGCTGTCCACTCGGGTTCCTCGATGAGGATTGTTACTCACCGAGCACCCCACGCGGCACGATAACCGGAGAGTCACCTCGCGGGTCATCCCAGATTTCCACGTCGATGCCATACGCGGCTGCCAGCACTTCTTTTGTCAACGCCTGGCGGGGAGTTCCCTGCGCGATGACCTCGCCGTTGTTCATAACCACCATGGTGTCGGAGTACTGACCGGCCAACATGAGATCGTGCAACACGACGACGACCGTTTTCCCTGCATCGGCTTGTTTGCGCACGAGCTGCAAAACGCTCATGGCGTGGGCTGGGTCGAGGAAGGTGGTGGGTTCGTCGAGAAGCAGCACTGGCGTGTCCTGCGCCAAGGCCAGCGCGAGCCACACTCGTTGGCGTTGGCCACCCGAGAGCGCCGCGATATCGCGGTCGATGAAATCGGTGATGCCTGTCTCCGCACAGGCCTGCGCGATGATCTCGTGGTCCTGCGCTGACAGTCCCCTTCCCCACCCAAGGTGCGCGTACCGCCCGCGGGCAACGAGCTCGCCGACGCGCAGCCCATCCGGCGCCATCGGGTGCTGGGGAAGCAAGGCCACGTGGGCCGCCGCTTCCTTCGGGCTCATGGAATGCACATCCAACTCACCGATGCGCACGCTTCCCTGCCGGGGGCGAAGTATCTTCGACAAGGTCTTCAGCAACGTCGATTTCCCGCAGCCATTGGGGCCGATGAGCGTGGTGACCTCCCCTGGTTGGGCCGCGAGGTCAACCCCGGAGAGAATATCGTTCCCACCTTGATAACCGGCATGGATGCCTTGGGCCTTCAGCTCGCAACTGTTCATGATTTTCATCCTTTCCGCCTTGCGGCATTCCACACCACGATGACCAAGGCGGTGCCGCCGATCACTGAGGACACAGCACCCACCGGCGCGTCCATCGGGAGCGCCCCGGCCACCACGGCGCAGGCGCTTAAGAGGGCCGCACCAGCAGCGCACGACACCACCGGCGAAGGAGTAGGGGTTCGGGCGATCATGCGTCCGAGGTGTGGGGCCAGCAGCGCGATAAAGCCGATGGGCCCCGCCACGGATACGGTCACCGCGCATATTCCGGTGGCAGCAATGAGGAGCGCGGTGCGCGTCCGCGTGATGTCCACGCCCAAGGAGAGGGCCGAGAGATCATCATGGGCTAGAAGCGGCAGTTCCCGGGCACGCCACGAACCAAGCAACACGAAAGGCGCCAGTCCTACGAGAAGTGGAACAATGACGTCCATCCGCACAAAGCCCGTGGTTCCCGCCAGCCACAGCTGGGACTGTGCTGCACGGAGGAGCTCCGCAGCGCGCAAGAGATAGGCCACCATGGCTTGAAAGAGCAGTGATAGCGCGATGCCGACGATGACGATGCGGTTGCTCGTACCGAGCCCACCAAGCGCCACTAGCAAGATGGCCGCCAACACCGCCCCCAGCAGCGCGAGCCCCGCCCGCCACCAGAACACGGAGACACCCTCTGCGAGGAGCGGCCGGGACATCACCGTCCCGATAACCACCATCACCGAAGCCCCACCGGTCACGCCAAGGATGTCGGGGGAGGCCAGCGGATTGCGCGACATCGACTGCGTCCACGACCCCGCCAGTCCGAGCGCGGCGCCCACGATGAGGGTTGCTAGCGCTACGGGCATGCGCAGATCCCACACAACGCGGATTTCGCTTCGGCTCCCACCACCGTTGAGGATCTCCAGAACCCGCCCCGGACTCAGCCCCACGGGGCCTTGTCCGAGCATCAGGACGTAAGAAACTGCCGCGACCAGCACAAAGAAGCAGGTGGCTGACCATATCCATATCTGGCGCTTCCGCTGTTGGGAACGCAGGCGCTTGGCGACGTCCCCCTTCACCCCATCACTCATAGCTTCTGCTCCCCTCGGCGCACGGCCCAGATGAGGAAAGGTGCGCCCACGAAAGCTAGGACGATGGACATCTCCAACTCGGAGGGGCCAGCGATAAGCCGGCCTAAGATATCCGCAGCCAGCACGGAACAACCACCCAGCAGCGCCGCGGGGGCAATCATGGCGGCAACCGCCGGCCCTGTACACCGCCGGAGAAGGTGGGGGACGGCAAATCCCACGAAAGCGATGGGGCCTGCCGCGGCGGTAGCGCATCCGGCCAAGACAACGATGCTTAAGGCGGCGCCACGGCGCGCTAGTACCGGCGAGCTACCCAAGGCAACCGAAGATTCCTCACCCATGGCCAACAAGTCGAGCGGGCGCGCCACACTCGCGGCAATGATGAGCCCGACGAGCAGACCACCGGCTGCAATCGCAACCTCTCCGGGGCCGCGCCCAAAGGTGGAGCCGATGGTCCAGCGGCGCATGCTGTCGAGCACATCCGTGGAATACAAGCCGATCAGCATGGCGCCAGAACTTAAGGCAGCCGATACTCCTGCACCCACAAGAAGCAGCGTCAGGGAATCAGGAAACCGCCGGGAAACTCCCAGAACCACTACCGTGGCCAAACCGGCTCCCACCAGCGCGAGCGCCGTCCGCATCCCCAGCGAGGTGGCAAGCCCCAACGCCGTCCCGAGCGCTACAAGGAAGGAAGCACCCGCAGTGATACCAATGAAGCCGGGATCGGCCAAGGGGTTCTTGGTCCACGTCTGGGCGATGACACCGGAGACCGCAATGGCTGCACCCGCGAAGTACGCCAAGAAGGTGCGCGGCATACGCAAGTCCCACACGATATTTTCTATCTCCGGCTGGCTTTCATGGAGGAAGGCGGGAAGGAGTTCGGACAAGGCGATGGACCGCGATCCCACCACCAGCGAGCAGGCGAGGAGAAGCAGTGAAACCACAACCAGAGCGCTGGTGAGGAGCACGCGTCCCCTCCCCCGCGAATCTAGCTCGCCGCGGGTGGCCCCGGCGTTTCTCGGTAATGCGAGCACTTAGAGTTGCTCTTCAAACTTATCGACAGCCCAAGGAATGGTGAGCGGGTTCGGCATGCTCATGGCGTTGCCGGTATCCGTTTCTAGGTAGCGGACGCGGCCATCCTTGACCACGTCCAGGCCTTGGAACGTCGAATCCTTCTTCAGCTCGTCGACTGCACCGTTGTAATCCAAGACGAACAGGTAGTCCACGTTGTTGAGCTGGGAGTAGTTCTCTGGGGCGTAGTCCACGAAGAAGCTCGAGCCATCACCCTCCAGCTCCTGCGGAATCTCAAAGCCAAGGTCTTCGATGAATTGACCGCGGCCATCATCGGAAGTGTAGAGGCCCAGCTTTCCGTCATAGGGCATGACGATGGCCGCGCGTTTGCCGTTAAGCTCCGGGTGAGATTCCTTGAATTCATCGAAGGCGCCTTGCGCCTTGTCAATAAGCTTGTCACCCTCCTCTTCCTTCTCAACGGCAGAGGCGATGGTCTTAACCTGCTCTTCCCAGGGAACCTGCCAGTCTTCGAAGCCCTCCGGCTTCATGGTCAGCGGCGCGATCTCCTCGAGGGATTTCTGTGCTTCCTGGTCCACTGCCTGATTGACAGCAATGATCTGCGTGGGGTCCGAAGCCGTGACCTGCTCAAGAACATCGGCCGTGAACCCGGAAGCGGTGTTATAGATAACCTCAGGCTGGGCATCTCCCAGAAGTTCTTTCGCCCATGGGCCCACACCGGAGGGATCACCATCACCCTGCGCTCCCCAGGGCGCTACGGCAACGGGGGTGATTCCGAGCGCGAGGACAGTATCGGCGTCGCCAAGCCCCAGGCTGGCAACCCGCACCTCCTCAGCGCTGCCTGCACCCGCACTGTCCTCACCGCTTCCGCGCGAGCACCCTGTCAGAGCAATCGCTGCCGCCGAGACAATCGCGAGCACGGCTTTCGCACGCCGGTGGATAACAACCATGGAATTAACCTTTCCTTCGATGGGAACGAGCACACAAGCCGTCACACCCCTAATCTACTTGAGGCAAGCCTAACCTCTGCTTTATGATGGATTCAAATTTCCCTTATACCTAGGACCAATTCCTTTGACGCATCACCGCTTGTTACCCGTCACCCTCACGGGGAATACCCGCCTGAAGCCGCGACTGCACCGCCTTACTTTTCACTCGCCCGCCTTCGGCTCCTACCCCCTCGCCGGGCCTGATGAGTATTTTGGGCTCCTCATGCCCCAGGACGGGCAGGAGTTCTCGCCCTTCCCAGTTGAGGATGCCAATGTGCGCGCCGCCGTCACTGGCTTGCCTGACGACGTTCGCCCGGCGTTGCGGTGGTACACAATTCGCAGGCTCGACCACGAGGCCTGCACCATCGATGTCGATGTGGTGACCCACGGCGATAATGGCCCGGGCTCGCGGTGGATCCGCAAAGCCCAGCCCGGGGATACCGCCGGAATCTATACCGGGCAAGCACGGTGGCAATCACCCAAGAAATCACAGCTGTTGCTCGCGGACGCCTCCGCTCTCCCCGCACTGTGGCACATCCTGGAGCACTACGAAACCTTCTCACCGCAATCCTTGATTGGCGTCGACGTCGTTGCACTGATTGCAGACGACTCCGAAGTTGAAGATGGCTTTGAGAAGACCTGGCGCGGCAAGGTTCGTTCACTCACCATGATTGCCGCCCCGCACGAGGAACACAGCGCACGCGCCGTTCAACTTCTTAGTTCTCGTTTCTCCGCGGATACAGCGCCGGATTCAGTGTGGGTATCCGGCGAAGGGGACCTGGCCAAAGAAGTGCGCTCTTTGGCGGTGCACGACTGGGGAGTGCCGCGCGAGGACGTCATCTGGTCCGTGTACTGGATGAACGGCAAGCCGCGGCCTTAAATCCTTCGCACGCATCTAGTCCTTTAACCGGCAGTGGGCCTCGGTGCGCTTCCACTTGGTTCCCATCAGAAAGTTCCCGTCAAGAGGTTTCAGTCAGAAGGTTCACTTGCCCCCAAACGAACCTTCTTCGCTCCCCCAGATGGTTTGTTTGCCCCCAAGAGAACCTTGTGACTAGAACCATCTACATCCAGCGCCCGCGTTTGCCCCAGGCCTGATGCATCTCCGCTCAAGCCCATGTCCCGAATCCAAGCAGGGAGCACCTGGCTTGGGGCACACACAGCACAACGCGGGCCCCGGATAATTCCGGAACCCGCGTTGCAAGGGGTCTTGACTATCAGGCGGTTTCTCACGCCGCCCGCCCTGCAAGACTCAGGGTGTTCTCTCTATCTCTCATGCGCCTCTCTCAAACGCACAAGGATTATTATGCGATACATTCCTTGAAAGCCCATCGAACCTGCCTGTGTTTTACCTGTCAGTGGTTTTTAGCCCTCTGACCTGTACAAATAATTCGACACGCAAGGAAAATGGCAATAAAAAAAATCCCGGCTCGTGAATGAGCCGGGACCTTTACGCCGTTAACACAGACATCAATTAGTCGGTGTAGTTCTTCTCCACGGAAGCGTCGACCGGGATGCCCGGGCCGGAGGTGGTGGAGATGGTGATCTTCTTGGCGTAGATGCCCTTAGCGGAGGACGGCTTCAGACGCAGGATCTCGTCGTACAGCGCACCGTAGTTCTCAGCCAGCTTCTCAGCGTCGAAGGAAGCCTTGCCGATGATGGCGTGCAGGTTGGAAGCCTTGTCAACGCGGAAGGAAATCTTACCGCCCTTGACGTCGGCCACAGCCTTGGTCACGTCAGCGGTCACGGTGCCGGTCTTCGGGTTCGGCATGAGACCACGCGGGCCCAGGACGCGGGCAACGCGGCCAACCTTGGCCATCTGATCCGGGGTGGCGATAGCAACGTCGAAGTCGATGTTGCCCTCGTTGATGGCAGCGATCAGCTCTTCGGTGCCCACGATGTCGGCGCCAGCAGCCTTAGCGGCCTCAGCCTTGTCGCCCTCGGCGAAGACGGCCACGCGGACGTCCTTACCGGTGCCGTGCGGCAGGGAAACGGTGCCGCGAACCAGCTGATCAGCCTTGCGCGGGTCAACGCCGAGGCGGAAGACAACGTCGACAGTAGCGTCAAAGTTCTTGGAGGAGGTCTCCTTGGCCAGCTTGGCGGCCTCGATCGGACGGTACTGACGGGAGCGGTCTACCAGCTCAGCGGCAGCCTTGTATGCCTTGGACTTGGTGCTCATAAGTGCAATTCCTTTTCTTGGATTGATGTGGTGATAGCGGGCCGAAGCTGGCCCTGCCACGCGCGATACAGAACGTATCGCGCATTAAATTGAATTATTACTTAGCCGGGATGCCGTCAACGGTGATGCCCATGGAGCGAGCGGTACCAGCGATGATGCGGGCGCCGTTCTCGATGTCACGAGCGTTGAGGTCCTCGAACTTGGTCTGTGCAATCTCCTTGCACTGATCCCAGGTCACGGAGCCAACCTTATCGGTGTGCGGAACGCCGGAGCCCTTCTTGATGCCAGCGGCCTTGAGCAGGAGCTTCGCTGCCGGCGGGGTCTTCAGCTTGAAGTCGAAGGAGCGGTCCTCGTAGACGGTGATTTCCACCGGCACGACGTTGCCGCGCTGGGACTCGGTCGCAGCGTTATAAGCCTTGCAGAACTCCATGATGTTGACGCCGTGGGCACCGAGTGCCGGGCCGACCGGCGGAGCCGGGTTAGCGGCGCCTGCCTCGATCTGGAGCTTGATCAGGCCAGTGACCTTCTTCTTGGGAGCCATCGAATTACCTCTTTCCTGTGGTACCGGAGTGCCGCCACGATGAATAACGGCGCCCCGTCCGGATGCTCACGCGTTGTGGGCCACCGGAGGATGAACGTTTGAACATGCGCAAAAGCGCACGGCGTTCAAGTTTAGAACACCGTGCGCCCAGCTCAAAATCGCTTTTTAGGAGATGCGCTCGATCTCCGTCGGGGACAGCTCCACTGGGGTCTCGCGGCCGAAGATAGACACCAGGCCCTGCATCTTGCCGGTCTCCGGATCGATTTCGGAGATGGTGGCGGACACGGAAGCCAGCGGGCCGGACAGGATGGTAACGGCCTCGCCCACCTCGAAGTCGTGAGCATAAGCCTTCGCGGCCTCCTTCTCCGGCATGGCAACAACCTGCTCGCCCTCGGAGTCTGCGGCGGAAGCCTCCGGGGAGACCGTCGTGTCATTCGGCATGAGGAACTTGGCCACGTCGCGGATCTTCACCGGGGTGGCGTTGCCCTCGTTGCCCACGAAGGAGGTCACACCGGGGGTATCGCGGACGACGGACCAGGCGGCGTCGTTAAGCTCCATGCGCACCAGCACGTAGCCCGGAAGCAGCTTGCGCTTAACAACCTTCTTCTTGCCGTCCTTCTTCTCCAGAACCTGCTCGACCGGCACGACGACCTCAAAGATGGAATCCTCCACCTCAAGGGTCTGGGCGCGCATGTCCAGGTTGGTCTTCACCTTGTTCTCGTAGCCGGAGTAGCACTGGATGATGTACCACTTGCCCGGCTGCTTCTTCAGTTCGCGGGTGAATGCGCGCAGGCGGGTCTTGTACTCGGCATCGGCGGCAGCGGCATCTGCTTCAGCGCTTGGCGACGCCTCCCCCGCTCCCTCAGCCTCAGCCTCGTCCGAGCCGCCGCCGAGGGCGGCCTCCGCGGCCTTGGTAGCAGCTTCCTTCTCGGCGGCTTCCTTCTCCTCAGCAGAAAGCTCCTCCTGCGGCTGCTGGGTTTCCTCAGTAGCCTCGACCGCTTCCGCGGCCTGTTCCTGGACGTTATCAATCATTGCCTGCTCGAGGGAGGTGCCAGTGTTTTCTTCGCTCATTGTCTGCTACTCCAAAATTGTGTTCATTCTTCTAGTCCCCAACCAGGTTACCCGGCGGGACTAGGGCAAAAAGTATCCCGCCGTTTCCCCTAGTCGAGCTAGCGGGAAGGCGGCGGGATGAAAGTATGAAATTAGTTTACTAAGGCGCGAGGATTGCTTCAACTCCGAGGCCGGTCAGCGTGTCCACGCCCCACACCAAGGCGGTGAGGACGATGAGGAAGGCGAAGGTCACGAGAACGTACTGAACCATTTCCTTGCCGGTAGGCCAAACGACCTTCTTCATCTCAGAGACGACCTCGCCCGGGAAGGACCCGACGGATCCGCCGAAGGAATCTTCCTTCTTATCCTCGACGCGCACGACGCGCTTGTCGGTGTAGGAATCGGTAGAGGTGGTCGCTGCGCCAGAGAGCTGACGCTTGCCGGTTGGGCGCGGGGCCCCGGTGCTCGGCTGCTTTTCATCGCTCACGGCGATTCCCTCCTTAAAGTGATGTGGCAGGGGCGACAGGACTCGAACCTGCAACCTACGGTTTTGGAGACCGTTGCGCTACCAATTGCGCCACGCCCCTTTGCGTGCCCTTTTGGGACAACGCACAACCCTACCAGAACGGTGATTCCCCATGGAAACCACGTGCCGTATAAGGCTGGGAGTCGGTAATGAAAAAGCGCCCGTGTGCGGGCGCTTTTCTTTCCCGGTAGCGATGGCGAGAATTGAACTCGCGACACAGCGATTATGAGTCGCTTGCTCTACCACTGAGCTACACCGCCATATTCACCTTCTGGAACCTTCCAGAAACATGAATGGAGCCCCCTGACAGAATCGAACTGTCGACCTTTTCCTTACCATGGAAACGCTCTGCCGACTGAGCTAAGGGGGCACAGCCTCTTTGAGTAACGGACTTTCATCCGCTGTGCTCTCGTTGAAGCCTTGAAAAGATTAACCCGAAACGCTTAAACAACACAAATCGCCAGGATGGGACGTGTTTTTAGGGCCTTTAAACGCTCCAAGAACACACCACAGCAACCACCGTGCCGAGCAGACGACAACTAAGCCGAGTGTGCGCCCGTTTGGCCGACGAAGCGACATTTCGATCAAATAGCGTCCCAATTCCTCGGTGCTCGGGCCCCTTATTTGATCGAAATGACCCTTAACCCACCCCGCACAACGCGAAATCCCGCAAACGCATCTCTGCGTCTGCGGGATTCATTCTGTGCCAGGTAGAAGATTCGAACTTCTGAAGGCAATGCCGGCGGATTTACAGTCCGCTCCCTTTGGCCGCTCGGGCAACCTGGCATGCACTCTTGAGTGCGGTTATGTACTTTACTACGAAGTCCCGCCCGACATGCAAATCGCCTGGCAGGAGCACCTATTAGCCCACGCGCTGGACCGTGTAGTCCGCCAACTGGCGCAAGGCTTCGCTGGCCGTGCATTCGGGCAGAAGTGATAGCTGGTCTTCGACCACGCGCAGGTACGCGTTGACGTCGGCAAGCGCCTTGTCCCGGCCGCCCGACTTCCACAGCAGGTCGATGGCGCGCTTCACGGAGGCGTCGTCGGTCAGCGGGCCCGTCAGGAGAGCACGGAGCTCGTCGCCAACCTCACCCTCCTCCTCCAGGGCATAGAGCACCGGCAGGGTGAACACGCCCTCGCGCAGGTCCGTGCCCGGGGTCTTCCCCGACTCTTCAGGATCGGAGAAGATGTCGATGACATCGTCGACGATCTGGAAAATCATGCCCACGGCCGCACCGATCTGTCGCAGCGCCTCGCACTGCTCCGGGCCGGCGCCAGCGTGGTAAGCACCCAGATAGCCGGCGGAGGCGATGAGCACGGCGGTCTTTTCCCGGATGACCGCCGTGTAATGCTCCACAGCATTAGCTTCGCCGGCACCGATGGTTTCGCGCATCTGGCCGGTGACGAGCTCCTCGAAGGTCTCCGCGAAGTGCTCCACAGTGTGAGTATCCAGCTGGCTCATCAGCCGCGAAGCGTGCGCCAAGAGGGCATCGCCCGCCAAAATCGCCACCGAGTTAGTCCAGCGGAAATTTGCAGAATCCACGCCGCGGCGGCGCTCCGCTTCATCCATGACATCGTCGTGATAGAGCGTGGCCACGTGGACCATTTCCACCACGGTTGCCGCCTTAATCACCTCAGGCGATTGCGAGCGTTCACCAAACTCGGAAGCCAGCAACGCCATCATCGGGCGGAAACGCTTGCCCCCAGCCAGGGAGAGGTGGCGCACCTTGTCTTTGATGAAGTCCTGCCCGCGGTCGAGCTCCGTATTCAGCAGGTCCTCTACAGCAGCCATCCCGGCGTTGATACGCTCGGTGAGCTGCGCATCCCCCAAGTCCACGTGCTTGGCGTGAGTTTGGCCGTGTGACATTAAACGTGTTCCTTTAAGCTCAAAAATCCTAGTGTTTACTTACCGTAGCCCATGGCACGGCCCTCAACACACTTGTGGCCACTATCCCGTGCAATGATAGTCCCCATGTCGGAGCAGATCGATTCCACCCTTGTTGACGTCGCCATCGTCGGTGCCGGGCCCGCTGGCGCTGCCGCCGCTATCCACGCCGCGCGCGCTGGCCATGACACGCTGCTTGTCGACGCCTCCCCCTTCCCCCGCGACAAGACCTGCGGCGATGGGCTGACTCCTCGCGCCATGCACCAGTTGGAGCTCCTCGGCATCGAGGTCAACGCTTCCTACCGCAACCGCGGGCTCAAGCTGCACGGCTTCGGCGGCACCGTAACCGCCCCGTGGCCGTCGACATACCCCTCGCAGGTGGGAACGGCTCTGCCGCGCTATGAATTCGATGCGCTGCTCGTTGGGGCCGCTCAAGAAGCCGGCGCGCAGCTTCTCACCGGCACGGCAACAGCCCCGCAGCTCGAGGGCAACCGGCTGGTGGAGTTCTCCGTGGGCGAGCGCCGCGTGCGCGCGCGGTGGGTCATCGTGGCCGATGGCGTGCGCTCGACCTTTGGCAAGCAGCTGGGCCGCACCTGGCACCGCGAGGAGGTCTACGGCATCGCCGCGCGCGCCTACACCGATTCGCCCCACGACGGCGAGGAGTGGATGCACTCCCACGTGGAGCTCAAGGACCCCGAGGGGGTCGTACAACCCGGATATGGCTGGATCTTCCCGCTGGGACAGGGGGTCAACATCGGTTTGGGTGCGCTGTCCACCGCCGCCCGCCCGGCTCGTCTCAACACCAAGAAGGCGCTTGATTTCTACGCTGAGCAGCAGCGTTCGGAGTGGGGCTTGGGCGAGCTGCGCAACGTCACCTCGGCGATGCTGCCCATGGGTGGCGCGGTGTCCGGGGTGGCCGGCGCCAATTGGATGCTCATCGGTGACGCTGCGGCCTGCGTAAATCCGCTGAACGGCGAGGGCATCGACTATGGCCTGGAAACGGCAGCACTCGCCGTGGAGATGCTCGGCACCAAGGACCTCACCTTGGCGTGGCCAGACCGGCTGCGCGCCGAGTATGGCGAGGCCTTCCTACTTGCCCGCACCGCCGCGCGCCTGCTGACCTACCCACAATTCCTGCCGCTGGCCGGACCTGTGGCCATGCGCGGCCCCATCGGCCGCATGCTCATGCCGGCCGCCGCACGCCTCATGGGCAACCTCATCACCGACGAGGACAAGGACCTGCTTGCCCGCGCCTGGCGGCTGGCGGGCGGGGCGGTCTCCACGCTGCGCCGCGATACTCCCCTTTGGGCCTAAGGCCTTTAGGCCGGCTTCACCGCGGAGTGCAACGCCACGATGCCACACGTCAGGTTGCGCCAGCCCGCCTGTTCCCAGCCGTTGCGGTTGATGGCGGCGGCTAGCTCGTGCTGCTCCGGCCACGCGCGGATGGATTCTGCGAGGTAGATATAGGCCTCCGGGTTGGAGGAGACCACCTTGGCAATCGGCGGCAGCAGGCGGGTCAAATACTCCTTGTACACGGTGCCGAAGACCGGGATGACCGGCTTGGAAAACTCCGCTACCGCCAGGCGCCCGCCGGGTTTGGTCACGCGCGCCATCTCCCGCAGGCCCAGCTCGAAGTCGTGGATATTGCGCAGACCATAGGAGATGGTCACCGCATCGAAGGTGTTATCCGCAAAAGGCAGGCGCATTCCATCGCCGGCCACCTTGGACACATCGCGCTCCGCGCCAGCCGCGAGCATGCCGAGTGAAAAATCACAGGCCACGCACCACGCGCCGGACTTGGACAGCTCCTCCGTGGAAACAGCCGTTCCGGCAGCCAGGTCGAGGACCTTCTCCCCCGGCTTCAGGTTGAGCCGCTCGCGCGTCAAACGGCGCCAGCGCGCGTCCTGACCAAAGGACAGCACCGTGTTGGTGATGTCGTACTTCTTGCCCACCGCGTCAAACATGCGCGCAACATCGAAGGGCTTCTTATCCAGATCTGCCTTAGACACAAGCGCCTAGTCTAGGCCACGCGCGCCCCCAGGGCGCGAGCGGCCCAGCGCGGCAGCTCCGGGCGCTGGCCCAAAATGGTCAGCGGCACCTCGCGGACACCCTCCAGAACTTCCTCGTAGTAGCCCAGCAGCTGCTCGCAGAGAGCCGGCCAGGTCTTGGAGGCAATAGACTTCCGGGCGTTCTCCCGCAGTTCCTCGTGGATCTCCGAGTTGAGCAGAGCGTCCACTGCGTTGGGGAGATCCTCGACGAACGTGGGGACGTCGAGAAGCAGCCCGTTATAGCCCTCCTCGATGAGGTCCACCGGGCCGCCCGCGCGGGGGCCGATGGTGGGCACGCCCGAGGCCTGCGCCTCCTGGATGGCCTGGCAGAAGGTCTCGAACTCGCCGGCGTGGACGAAGATGTCGAGGGATGCATAGGCCGCGGCGAGTTCTTCGCCGCCCAGCGCGCCGGTGAACACCGCGTCCGGCAGCTGGGCCTCCAGCAGCGGGCGCTCGGGGCCATCGCCAACAATGACGAGCTGAATGTCTTCGCGACCGTTAAGGGCCGACAGACGGTGCACGCCCTTCTCCGCGGCCAGGCGTCCCACAAAGCCGACGATCTTCTTGCTTCCTGTGGGATCCCACTCGCGGCGCAGTGCGGCCGAGCGCTTCGAGGGGTGGAAGCGCTCCGAGTCCACGCCGCGACCCCAGTGGCGTACGTTCTTGATGTGGTGCTTCTCCAAGTCGCTGATGGTCAGTGAGGAGGGCGCGAGAGTCATCTGGCACGCATTGTGGATGGTGCGCAGCCACTCCCACACCCCATAGGCCAGCGCGGAGGCGTGGTACTTGGTGGCAAATCCCGCGACGTCCGTCTGGTACAGCGCCACTGCAGGAATGCGCAGCTGACGTGCGGAGAATGCTCCCGCAGCTCCGAGAACGAAGGGACTGGCCAGGTGGATGATGTCCGGCTTGAACTCGCGCAGCGCCTCGTCCACTGCGGAGGTGGGCACCCCGACCGGGAGCGAATCCACCAGCGGCACCCGCACGGTGGGCACGCGCACGATGGTGAAGCCGAGATAATCGGGGATCTCCTCCTGCCCATCCCGGGCGCCGGGGGCGATGACGATGGCCTCATGGCCGTGCTCGTGGAGGTGTTCGAGGACACGCAGCACGGAGTTGGTCACTCCGTTGACGTTAGGCAAGAAGGATTCCGCGACGATGGCTACACGCATGCACCCCATCATTCCTTTCCTGAGTGCTCAGCTGGTAAAGCACGCGCTAAATTCCGGTTAATTTTCCCGCTTGCCCACCAGCATGCCCCGGCGATCAAGGTGGCCACGGCCGCAGAGGACAACGCCGGAATGATCGATAGCGTCCATTCCCGGCCTTCCACCTTGACTAGGTCCGGGTTGCTCTTGGCATAGAGCACCCACACCTGTTGCCCCTCCCCCAGCCCGGTGGGATAAAGCAGTCCGGTGGGCGGGGTGTGATAAATCCCTTTCGAATCCTGGAAATCCACGAAGGTGCGTAAGGTACCGACATCCGTCACCGTGGCCAGGGCGCGCCCGGGGTTGGCGCCGATGGTGCGGTCATTGAGGAAAGGACCGATGACCATTCCCGCCATGCCCACTAAAGCTGCGGCATACAGCACCAGGATCAGCTGGCGCACACGGCGCCGCGGCATTTACTGACCTACCTTGGCGTTCAGCGCTTCCTGTAGCGCACGGCGCGAAGACCGGGTGGTATGTGCCTCCACCACGGTGATGCCGGTGGAGTATTCCTTGAGTTCTGCCAAAACGTCGAGAAGCTCCTGCGCCGAGCTCACCTCGCGGTGCTCAGCGCCGCAGGCTTCCGCCAGCTTGGCAGCACCCACCCCATGCGGCGTCCCAAAGGCCCTCTCAAAGGAGGGGCGCAGGGGCTCACGGCCTTGTTCAAGCACCTCGAAGATGCCGCCGCCGTCGTCGTTTGAGACGACGATGGTGAGGTTCTCCGGGCGCGGATTGTCTTCGGGGAGGATGAGGGAGGTGGCGTCGTGGAGGAAGGTGACATCCCCCATGAGCGCCACGGTGCGCGGGGCGCGCGGGGCGTCGGCTTCGCGGGACTGGGTGGCCAGGGCGATACCGATGGCCTGCGCGACGGTGCCGTCGATACCGGCGGCCCCGCGCGGCGAGTAGGTCTCCACCCCGTCGAAAGGCAGGCCGATGAAGGAGGCATCCCGCACTGCGTTGGAAGCTCCGAGCACGAGGGTGTCGCCGACGGCGAGGGTGTCCCCGACCGCGGCGGCGACGTGGAGGCCGGTAAAGCCGATCTCAGGCTTCGTGGCGTCCTCACCGATGGTCTCCGCTAGGACTTCGCGAACACCGTCGGCCGCCATCTGGGCCGCACCTTCACAAATCTTCATCCACTCGCGCGTGGGTTCGCCGCTGGTTTTGACGGTGGTACCCAGCTGCGCGGCCTCACCACGGGGGTTGGTGAAATCTTCCGTGCGGGACAGACAGATGAGATCGATATCGGGATCACTCAGCAAGGCCATAACCCCGCGGTGCAGGGTGGGGTGGCCTACGACGATGACCTGCTCCACCTTGGTGTTGACCACGTAGTCGTTGGCGGAAACTTGGGCGCGGCGGAAGAGGTGCGCCGCGGCCGGGTGCACCGGGTGATAGGGCGCAGGCGCGGTGGGCTCGGCGATGGTGGGGACATCCTCTAAGCCTTCGACTTCCCAGGCCTCATCGCCCGCGATGACGAGCGTGTTGCGGCTGAGATCAACGGCCACTTCGCCGTGATTCGACCACCGCGGGGTACGAGCGCGGTGCTGCGTGTAATCCGTCGGGGTACCGGGCAGCTCTTCGCCTACCAGCGGGGCATCGAGAGCCACGTTGATGTGCACCTGGCGGTCATTCAAAAAGCGCTCCGCGATAAGCGGGATATCACTCGTGGTCTCCACCTGGGTGGTTTCTGCATACACACCGAAGATCCCAGGCTGCTCAATGGTCTGGGAGGCCCCCGTGCCCACCAAGCGGGCCGGGCGGTCCGCGCTGATGACGGCCAGCGGGGTATGCGAGTAATGCGCCTCCACCATCGCGGGCAGCGCGTTGGCCACCGCGGTGCCGGAGGTCATCACGATGCCGACGTGCCGGCGTTGGACGCGGGCGAGGCCTAGGGCAGCGAAGGCGGCGGAGCGCTCATCCAGGCGGGTATGCACGCGAATATCGCTGCGCGCGAGAAGCGCCAAAGACAGCGGTGCGTTGCGCGAACCCGGGCAGATAACCACGTCAGTCAGGTGACGCGAAAGCTGGGCTGCCAGAGCTTCGGCCAGCTGCATCGACTCCGGTTGTGAGGCTGCCGAGTTCTCAGCATGCGGCTCGGTATTAGGCATTGTCTGCACCGCCCGCACCGGGTTCGCCGTTGCCCGAATCTAGTTGCTCGAAGAGATCATTGAGCAATCCATCCAGATCGGATTCTCCCTGGTCCAGTTGATCCTGGATCTCCGGCGGCAGATCAGTTGGAATCTCCGGTGCGATCTCCGTGGGGATGTCGGTGGGAAGGTTATCCCGCGGCGAATTCTTGGTGGTGGTCACCGTGGTGGGAACCTCGGTGGTCACGGTCTCGGTAACCGGCTCCGGGGCGGGTTTGTCAGCATCCGCTGCCGCACCGCGCCACAGGAAGAACAGCACGCCGGCGATAACGACGGCGAGAGCAGCGATGGCCGCGAAGACATAGGACAGGGCTCCCCCACCCTTCTTTGGTTGCTCCACCTGGTAGCTGGACGGGACCGGGTCATACTGCGGCTGTTGATAATTCTGGTCATAGCCCTGCTGATAGGGCTGACCATAGGCCTGCGTCTTCTGGGAGCCGGGCTCCGGGAAGTGTTGTTGGGGACGCTGTGGCGGCTGCTGCTGTGGCGCGCCGAACTGACGGGTTTCGTTCTCACCGGTGACGCGGCCGAACTGCCGCGTCTCGTTGTCACCGTTGTTGTTGGTCATGGGATTTACCTTATCGTGCACCCGCGCCACTTAGCACCCGCCCGGTGGGCGTTAGACCCGTGGCGACCTGACTCGGCGTGCCATCCGCCACGATCTGTCCGCCCTCCGAACCAGAGCCCGGGCCCATCTCAATAACCCGGTCAGCGCCGGCAATGAGGTGACGGTCATGATCTGCCACCACGACAGTATGGGAGGCCTCCACCAGCGAGTGCAGCTCAGCGATGAGCAGGTCGATATCGGCCGGGTGCAACCCGACGGTGGGCTCATCCAGCAGGTAGACGGTATGGCCCCGGCGCGAGTTTCGGGAGCGCTGCAGCTCCGTGGCAAGCTTGATGCGCTGCGCTTCACCGCCGGAAAGCTCCGGAGCGCCCTGGCCCAAGCGCAGGTAACCTAGCCCCACCGCTTCCAAGGTTTGCAGCGCGTGGAGGATCGGCGCTTCATCTGCAAAGACCTCCAGGGCCTCTTCCACCGTAAGGTCGAGGATGTCCGCGATGGTCCTGTCCTGCCAGCGGATGGACAAGGTGTCATCGTTATAGCGCTGTCCCTGGCAATCCGGGCACTGGGTATAGGAGCCTGGAAGGAAGACCAGCTCGACCTCGATCTGGCCGGCGCCACCGCAGGTGGGGCACTGGCCTTGCTTAACGTTGTAGGAAAAGCGCGAGACCGTCCATTTCTTCTTCTTGGCCTCCGGGGTGGCCGCGAAGAGCTTGCGCACGTTGTCGAAGAGGTTGGTGTACGTCGCCACCGTGGAGCGCGGGGTTCGGCCGATTGGCTTTTGGGTAATGGAGACCACGCGCTTGACCTGCTTCGGACAGTCCGGCCCCGTGAGCATGTCATGGAGTGCGGCCAGCAACGTGGATTTGCCGGAACCCGAAAGCCCAGTAATGGCCGTAAACTGGCCGAGTCCGAAGTCCACGTCGAGGCCATCGATGGTGTGCGAGTGCACCCGGCACAGCGCGATATCACCGTGCGCCGGGCGCGCTTCGGCCTTGGGCGTGGGACGCGGGCGGGCTAAGGCACGCGCGGTGGGAGTATCTGCGGAGTCCGCCGCCTCTATGTAGTCGGCGACGGGACCCGAGTACACCACCTGGCCGCCGCGCTCACCGGCGAGCGGGCCGACATCCACGATCCAATCGGCCTGCTTGACCAGTTCCATGTCGTGTTCCACCAGCAGCACCGAGTTCCCCTCCGCGATGAAGCGCCGGCACATATCAAGCACCGCGCCCCGCTCCACCGGGTGCAGGCCCGCAGAGGGCTCATCCAGGACATAGGTCACGCCATAGAGTCCAGAGCGCAGCTGCGCAGCCAGGCGCAGGCGCTGCACCTCACCGCCCGAGAGCGTGTCCGTCGGCCTATCCAGGCTGAGGTGCCCCAGGCCGAGTTCCAGTGCGGATTCAAAGGCCGGAAGGAGGGCCTTGAGGAGCAGGTCTTCGGCATCATTCGGTTGTGGCTTCTGAGCGCTTAGCAGCTCGTGGGCTTCGCTCAACGGAAGGGCATTGAATTCGTCGATCGGCAGCCCGGCGTAGGTGACCTTGAGCGCCTTCGCCGTCAGCCGGCGCCCCTGACAGGTATCGCAGCGGCGGGTTTCCATGAAGCTCAAGACGCGGGCACGCAGCGTATCCGACTTCGTCTCCGCATAGGTCTTGGTCAGGTAGCTGGCCACGGAGCGCCACGTGCCCTCGTAATTGCGCTGGATCTGATCCGCCCCGCGGCGCGGCTTGACGGTTACCACCGGGCGCTCCTCGGTGAAGAGGATCCACTCGCGGTCTTTCTTCGGCAAATCCTCCCACGGTGAATCCAAGTCATAGCCCAGTTCTTGCAGAATGTCGTGGAAGTTCTTGCCCGCCCAGGCTCCGGGCCACGCAGCAATCGCGCCTTCCTCGATGCTCAGGCTGGGGTCCGGCACCATGGACGCCTCCGTGGGTTCGTGGACCACGCCGGTGCCCTGGCACTCCGGGCACATGCCTTCTGGGGTATTCGGGGAGAAGGAATCGGAGTACAGGCCCTCCGGGTTGTCACCGCAGCGCGAGTAAAGAAGGCGCACGGAGTTAGACATGGCGGAGATCGTGCCCACGGTGGAGCGCGCGCTGCTTGCCGACGCCGACTGCTGCAACGCCACCGTCGGCGGCAACCCCTCAATGCGGCCGACCTGAGGGTCCACCGCGGAGGCGATGAGGCGTCGAGCAAAGGGCGCGACGGATTCCAGGTAGCGGCGCTGGCCTTCGCCATGAATGGTGCCGAAGGCCAGCGAGGACTTGCCGGAACCGGACACCCCCGTCACGGCCACGAGCTGGCCGCGTGGAAGGTCCACATCCACGTTGCGAAGGTTGTGCAGGTGCGCGTCTCTCACGGAAATCGTCATGCCCGCCAGCCTACGCTGACCTCCGGACATGGACCGTGAGCTGTGCTTTTAAAGGTGCGGCCAGCACTGACGCACACGCTCGAACCACCACTCGCGGCGCTCGCCCGGCGCGGCGAGCGCGCTGAGGCGATCCGGATCGGGGGCAAGGGATTCGGCGCGCAGGTGACCGTCGACAAGCTCGCGTGGTGCTGTCACATCCTCCAGGAACAGCGACCCGGTAGCCAGGCCCGCAGCGGCCGGGGTGACGTCGATGTCTTCGTCGTCATAGATCTGAGGCAAGGCGGCCACGGCGGCAAGCCCCATGGAGATTCCCACCGAGGTATCCAGGGCGGAGGCCACCGTGATGTCCATGTGGCGCTCGCGCAGATGGGAAGCCACCTCGAGCACCTTGCGCACACCACCCAGCGGCGCGGGCTTGACCACGGCGACATCCGCCGCCTGCAATTCCGCCACCCGGTAGGGGTCGCTGGCCTTGCGGATGGACTCATCTGCCGCCACGCGCACGAAAATCCCGGCGCGCATGAGCTGGGTGCGCACTTCCTTGAGTTCCTCGACGGTCTGGCACGGCTGCTCCATATAGTCCAGCGGCATGAGCTCCTTGGCCGCGGTGACGGCTTCTTCGACGCTCCAGCCACAGTTGGCGTCGACGCGCAAGACCGGCACGCGGCCCTGGGCTTCGATGTGGGAACGGACAGCGTGAACGCGCGCGATGTCATCCTCTAGCGTCTGCCCCTTCTCCGCCACCTTGATCTTGAAGGTGCGGCAACCGGGGTAGCGTTCCATGACCTCCGGGACCTGCTCGGCGGGGACCGCGGGGATGGTGCCGTTGACTTCTACCCACTCGCGTACGGGTTCCGGGAAGCCTTCGTAGGCGGCCTCCAGGCCGGCGGCGAGCCAGCGGGCGGATTCCTCCGCCCCGTACTCCAGGAAGGGGGCGAACTCACCCCAGCCCGCGGGGCCATCGATAAGCAATGCTTCCCGGGTCGTAATGCCACGGAACTTCACGGCGAGTGGAAGGGAGACCACGTGGGCGCGGTCAAGGACGTCATCAATGTGCATGAGGTTCATCGTACGTGTGGGGGGTTGAGCGCGACACCTGTCATAGCCGGTGTTACCTTATAACAGTAAGTGGATATAACCAGAAGAAGGATCCTCAGATGCTTTACCTTCTCATCGCACTGCTGGCCATCGCCGCAGTTGTCTACCTCATCTATAAGAAAGTCCACGCCGCGGCCTCCATCTTCGCCGTTGGCGTAGTCCTGCTCATGCTCGCCGCCCTCACCGGGCGCGCGGACTTCCGCACCACCGAAATCGAAGCCACCGGTAATGCCTTCTACGATCAGTTGCTTGTCGTGGACGCGCTATTCAAGGCACGCTTCTCCGGCATCGGCATGGCGATTATGGTGCTCTTCGGCTTCGTGTCCTATATGCGGCACATTGGTGCTGATGCCAAGACGGTCGTGGTGCTCTCCTCACCGCTCAAGCGCTTCAAAGGTTCCTACTGGCTGGTTCCAGTGGGCTTCATCTTGGGCACGCTGCTCTCGCTGGTGATCCCCTCGGCCGCAGCGCTGTCCTTGCTTCTTGTGGCCACTCTCCTGCCAGCGCTCATCGCTGCGGGCCTGACCCCGCTGACCGTGGGCGCCATCGTGGTGACCTCCTCTACCATTGTGCCCACCCCACTTGAGGCCGGCCTCATTCAGGGCGCCGATCTCACCAACATGACGCCGACGGAATTCGTCTACGGTGCTGTCGCCTATGCCACCGTTCCCACGCTCCTCATCACGGCCTTCGTCCACATGTGGTGGCAGCGCCACTGCGATAAGGTGGATGCCCGCAAGGCTGAAAGCTCCGGTGAGGTCAGCGCCGATTCGATGCACGATGACGCTACCGAGGAAGCTATCGCCCGCGCCGCTTCCCTGCCGGGCTACTACGCCGTGCTTCCGCTCATGCCGCTGCTACTCATCATCGTCTCCGCCATTCTTAACCGCTTGGGTGTCATCCCCTTTGAGGGCGGCATCCTCCCGGTGACCGTGGTCTCTTTGTTCATCGCGATGATCATCGAGTCCATCCGCAAGCGCACCGTCACCGGTGCTGTGGATTCCATCTCCAGCTTCTTCAAAGGCATGGGCGAAGGTGCTGCGGGCGTCGTGGCCCTGCTGGTCGCCGCCGCCGTCCTCGTGGAGGGCATCACGCAGATGGGTGTCATCGACATGCTCATCGACGCCGCCGAGAGCTCCTCCGGCGCCGCCGTCCTCATCGTCCTCGTCTTCGTCGCTGCCACCGCCGCGATGGCAGCACTCACCGGTTCCGGTACCGCGCCCTACTTCGCCTTCTCTGAGGTGGTGCCCAACCTGGCTTCGCAGACCTCCATCCACGCCCCGCAGATGCTCACCGCCATCTGGGGTACCTCCAACCTGATGCGCCAGGTCTCCCCGGTCAACGCCGCGGTGCTCATTGTCTCCGGCGCCATCAAGGTCAACCCCATCCAACTGGTCAAGCGCACCTCCGTGCCCATGATCGTGGCGACGGTGCTCAATACGCTGTTTGCGTTCATGTTTATTGGGTAGCGGTTTTTCGCGCGGGCTCAACGTTAATCACGGAGCCCGCGGTACGTTTTGGTAAATAAGGTCCCCCAAATCCGAAAATCTGCGGGCATATTTACGAAAACGTACCAACCAACCGTGCAGACGTACACATCGATCAAATAAGGCCCGCCTTGAAGTTTTAGGCCACTATTTGTTAGAAGCGTCACGACCACACGGCGAAGCCTTCTGTCTGCCGTACAATTGCCCAAACAATGAATCCCATTAAGCGTTAAGGAGGAACCATGCTACTGGCTGAAGCCTTGGCCGAGCGCGCCCAGGCGCAGGAGCGCCTCAACTCGCTGAGTGACCGGCTCGCGGCGACGGTCCGCATTCAGGAAGGCGATGAACCGGATGAGAACCCGACGGATCTCCTCCGTGAGCTGGAAGGCGTGACCAAGCGCATCGATGAGCTCGTCATCGCCATCAACGCCACGAACACGGCCACCGCGTTCGACGATGAGATCACGCTCATGGAAGCGCTGGCGCTGCGTGATGGTCTGCTGCGCAAGCGCCGCATCTACCAGGGATTGGCAGAGCGTGCGGGTGCGCGCCACGACCGTTACTCCCGCTCGGAGATCAAGTTCGTGGCCACGGTGCCCGTGCCGAAGTTGCGCGAGCGCGCCGATGATCTGGCCCGCCAGTACCGCGAGCTAGATACCCGCATCCAGCAGCTGAACTGGAATACGGAACTGATAACTAAATAAGGTCTGCCGCTAGTTGTGCCGCATCTTTGCGGCGCTTTCGCTTTGTGTCGCATTTTTGCGGCACGTCATGTCGCGCGTCAAGCGCGCGACGGTAGCCCACACCCTTCGCAGCGAGCGCAACCCTTACTGGGCAGGGAAGAGCCCAGTGCTTCTCAGGCGCCTTCGTAGCGCAAGAAGGCAGGGAGGTTCGATTCCGTCCCACTGTATGGTGTACCGCGCTGGTACGGAGTACACGTGCACATTGACGGGGATAATCCCGCAGTATTGTTTATTGTTTATCACCGCCGCGCTGGGCGGAGAGTGTGGGTGAGGGTTTGGGAATGGGGACTATACTTCCGGCGCACCGCTTTCCAATTAAGCTGGTGTGCCATGAGCGAGCAGAAAAACTACAGCACCGATAATCCTTTCAAGCCGGAACTCTGGCGCCCCGTTGAGGGCTTTGAAGACCTGACGGATATCACCTATCACCGGCTCATCAGTGACGGTCCAAAGCCCCAGCGCAAGGACGGCATCGTCCGCATCGCCTTCGACCGCCCCGAGGTGCGCAATGCGTTTCGTCCGCACACGGTGGATGAGCTTTATCGCGCGCTGGACCACGCGCGTCGCACCCCGGATGTCGGCACGGTATTGCTGACCGGCAACGGGCCCTCCCAGAAGGACGGCGGCTGGGCGTTTTGCTCCGGCGGTGACCAACGCATCCGCGGCCGCTCCGGCTACCGCTACGCCACGGAGCACGCGCATGATGACGCGACTGCCGATGAATCCACCGTGGACACCGCCCGCGAGAAGGTTGAGGGCGGCCGCCTGCATATCTTGGAGGTCCAGCGCCTCATCCGCACCATGCCCAAGGTGGTCATCGCCGTGGTCAACGGTTGGGCCGCCGGCGGCGGGCACTCCCTGCACGTGGTGTGCGATATGACCATTGCCTCCCGCCAGGAGGCCCGCTTCAAACAGACTGACGCCGACGTCGGCTCCTTCGACGCCGGCTATGGCTCGGCCTACCTGGCCAAGATGGTGGGCCAAAAGTACGCCCGCGAGATCTTCTTCTTAGGCCGCACCTATGACGCACAGCGCATGTATGAGATGGGTGCGGTCAACGAGGTAGTTGACCACGCCAATCTGGAGGACGCCGCCATCCAGATGGGGCGCGAAATCAACATGAAGTCCCCCACCGCCCAGCGCATGCTCAAGTTCGCCTTCAACCTCACCGATGACGGCCTCATGGGCCAGCAGGTCTTCGCCGGCGAAGCCACCCGCTTGGCCTACATGACAGACGAGGCCGTCGAGGGCAAGGAATCCTTCTTGGAAAAACGCGAGCCCAACTGGGATGACTTCCCGTACTACTACTAATCGTCATTCCTCGAGGAGGATCCACAGTGCTGTATTTCGCCATTACCCTCGCGGCCATCGCGCTCATTGCCGTCATCGCATCGCGAGTGTGGATGTTACGCCGCATCCAGCAGGCTCAGAGGGACGGTGAGCGCCCCTTCGATCAGGAGGATGAGCTCATCAACCCTTACGAGCACCGCGGGCGGTAACCTAGCTAACCGTGACCATCCTCTCTCCTCTGCCTGTCAATCCACATGACCCCGCCGCCATCCTCCCTGATCTGGAAGCGGCCATCGCAGGACAAGCCACCTTCCTGCCCGTCCCGGCGGAGGACCGCACCCGCGCGCAGCTCCTGCGCAACCACATGCGCGCAGGAGAACCTATTGATTCCTCCATCGCGCTGGTCGTGGCCACCTCCGGGTCCACGGGCACGCCGAAAGGCGCGCAACTCACGGCCGCCAACTTGGTCTCCAGCGCCGATGCCACGCACCGCGCTCTCGGCGGCACCGGTCAGTGGCTGCTAGCCATGCCCGCCGCCCATATCGCGGGAATCCAGGTATTAATCCGCTCGCTCGTCGCGGGTGTAGAGCCGCTCTGTCTTGACCTGTCGGAAGGTTTTTCCATCCCCGACTTCGCCTGCGCCGCGCACGAGCTGGCCGCCACCGGGGATCGCTCATACACGGGCCTGACCCCCATGCAGCTGGCCAAGGCCATGGATTCGCTAGAGGGAATCGAGGCCCTGCGCACCTTTGACGCCATCCTCGTCGGAGGTGCTGCCACCCACCCACAGTTGTTGGAGTCAGCGAAGAAGCTGCGCATCACCATCGTCACCACCTACGGTTCCTCGGAGACTTCCGGTGGCTGCGTCTACAACGGACAGCCACTGGATAGCGCTCGTGTTCGCCTCGGCGACGAGGGGCGCATTTACCTTGGCGGGCCCATGATTGCGCAGGGCTACCGAAACGTGGACTCAGATGCCTTCGTGGCCGATGAGTCCGGCACCTCGTGGTTTGCTACCTCCGACGCCGGCGCGCTTCACGACGGCCACCTCACCGTCACCGGGCGCCTCGACAACATCCTGAACACCGGCGGGCTCAAGCTCCACCCAGAGCAGCTCGAGCAGCACATCCTGCACGTGCCGGGAGTGGACGGCGTGTGCGTGGTCGGCATCCCCCACCCACGCTTGGGACAGATGATCGTCGCTGCCTATACCGGATGGGCGGATGTCGGCGATATCCTTGTGGCTCTCGACGATAGTGGCCTTCCCCGGTGGCAAATCCCCAAGGACTTCAAGCGCCTGGCCCAGCTCCCCACCACCGGCCCCGGCAAGGTTGACCGCCTCGCCGTCGCCCGCATGTGGGACAGCTAATCCTCCGCTTCGCCAATGCTGCGTACGGCAATACCCTGCGCAGCGGACTCCCCGATCGGGAAACTCGAACCGCCGTCGACGGCAACCTCGAGCACACCCGCGACCGAGGGGGCAACGACGGTCACTTCCACCCCCGGCCGCACTCCATATTTATCCAGGTAGCGCAGAAACTCGCCATCAGCGTCAGTGACCTGCTCCACGGTGACGGGGGTCTGCGCGGGGACGTCGATAAGCGTAATGCGCGAGACCGGCTCGGCAGTGCCATCCGGGGCAGGTATGGGATCACCATGCGGATCGCGGGCGGGGTTGCCCAGGAAAGAATCAAGACGTTCAACGAGCCTGTCGGACGTCGCGTGCTCTAGCATTTCTGCCTCATCGTGCACCTCATCCCAGGTATAGCCCAGAGTGCGCACGAGGAAGGTTTCCAGGAGTCGATGCCGGCGCACCATTGCCACAGCCAGCCGCCGGCCTTCCTCAACAAGCCGAACACCGAAGTAGCGTTCGTGTTCCACCAGCCCCTTCGCGGCCAGGCGCTTGACCGCCTCCGAAGTAGTGGGCAGTTTCTGCCCCGCCGCTTTGGCTAGATCCCCGAGCGGCATCGCGGTATTAGCGCCCTCTTTCTCCTCATAGGTCCAGAGGATCTTGAGGTAGTCCTGGGTGCGTTCGGGCAGCTCACTGATGTGCATACCCCCATCGTAGTTCAGCCTATCGCTTCCAAAGGTTTCAGGACTTATGCTCTTTCAAGTTCACTCTATTGAACATCGACATTCACTTTTAATAAGAGAGGTTTCCCGTGAAGAAACTTATTGCGCTTCCCCTCGCTTCCCTCGTGGCTGCCACCGCGCTGACTGCCTGCACCAGCAGCGACTCCGCCGAAGCCCAGGACGACAATCTGACGATCTTCGCCACGACCGGTTACTTGGCTGATGCGGCCGCCAACATCGCCCCGGACGCCGACATCACCACCATGGTCGGCCCCGGCGGCGATCCACACACCTACCAGCCCACCACGCGCGATATTGAAAAGATGCAGGACGCCGACCTCGTCCTCTGGAATGGCCTTCACCTCGAGGCGCAAATGGTGGACCAGCTCTCCTCCCTCGGTGAGAAGCAGCTAGCTGTCGGCGAACAGCTCGATACTGCTGACCTCCTGCCGTGGCCCGAGCAAGGCGACAAGGGCGAAAAACTCTACGACCCGCACATCTGGAATAGCCCCGAGCTGTGGAGCCAGGTCGTCGATCACATCGGCACCAAACTCGGTGAAATCGACTCTGACAATGCCGAAGACTATGCCGCGGCCGCCGATGCATATGAAGACAAGATTGCAGCCGCGCACGACAAGGCCGCTAAGGAACTCGAAAACGCCTCCCCGCGCGTTCTCATCACCGGCCATGACGCTTTCAACTACTTCGGCAAGACCTTCGACTTTGAAGTCCAAGCCACCGACTTCGTCACCACCGAAGCCACCAAGTCCGCCACTGAGATCTCCGAGCTCGCGGATACCATCGCGGAGAAGAAGGTCCCCGTTATCTTCCAAGATAACCAGGCGAACCCACAGGCCATCACTTCTCTCAAGGAAGCCGTAGAATCCCGCAACTGGACAGTCACCATCTCGGATGAGGAGCTTTTTGCCGATACCCTCGGCCCGGAAGCCCCCACCGATACCTACCTCGGAGCCTTTGAGCACAATGCTAGCGCCGTGGCGAAAGCACTGAGCTAATGCTCCACGTTGAAAAACTCACCGCCGGCTATCCACGCACGCCGGTGCTTCACGACGCCACCTTCACCCTCACCCCCGCGACCATCACCGGACTGGTAGGCGCGAATGGGTCGGGAAAGTCCACTCTGGTCCGCACGCTGGTCGGGCTCCTTCCGCCACTAGCCTGCGGGTCGATGACCTTCGATGGCGTCGATCTTGCGCATTTTCGGCAGCGGCTCGGGTACATGCCACAACATGCGAATATCGACTGGAGTTACCCTGCCACCGCCTTCGACGTTGCCCTGATGGGCCGCACCGCCGGGCTGCGCTGGTGGCAGTGGCCCAGCCGCGCTGACAAAGACGCCGCCCACGCAGCACTTGCTCGCACCGGAATGCAGGCACACGCGCAACTGCCAATTTCCGCGCTATCTGGTGGTCAGCGCCAGCGCGTGTTGTTGGCGCGCACGCTCGTTAGCGATCCGGAATTCATCATCCTTGACGAGCCCTTCGCTGGTGTTGATGCCGCAAGTCAGCGCGCCATCATGGATGTACTCAAGGAACTGCGCGACAACGGCGTGACCATCCTGCTGGTGCACCACAACCTGGCGGAAGTCGCCGACTTTTGCGATGAGGTCCTCATGGTCGGCCACGGCCGGCTCATTGCTGCTGGCCCCACCGAACAGGTGCTCACAGAGTCCGCCATTGCCGATATGTTTTCCCTGCCATCATGAACCCACTCGAGCTTCTTCAGAACTACACCTATACCCAGGCACTCCTGGGTACCGTGCTGATCGGTGGCTGCGCCGGCGCGCTCGGCCCATTGGTATATGTTCGCCGCACCAGCCTGCTGGCCGATGCCATCTCGCATTCTTCCCTGCCCGGCCTGCTCACCGCCTTCCTCGTGGCCACCGCCATTGGCTGGGACGGGCGAAACGTCTGGCTCCTTGCTTGTGGAGCCCTGCTCACCGGAACGCTTGCGGTGGTCTGTATTCACCTCATCCCGCGGTTGACTCCCCTGGGGCAAACCACTGCGATGGCGGCCACGCTGACCACGTTTTTCTCGGTAGGCATGCTGCTCATGCAGTATATTTCCCGCCGACCATTGCCTGGCAAGGCCGGAATCCAGGATTATTTGCTGGGAAATGCCTCCACGCTCACTCGCGCGGATGTGCGCTCCACACTCATCATCGGTGGCTGCGTGCTGCTTTTTCTTTTCCTCATTCACACCCGGCAGGCCGCGGTCACCTTTGACTCAAGTTTTGCCCAGGTAGCCGGCATTCGCGCCTCGTTCCTCAACGCGGCTAGTTTCTTCGCCCTCACCGCCATCACGGTGCTCGGTGTCAAAGTCGTCGGCGTGGTACTCATGGTCGCCGTAGTCATCAGCCCTGCCGCCGCTGCCCGCCCCTGGACCACGCGCTTGCTACCTTTCATCGCGCTCTCCGGGTTCCTCGGCGCGGCGACCGCTGCTCTCGGCTGCTATGTCTCCATTGCGCATGGCCCGCTGCCCACCGGTCCGGTCATCGTCCTGGCTCAGGCAGCGCTCGTCACCATCAGCCTCCTCAGCAGAAAGCTCGCCTCATGACCCTCGCCGCCACCGCTTGTCTCCTTGCCGTCCTGACCGCCTTGGCCTGTGCTATCCCCGGCACCTTTGTTGTCCTCAAAGGCCAGGCCATGCTTATCGACGGCATCGGCCATGCCGTCCTCCCCGGGATTGCCATCGGCTACCTCTTTACCGCAGATCTAGATTCACCCATCTTGCTCGTTACCGCGGCCGCTGGCGCCTTGGTGGTGGCGTTGGGAACTGACGCACTACAGCGCAGCCCGCTGGTGACTGCTGATTCCGCCCTCGGATTGGTCTTTCCCGCCCTGTTTGCCGCCGGAGTCATCCTGATTTCTACGCACATGAGCCACGTGCACCTTGATGTCCACGCCGTTCTCGTCGGTGATCTCAACCTCGCGGCCTTCTCCAATCCCAACTATTGCTACATCATGGCCGCAGTGCTGGGTATCAATGCTCTCTTCCTCGCCCTTACACTGCCGCGTTTATCCGCCACGACTTTTGACGCCGATTTTTGTGCCGCACGCGGGGTGCCCACGCGCGTTCTTCACATCATATTTATGACCGTGGTTGCCTGCACCGCCACCGCCGCCTTTCACGCTGCCGGTGCCATGCTGGTCATCGCTCTCATGGTATTCCCGACGATGACCGCGCGGCTGCTTACTCAGCGCGTGCCCACGCTGGTGTTGACCGCCTGTGGCGTTGCCGCTATCAGCGCGGTCGTGGGATTTTGGGTTGCCTATGTCCTTGACGCGGCTACCTCTGCCGCAATGACAGTCACCAATGCCGTTATTTTCGTTGCAGTGCTCATCATCTACCGCTTTCGCCAACGCACCAGCTCATTGCCGCAGCACACCACACCAGTGGCACAATAGTGAGCATGTCTGCCTATTCCGCCACTCCTGCCGATTGGCTCCAGGGTGCTCGCCCGCACACCTGGGCCAATGCCTTTGCTCCCGTTATCGCTGGTACCGGTGCCGCTGCCGCGGCCCACGGCCTGCACTGGGGCCGGGCGTTGCTGGCGCTCATCGTGGCCTGGGCGCTTATCATCGGCGTGAATTACGCCAACGATTACTCCGATGGCATCCGCGGCACCGATGATGACCGCACCGGCCCCCAGCGGCTTACCGGGGGCGGACTGGCCAAGCCGCAGCACGTCAAGTTCGCTGCTTTCGCTTGCTTCGGCGTGGCGGCCATCGCCGGCATTTCGCTCTCCCTAGCTGCCAACGCGGCCTGGTTCATCCTCGTCGGCGCCGTGTGTATCGCTGGCGCCTGGTTCTATACCGGCGGCAAGAACCCCTACGGCTACCGTGGGCTGGGCGAGGTTGCCATCTTCATCTTCTTCGGCCTCGTCGCAGTCCTCGGCACCGAGTACACGCAGGCCGGCCGCATCACATGGACGGGCCTTGCCTTGGCCGTGGGCATCGGCGGTATGAGTGCCGCGGTAAACCTGGCCAACAACATCCGCGACATCCCCTCCGATGAGGCCACCGGCAAGATCACCCTGGCTGTGCGCCTGGGTGATAAGAAGTCCCGCACGCTATTCATGACCCTGTTGCTGCTCCCGGTGTTGCTCACCGTGGGCTTGGCCTTCGATTCCTGGGCGGCGCTGGCCTCCCTGCTCTACTTCCCCCTCGCGCTGGGCGCTATCCGCACCGTCAACCGCGGTGCGCGCGGACCCAAACTCATCCCGGTGCTCGGTATGACTGGCCGCGCGATGCTGGTATGGGCGGTTGTCAACGCAGTAGCGCTGGCTCTGGTTTAGCCTCTGATTTAGCGGCCAGCCAGCTCCTCCTGGACCCACTTCTTGTGGGCCTTGCGCTGCGCGGAGTACTCCGCCAGGGATTGGGTTGCTTCCACGCGCCACGTGGAAAAGAGCAGCATGGACAGTGGCAGCGCCACGAACAACGCCAGCAGCGCGGAAACCAGCAGCGGAAAGGTCTGGAGCACCGCCATCGCCAGTAGCTGAATCACTACAGTCAACACGATAAACAGCACCACACGGGCCGCGCCATACTTCCACAAAGCGACGCGGGAGCGGCGCTTGAGCGCGGGGTCCGGCTGGGGCGGGTCGGGGTTCTGGGAGGCGTTGGTGGTGTTTTCTGTCTGGCTCATAATTCTCACTTTTGCTTCGCGGGCATTCCGTAGAATACAACGCATGGGTCGATTGATACTACTACTCTTGTTTGTCCTCGCGGCAGTCCTCGTCTGGAAGGCTTTTGGTCCGTCGAGTTGGAATAAGAAGGTGCAGCAGGCGCAGCAGCCGCAGCGCCCGGCAATCAAGGGCCCCGATGATGACGAGGAATTCCTGTGGAACCTAGAGAAGCAGCGCTTCAAGGAGCGCCGCGCCAAGGAGCGGGAGGCCCAGCGCAAAGAGGAAGAACGCCGGCGGCGCTCACAGGGGCAGCAGGAGCCCAAGGCCCCCGAGGACAAGGACATTGAAGGCAAAGACTCTAAGGGGAAAGAAGCCTAGTCCTTCGGCACGAAGGTCATCTCGAGGCCGAGGGCCTCGGCCACCGCAACGACCTTTTCCCAGCGCACGCCAGAGCCACCGTGCTCAATGGTATGCAGCGTGGAGCGCGAAATCCCGGCCTTCCCAGCCAGGTCCTGTTGCAGGATGCCCAGCTCGCGGCGGCGCTGCGCAAAGCCCTCACCAAGGGCGATGAGCTGAGGGTTATCGCCCGCCGGTTTGCCGGGCTTGTGCCGTGGCTTATGGATATCCGTCATTTAGTTCAGCCCCGCGTAGGAGTGCAGGCCGGAAACAACCATGTTGATGAAGAACAGGTTGAACACCATGAGCAGCATCGCCGCGATGTTGATGTACGGCGCGGCCTTGCGGAAGGCCGGAGTCGCACGAGCGTGCAGGTAGGCCGCGTAGAGTATCCAGGTGGCGAAGGACACGGTCTCCTTCGGGTCCCAACCCCAGTAGCGGCCCCACGCGGACTCGGCCCAAATAGCACCCAGCACGATGCCCAGGCCCAAGGTCGGCAGCGCCACTACGCCCAAGCGGTAGGCCAGGCGGTCCAGCTTCTTAGCTGAAGGAAGCGGGCGGGCAAGCGCGCCGAAGAAACCGGACTCGCCTCGCTTCGGCTGGAACTCACGCAGCACGCTGAGCAAAGAAGCGATACCGGAGACCACGCCGATGGATGCGCCCAGCGAAACCACGGTGACGTGGATGGGCAGCCAGTGTGACTGGAGTGCCGGAACCACCGGAGCGGATTCCGCATAGAGCTTGGTGGAGCCATAGAACATCAGCGCCAGGATTGGCGTGAGCAGCCACGGCCACAGGGTGCGCCACTCCTTGCGCTGCATGGCGATGGTCGCCACCACCATCGCGCCGGCGGTCACCATGAGCATGTACTCGTAGAGATTGCCAAATGGGAAGCGGCCGGTAGCCAAACCACGCAGCACGATGGCCGCCAGGTGCAGGGCGATGCCCAGCCACAGCAGCATCTGCGTCATGCCGCCGAGCTTGTCGGCGTTCTCCTGCTTCTTCGCCAAATCATCGTCTGCGGTGCTGGACGCTGGGGGGACGTCGCCAAGCACGGCGCCATCTGCCGAGGCTCCCACGGTGGCGAGCTCACGCTGCTGCGGTGCAGCTGCGGTGCGGGCGCGCATGGCCTCAATGATGCTCTGCATCCGGCCGTAGTACACCAGGGACAACACCAAGGCGAGTGCATAAACGACGAACGCGGTTTGCACCGCGATGTCTGAGAAGTTGGACAGATTCTGATCAACCTGCATGAGTGGGAAACCTTGCCTTCACAATCGTGCCTACCCCGTGCGCCACGCACGAGGCTGCATGAACGGAGAGATTTATGGTGCCCATAAGGCTACCCCCTTTTCCCAGCTGTATCCAACTTTTGAAGGATACGGTCCGCGCCTTTAGTCGGCGGAGTAGAGTTCGTCCTCCTCCACGTCATCGGGATCCGGCAATTCCAAAAGCTCGCGGTGCAGCTTGTGGAACTCCTCGGACCAGCCCGCGCGGTCGGTGCGGGCAAGCCCGCCCATCTCGATATCGGTGCCGCCGTTGGCACCCGGGCGGATGCGTACCCAGACGCGGCGGCGCTTGATCACCAGCGAGCCGACCAGGGATACCAGCATGACCAGCGCGGACACCAGAACCCAGCTTTGGAAGGGGTCATAAGAAACCTGGTAGTTCGCAAACTCGGAGGCACCGTCGAAGGTGACCTTGGTGCCGTCGTCCAGCGTGACCGATTCACCCTGGGTCAGGTTGACGCGGTCGATCTTTTGCAGCTGCCCCGAGTGGACCAGGCTGGAATCGAGGGAGAAGAAGGACTGCGGCTTGCCCGTGTCCAGGCCGGCATCGCCGCGGTAGATATCGATAGCCACCGCCGGATCCAGCATCGCCGGGTAGGAAGATTGCAAGAGCTTACCGTTCTCACCGGACCACTCGGCGGTCGGGGCGAACAGGCCCTGGATGGCGATCTGGTTCTGGCGGCGCTCAAACAGGTCCGGGTACATGCCCGACGGCGGATCGAAACGCATCACGCCCGAGGAGAGGAAGAACGTGGTGTCATTGGGCTGGAACTGGATGGTCTGCGTGCGCTTTTCGCCGTTGGGCCACTCCACCGTCATCGTCGGCGCAAAACCATGGCCCTGCAGGTAGACGCGGTTGTTATCAATGCGCAGCGGGTGGTTGACCTGCAGCTGATAGTCCTCCCAGGTCTCCGGGTCCGTGAAGATATCATCGCCAGCGGCATAGGACACATCGGAGGTGAACATCTCCGCCTGGCCATTAGGCAGGTAGTCCGCGGTGAAGTCGTGGGCCTTAAAACAGAAGGGGTGGAGACCGGTGCCGTCGAAAAGCGGGCCGGCGCGGAAGGAGTCATAGACGGAGGTTGAGGTATTACAGAACTCCGTGGACTGCGGCTGCTCTTGGGTCTGACCCTGGGAGTTCTTCTCCGTCACCACGATGACCTGGCCCTCATAATGCACCAGGCGCCCGGCTGCCATGGTGAGCAGGATGGCCACGAGCGCGATGTGGAAGATGAGGTTACACAGCTCGCGGGCATAGCCGCGCTCCGCCGAGAAGGACTGAGCACCCGCGCGGTCCTTCTCCGGGGAAACCTCGCTCACGCGCCACTTCTTCAGCATCGCCTTGGTGGCCGCGGCGATCTCCTCCGGGGATTTCTCCGAGTGCCCGGTGGCGTTGAGCGGCATCTTTTCCAGGTACTTCGGCGCGCGCGTCGGCGGTGTGCGGTAGGCCTTGTAGTGATCCCAGGAGCGCGGGATGATGCAGCCCACCAGAGAAATCATGAGCAGGACGTAGATGGCCTGGAACCAGACGGAGGAGAAGACGTCGAAAAGCTGCAGCTTGTCGTAGATTTCCGCAACCTTGCCGTTGGTCTCAATGAAGTCATTGACGTTGGATTCATTGAGCGAGCGCTGCGGCAAAAGTGATCCGGGGATGGCGGCGATGGCCAGCAGGAAGAGCAGCGCCAGCGCGGTGCGCATGCTGGTCAACCAGTGCCAGGCCTTGCGGATATATCTCACGAAAATTCTCCTTTAGAGCAGCCTCGCGCCATAGGACACGGTCCACTGGCGGATGGCGTTGATGAAATCTCCCCAGAGCCCGGTCAGCAGAGCCAGGCCGACGAGGATCATGGCGATGCCGCCAACGATCTGGATGGCGCGGGAGTGCTTGCGCATCCAGGACACGGTGCGCATGGCCTTGGCGGAGCCGAGTGCCACGAGCAGGAAGGGCAGGCCCAGCCCCAGGCAGTAGCCGATGATCAGGATCGTGCCGCGCAGCGCGGTGGTTCCTTCGGTGCCTGTAGAAACGGACAGGATGGCGGCCAGCGTGGGGCCCAGGCACGGGGTCCAGCCCAGGGCGAAAACCCCGCCAAGCAGGGGCGCGCCCAGCCACGTGGTCCAGCGCCGCGGCGCCATGCGGGTGTCCTTTTGCAACACCGGCACCACGCCCATGAACACGATGCCCATGAGGATGGTGATGACGCCGCCGGCGCGCATGAGGGTATCCGCGTTGAGTGTGAGCGCCGAAATGGCGCCGAAAACCGACACGGTGGCCAGCACAAACACAACGGTAAAGCCCAGCACAAAGAGTGCGGCGGCACCGACCACGGCCCAACGCCGGTGCTTGCCGACGCCCACCCCCAGCTCCTCGTCATAACTGACCTCACCGCCCACCACGGAGGCGAGGTAGGAGATATAACCCGGAACCAGTGGAACCACACATGGCGAGGCAAAGGAGACTAACCCGGCCACAGCGGCGGCGAGCACTCCGAGAAGGAGTGGGCCCGACACGGCGGCATCGGCAAAGCTTTGTCCCACGCCGTCAGCGGCAAGGATCACTGTTCTTTCTCCAGCTCGTCCACGACGTCGAGGACGTCCTGCTCCGTGATCTCCGTGAGGAAGACCGCGGCCGGGCGGTGCTGCTTGTCCAACACGATGGTGGTGGGCACCACGGAGGTGGGCACGCCGCCGAGCGCTGCGGCCGTCTTAAACGGCGGGTCGTAGATGGACGGGTACTCCAGGCCGTTATCGGTGAGGAAGTCCCGGGAAATCTCCGGGTTGAAGTCCTTGACGTTAATACCCAGTACGGTGCCTACCTTGCGCTTTTGCAGCTCCGCGTGGATGGCCTGGAGGTCATCCGATTCGGAGCGGCACGGCGCGCACCACTGACCCCAGGAGTTGAGGACGACGATCTGGTCTTTGAAATCCGAAAGCTTGATCGTCGTGGACTCATCCCGCAGGTCCTCACCGGAGAAATCCTTGAGCGGCTTGCGGTCTTCCTCCGCATAGCGGATGGTGGTCTGCCCGCCGGGCGAGATGAACTCGAAGGTGCCGCCGGAAGCCACGGCGTTCTGCGCGTTTTCCTCGCTTTGCGAGCAGCCAGCCAAGGCAAACACAGCAAGGACACCGGCCGCGGCGGCGCGGATAGTTCTGCGTCCCATTAGATGTCCTGCGCCGGTTCGGAGTAGAAGATATCGATGATCTCGCGGTCACGGTAGACCAGCGAAGTCACCGAAGCCAGCGCGCACGTGCGGTCCCACGGCGCGTGGGCCAGGCGCTTGCCCAACACGGTGCGCTGCACCATGACGATGGGCAGCTGATGGGAAACCACGATGGCCTCGTGTCCCTCGGCCTTGGCGCGGGCGCGCTCGGCGGCGTCCATCATGCGCGCGGCGATCTCCTCGAAAGGCTCGCCCCACGAGGGCTCAAGCGGATTGACCATGAGCGGCCAGCGCTGCGGATTCCACAGCTGCGAATTCCAGCCCTTGGTGCGCAAGCCCTCGAAGCGGTTGCCGGACTCGATGACGCCCTTGTCGACGTCCACCTCCAAGCCCGTCACCTGCGCAATCGGCAGCGCGGTTTCCTGCGCGCGCTGCAGCGGCGAGGCCGCCAGGTAGGTCACGTCATGGCCTTCGAAGGCTTTCGCTGTGCGTGCGGCCATGGAATGCCCACGGGAGGACAAGTGATAGCCCGGGATGCGTCCGTAAAGGATCTTATCCGGGTTATAAACCTCGCCGTGGCGGACGAAGTGGACGATGGTGGTGGACATATACCTGTGTCTATCCCCTCAAATGGTTGGTTTACTGCGGGCGCTGCGCGCTGGCGGCGGCCTGGGCGGCAGGCTTGAGAGCTGCCTCGATTACCTCAAAATCATTGTCCGTGAGCGCATCAGACACAAACCAGGTCTCGAAGGCTGACGGCGGAACGTACACGCCGCCCTCCAGCAGTGCGTGGAAGAAGGGTGCGAAGCGCCAGGTATCGGCCGCCTGCATATCGGCGAAGTTGCGGCCCTGGCCCTCGGCGAAGCGGATGGAGAACATCGTCTCCGCGCGCTGGATGTGGTGTGCCACTCCGGCGGCATCAAGTGCCGCCGTTATCAGGCTGGTCAGGCAGTCCGCGTTGGCCTGCAGGCGCGGGTACAACTCTTCGTTGGCCAGCTCCAGAGAGGCCAGACCGGAGGCCATCGCCACCGGGTTACCGGACAGCGTGCCCGCCTGGTAGACAGGGCCGGCGGGGGCGAGGGAAGCCATGACGTCGGCGCGGCCGCCGAAGGCAGCTGCCGGCAGGCCACCGGAGACCACCTTGCCGAAGGTCACCAGGTCACCCGCTACCCCATCGACGCCGAACCAGCCCTTGTAGGAGGTGCGGAAACCGGTCATGACCTCGTCGAGGATGAGCAGGGCGCCGTCGGCATGCGCGATCTCCTTGAGTGCCGCGTTGAAGCCCTCCTCCGGGGCCACGGTGCCCATGTTGCCCGCCGCGGCTTCGGCGATGATGCAGGCGATCTCTCCCGGGTGCGCGGCGAAGGCCTCGCGGACGGCGTCGAGATCGTTGTACGGGACGACGATGGTGTCCGCGGCCGAGGCACCCGTGACGCCCGGGGAATCCGGCAGCGCGAAGGTGGCCACGCCGGAGCCAGCCGACGCCAACAGCGCATCCACGTGGCCGTGGTAGCAGCCCTCAAACTTCAGGACCTTGGCGCGGCCGGTGAAACCGCGGGCCAGCCGCACGGCGGACATGGTGGCCTCGGTACCGGAATTGACCAGGCGCACCTGCTCCACCGCGGTGCGCTTGACGATGTGCTCCGCCAGCAACGTCTCGCCCTCGGTGGGCGCGCCGAAGGAGAGGCCATCGGCAGCCGCCTTCTGGACTGCCTCCACGATGGCCGGGTGGGCGTTGCCGTGGATCATCGGGCCATAGGAACTAACCAGGTCGACGTACTCGTTGCCGTCGATGTCCCAGAGGCGCGAGCCCTCGCCACGGGCGATGACGCGGGCTTGGCCACCCACGGATCCGAAGGCGCGGACCGGGGAATTCACGCCACCCGGGGTGACCTTCGTGGCGCGCTCGAACCACTCGGCGGACTGGGACGTATTCTGCTGATTTCGCTGGCTGGAGTTAGGCATAGCCCACATTGTATCGGTTTTAGCCCTATACAAAAGTTTGAGTCCCCTTGTGTCCTTCCGTCCTCCCTCCACTGCCTCCTAAGCGGCAGCAATCGCTCGCGCTGCGCGCCCGCTACTGTGGCGCTATGCTGGCAGCACACTGTTGATTCTGCCTTTCCTTATTTAAGCGCTGGGGTGCGCTGTGGAGAGGCACTACTTAAGGGGGATTCCCATGGCATCGCGCCGTTTTCTTGTCATTCTTGCCTGCCTTCCACTGTCTGCCTGCGCTGCCACTCAGGCAGAAACCGCTCCGCGAACCGAACCCAGCCCTACCACCTCGGCCCAACCAACGTCCTGGCAGCCGAATGCCCTGCCCCAGCCGGTCAACCGCTTTGGCGACACCACCTCTATCTCGCCCGCCCCGGCCGAACCGGAATCTGAAACCGAGGCGCCCGCGCCCGCACCCGCACCCACGACCGTCGAGGCCCCCGCGCCACGCATCGAAGTAGAAACCGTCACCCTCCCCGCCCCGGCGCCCGCACCCCGTCCGGCCCCACCGCAGCGGCCCAAGCCCAAGCTGGAACTGCCCGAGCCCCCGCGGGTGCCCACGTCCATCCCCATCCCGCCAGAAGTCCAAGCCGGCCTCGACCGCATACCGACACTTCCCCCGCTGCCGCGCGCGGAGGATATACGCATCGATGTGCCCTTCTAAAAGGCGGATACCAAGTACGTTTCGATCAAATAGTGGCAGAAAAACGCCCATTTTCGGACCCTTAGTTGATCGAAACGTCGCCAATCCTCATGGCCTCACACCATCTAAGGGTAGACCCTGATCTACCTCCTATATTCCCCCGCTGTACATGACAGGAAGCATAGCCGGGAGTTAAGCTGAACCCGATTTTCAATGACGGCGTTTACCTGACAGTAAGGGACTCATGAACAAGAAAGCTCTCGGCATCACCGCCGGCGCTATCGCTGCGGTTCTCCTCGCAGGCGGTGGTGGAATGTACGCACTAACCAGCGGCTCCTCCGACATTCAGCTCACCGCTAGCGATGTCACGACAACCGCCAAGGAAGACCTCATCAGTTCCGTCTCCGCCACCGGCACCGTCTCCGCCGAGCGCGAGATTTCTCTGACGAGCTCACTGACCGGACCCATCCAGTCCCTAGACGCGAAGGTGGGTGACCGCGTCGAGGCCCAACAGCTGCTCGGCCGCATGGACACCACCGAAACCGAGCGCGAGCTCGAAGCCCAGCGCACCTCCCAAGAGGCAGGCAAGCTCGAGGCCGTCCACCAGATCGAGGACGCCCAGCTTCAGCTGCGCCAGCTTCAGGATTCCCTCGACCAGGGCCTCAACCCGGAGGTCAATAGCGCCCAGTCCGCCGTGAATTCGGCGCAGACCGAGTACGCCGAGGCGCAGCGCAAGCTCGACGATGCCCTCGCTACCAAGGGCGACCGCCCCGAGGTTGCCGAAGCCCGCGCGGCCGTCGAGCAGGCGCGCTCCGGGGTGCGCGATGCCGAGTCCAAGTCCTTCCAGTCCGCGCTGGCCTCCATCGGCACCGCCACCGAGGACCCTTCCGGCATCACCACCGCCAGCGCTTTCTTAAGCTACCTGGACTCCGATGAAGCTGTGCAAGACTCCGAGCGCCAATTGAAGGAATCCGAGGAATCCTATGGCCGCCTCCTCCGTGGCATCGACCGCGAGCTCGGCGAACAGCAGCGCGCCACCGCCGCTTCCTACCAGGCCGTCTCCGATGCCGAGCGTGCACTGCAGGCCAGCAACCTGGCCATCGAACACCAAATCGCCTCCCAGTCCCAAGCGGTGAACCATGCGGTGGAGACGGCGGCGTCGGCAAGCGCCAGCAACGCCAAGGAGAATGGGCCTCTGGAGTACACGCTCTCCCAGGCCGACCTGCGCTCCCCTCTGGCTGGCGTTGTCACCTCCGTCAGTGGTGAAGCCGGCATGCCCGCCGAAGGCCCCATCCTCACCGTGGCGGATGATTCCTCGCTGTTGGTGAAGTCCACGGTCAAGGAGGGTGACATCGCCCGCATCAAGGTCGGCGATGAAGTCACGTTCACCTCGCCGTCGAGCCCCGGCAAAGAGTACAAAGGCAAGGTCACCTTCATCTCCCCTACGGCCGAACAACCTGAGGTAGAAGCCGGTGCAGGTGGCGGCTCCGGCAAACCATCTGGTTCCACCAAGCCTGAGTTCCCCGTGCACATCCGCGTCGATGGCAACCGCGAGGGCCTGCGCCTTGGTTCCACCACCAAGGTGAAGATCATTACGGAGAAGGACAAGAACGCCATCACCGTGCCGCTCTCCGCCATCTATGAAGAAGACGGCAAGAAGAACGTCCTGGTCGTCGACAACGGCACTATCCAGGCGCGCGAGGTGAAGATCGCCAGCGAATCTGATTTCTCCGCCGCCATCGCCTCCGGCCTCAAGGAAGGCGAGACCGTCATCAGCCAGGCGGATACGCACAAGGACATGGTCGGCATGTCCGCCTCCGTAGAAGGCTCCGATGATGCGGAAGAGAACGCATGAGCCGCCTCATTGAGATGCGGGGAATCGTCAAACGTTTCAACGAGGGTCTCGACAGCGAGCTGACCGTCATCCCGGGCCTCGACTTCAGCGTGGAGGAAGGCGAGTTCGTGGCCGTCGTGGGCCAGTCCGGCTCCGGCAAGTCCACGCTCATGAACATCATCGGCTTGCTCGACCGCCCCACCGCCGGCGAATACCAGCTGGCTGGCGTGGATGCGCTGGCGCTTGGCGACGACAAACTGGCCTCCTTCCGCGGCCAAAAAATCGGATTCATCTTCCAGAACTTCAACTTGATCGGCCGCATGTCCGCGCTGAAGAACGTGGAGATGCCCATGGTCTATGCGGGCGTTTCATCCCACGAGCGCACCCAGCGCGCGGAAAAGCTTTTGGAGATGGTCGGCATGGGTGACCGCATGAACCATCTGCCTAATGAGCTCTCCGGTGGTCAGAAGCAGCGCGTGGCGGTGGCCCGCGCCTTGGCCAACCAGCCGGAGATTCTCCTAGCGGACGAGCCCACCGGCGCACTGGATTCGCAGACCGGCCGCATGGTCATGGACCTCTTCCACGAACTGCACCGCACGCATGGAAAGACCATTTTGTTCATTACCCACAACCCGGAATTGGCTGATGAATGCAGCCGCACCGTCACGATGAAGGACGGGGTGTTGTCATGAATTTTGCTGAATCCACCAAGATGGCGCTGACCAGCCTGCGCACCAACAAGATGCGCTCGGCGCTGACACTCTTGGGCGTCATCATCGGCATCGCCGCGGTCATCGCCATCGTCACGCTCGGCCACTCCTTGCAGTCTTCCGTGCAGAAGGACTTGGATAAGGTCGGCGCGAACAACTTCACCGTTCAGGTCAAGGAGCGCCCTGAGGAGGGCGAAGAGGAAGAAGCCGATGATCCCTTCATGGGCGGTGGCTATGTCGAAGACGAGTCCTCCATGCTCACCCCGGACATGTTGGACCGCGCCAAGGAGGTCTTGGGAGATCAGATCGCCGGCATCAATATCGGCGAATACAGCTCTTATTCCGGCGCCCTCGTGGTCGAGGGCGAATCCGGGGAGGAGACTGCCAACCTCCTCGTCCGCCCGACCAACCCGGACTATGTCTCAGGCTCGTCCTATTCCATCGTGGCCGGGCGCTTCCTCAGCGAGGACGATATCGATTCCAGCCGGGCAGCGACCATGCTGGATAAGGAAACCGCCACCAAGCTTTTCGGCGCTCCTGAAGACGCCATTGGCCAATACGTGAGCTTTGAAAGCCAGGAGGCCTCCCCGATCGAGCTCGCCGTCATCGGTGTTTTTGAGGAACCGCAAACCGGGCCTTTGGTGGGCGGTGGCCCCAGCCAAACCGCCTTCGTTCCCTACCCGCTCGAGGCCGAGTTCTCCGATTCCCCGGGTGCTGGCACCGCCTTCAGCGAGGTCACCGTTCGCGGCAACCCGGACTTGGATAAGGCCGCGGTAGCCAGCAACCTGCAGCGCGTCTTCGATAGCTACTACAAAGACAACCCCGACTACATGGTCAAGGTATCTGACTTCAGCGATGACCTCGCGTCCTTGAACCAGATCTTCACCACGATGAGCCTGGTACTCGCGGCCATCGGCGGCATCTCGCTGCTCGTCGGTGGCATCGGCGTGATGAACATTATGCTCATCACCGTCACGGAGCGCACCCGTGAGATTGGCATCCGCAAAGCGCTTGGCGCACGCCGCCGTGATATCCGCATCCAGTTCATCACGGAGGCCATCGTGGTCTGCCTCATCGGCGGTCTCATCGGCATCGCCATCGGCACCGCAGCCGGCATGGCGGGTGCGGCCGCCATCGGCTCACTCGTAGCGCCGCCGCTGTGGGCGGTCATCCTCTCGCTGCTCTTCTCGCTGGCTATTGGCCTCTTCTTCGGCTACTACCCTGCCGGAAAGGCCGCGAAGCTGGACCCGATTGAGGCGCTGCGCTACGAATAGCAAAGCGTTCAGCCGAACCGGAACAAAAAGATAGCCCCAGCGATGCTGGGGCCAGAGCCTATTTGCCTTGCGGCTTGATATCCAGAAGCCTACTACGCAAGTACATAGGCATCCACTCACCGAACTATCGATTCTCCTTCGTCGTTTCAAACGACGACGCCTCCTAATGCACCACCTTCAGGCCCACGATCCCACCAATGATCATGGCCAGGAACAGCACCTTCCACACGGTTGCCGCCTCGTGCCCGGCGACGAAGGAGTAAATGACGGTGACCACCGCGCCCACACCGGCCCACACCGCGTAGGCCGTGCCCACGGGGATAGACTTCATGGCCCAGCCCAACCCGCCCATCGAAATGGCGCAGGCCACGAAAAAGATCACCGAGGGCCACAGGCGGCTAAAGCCCTCCGACTTATCCAGCGCCGCTGCCCACACAGCCTCAAAGGCGCCGGAGAAAATCAACACAAACCACGACATGGCCAGCCCTTTCTGGCCGTCTTGTCGCGTCACCGGGTACGGCTCCCTCGTCCGGGGCTCGCATAAATCGCGGCGAGCCTGCCCACAATAATGGCACACTGGGCGGCATGAAGATTGCATTCCTAGGTACTGGCCGCATGGGCACTGAGCTCGCCCGACACCTCCTCAAGAACCATGAGCTCACCGTTTGGAACCGCACCGCCGAGCGCGCGCAGCCGCTGGTCGAGTCCGGCGCTACCCTCGCCGATTCGCCCACCGCCGCCGTAGAGGGCGCAGAGGTCATCATTACCTCGCTCTTTGGCCCCGATGACATCCGTGAGCGAGTCATTGACGCCAACCTCATCCCGGAGGGCGTGACCTGGATCGATACCACGACCGTCTCCCCCGATGCCGCCCGCGAATTCGCTGCCGCGGTCGACTCTTATGTCCACGCGCCCGTCGTCGGCTCGCTAGGCCCAGCACGCGAAGGCAAGCTCGGCGTTTACGTGGGCACGCCTGACGACGACCGCCGCGAGCTCGCCATGACCATCGCCGAGCCGTGGGCCGATGAGAACAAGCTCATCGGCGTGGAGTCCGCCGCCACCGCGGCGATTGGCAAGCTCCTGGCCAACCTAGCACTTGCCGTTACCGCGGAGGGCGTGCTGGAAGCACTCCACCTCGGCGAGTCCGAGGGCCTCGATTCCGAGGTCATCCTCGAGATGCTCGACATCACCGGCCTGGCCTTCATGAAGAACATGAAGGGCCCGTTCATCACCGGCGAGCGCAACACCACTCCGGGTGACTTCACCGTGGATGCCCTGTGCAAGGACGCCAAGCTCATGGAGATGACCGCCAACAAGCCGCTGCCTGCAGTGGCCGCCGCCATCGAGCGCTTTGAGGAACAGCAGGCCATGGGCCACGGCGACCAGGACTTCTCCTCCATCTTCGTCTTCCGCAACAAGGGCTAGCCTCGAGAGCTAGGCACTGCGCTTTCCGACGAGCCCGCGCAGCACCTCCTCCAGCTGCGCGTTATCCCCCGTGTCCTGGCTGTGAAAGCGCGCGGCAATAAACTCCGCGCGTACGCGGCTATCACTCGCTAGCCGCTCCACATTAAGTTGGTATCCTGCCGCCGTAACCAGCGCATCAAAGAACACCGTCTGCGTACGGGTATTGCCTTCCCTAAAACTATGCACCACATTGAGCTCGCCCCACAGCTCCGCCAGCTTGGTCACAAACTCATCAATCTCTAGGCCACGCAGAAAATCATCCTTCGCCAGCCCCGCAAACAGCTTCTCTGCTGCCTTCGTCATTTCCGGCCCCGCCGGATAGTAGGCATGCCCAGCCTTAATCATGAACTGGTCTGTAGGGGCAGTCCGCTCTTCACCCGCCCAGTCATACACATCCTGAAAAAGATGTCGATGTATAGCCTTGAAGTGCGCGTAGTCAAAAGCACCTTCCACAGGTGCCGACTCCAACTCGGTTATCCGAAGAAATACAAGCTTTTCTTCCAAGATCCGTAGTTCTTCTGCGTCATCTAACCCCAAGCGATTCTTCAGAACCTTGGTCCCTGGAATGAAATAGCTCTCCCAGCCCCCGCTCATGTTTCTCCACGCGCTCTACTTCAGCGAAGCTCGCCGAACACGAGCGATTGCTTCATCGGCAGAAATTGCCCCTGCGGCTACCTCGCGGCCCAGCTGGCGCACGTACTCATCAGTCACATCGTGGCCTGCTAGACGCAACGCAGCATCACTCAACACTAACGGATCACGGTCGCTACTACTGCTTTCAATTTGAACAGGCTCCGACATTGCTATCCTCCCGAGTTTTCAACTACATTTTCTCTCATTTTAGCAGCTCATAGCACCAATCCCAAGGGCGTTTTCCACCTCGAGAGGAACGTTCAGGGCGTGCATTTTGCTAAACTTCATCAATAAGTTTTAACTATTGTCTAGCCGCCCAATGTAAGGAGCTCGCCGCCCAGCAATGCTTTCCATCGACGCCGATTATGGGCATTCCACGCCCCTTGGACACCTTGAGAAAGATTTCGCTTCGGGCCATGTTTATGGCCTTGCCGGACCTAATGGTTCAGGTAAATCCACGTTGCTCGCAACGCTCGGCGGGGAGCTTGCGCCGCTCGAAGGCTCAGTGGAGTGTGACGGCCATCCCGTCGGCACGAAGGAGCAGCCGGGTGCTGTGATCACGGTGGCCGAGCCGGTTTTCCTCCCCGACCTCACCGTGGGCGAGCACCTGGACTTGATAGGAAAGGCAACAGGGGTGGACGTCGCCAAGCTCTGCGAACTCTGGACGCTCGATCCTCTCCTTCCGCACCCCGCCTCGCGTCTGTCCTCGGGCCAGCGCCAGCGCGTCTTTCTGGCAGCACAGCTGTACCAGCCGGCGCGCGCAGTGCTTATCGACGAGCCCGAGCGCCACCTCGACGCCACCTGGACCGAGTTCCTCGCAAGCGAATTGCGCTACCTAGCTGACGAGGAGAATCGCTGCATCGTCGTGGCCTCGCATTCCGACACGATCACCCAGGCCTGCGACGAGGTGGTGCAGCTGTGATGCGCGTACTGTCCCGGCTAGGTGATGGTATTTGGTATCTCATCCTCGCCGGCATCGTCTTCGGCTTCGGTTATACAGTCTGGCAAGAAGTCGGCGCAGTCCTGCCTATCATCCCGGCCCGCATCGCGCTAACTAGCGTCGCCCCGATTGCCGCCGTCGTGGGACTGCTCGCGCTTATGGTGCTCACCGAGGTTCTCTATCCCCTGCGCGCGCTATCCCGGGAACGTTGGGTGTACGTTGACCGCCCGCGCGGCAAGCTCCGCGGTACGGACTGGATCACATGGACGCAGCTGATCGGGTTCGGGGCCTTGGGCCTCGGCATCTGCGTGTCCACCGGGCTATCCCCGTGGTTCGCGCTGGCAGTCCCGGCCCTGCGTTTCGTCGTGGGGTGGCGCTCGTTCACGCTGGCTTCGCTTCTCAGCGCTGGGCGCACGCGCCTAGTCGGCGGTTCTGGCCTTGGCCTGCTTGATTCGGAAGTCACCTCTGATGCCATTGCGAGCCAGTCCGCCTGGATTCCTCGTCGCGCCCATGCGCCCTCCACGTTGACGGGCCTCTTCTTCCGTCGTCTGGGACGACGGTGGTACATCGGCGTCGGTGCGCTCGCGGCCCTCGGCTTGTCGTTGGGGTTCGCCCCACAGCTCGGGGCGCTGGCCATCGTCGGCTTCATGTCCGCGTGGAGCATCGTCGGCGCGGCGGTTGGGCGCGCCGCCTCCTTCGGCCGCGTCAGCGACGATGCATGGCCCGACTGGGGCCTTCCCCTTATCGCTTCAGTGGGCACGGCACTCCTTGGTACCGGTGTCCTCCTCTTGGTGTGGAAGCTCTCCGCCATCGCAGTGGTGCTCATCATCGCCGGTCTTAGCTGGGTGTCGTTTAAGCGTTCCCGCCCGGCACAGGTAGACAGCATGTCCATGCTGGACAGCGGCGGCTTCGGTGTCTCCTTCTCCCCCGAGGTGCTGCACTACATCACCCGCGGCGCCCTCGGCCTTGGCGTGGCGGCCCTTGCGCTGGGGTATTAGTCGGGGCTAGTCTTTCGGACATGAAGATTTTTTCCTAATTCGACGTCACTCTTTACGCGACCTACTCGAAGGTGGATTTCTTCATGCCTATTTCTTTTTCTCATCTCACCGTCACCTGGCCCGACGGCACCCCTTGTTTCACGGACCTCACCGGCACGTTTTCTTCCCACTTCACCGGACTGGTCGGGGCGAATGGTTCCGGAAAATCAACGCTAGCCAAGGTGCTTGCTGACCTCATTGCCCCGACTTCGGGAACGGTATCCGCGGGTTCAGTCCTCTATGTCGACCAGGATTTAGGCCTCCATACGTCTAGCACCATCGCCGATGTCTTTGGCGCGACCGAAGTCCTCAACGCCATTGCCCGCATTGAGGCTGGCGAATACTCGGAAGAGCTCGCCGCCACTGTTGGTGAGCAGTGGGACTTAGCAGAACGTATTGAAGCAGCTCTCGACGCTGCGGGTATCCCCTTCCCCTTAGAGCGCACTATCGGAACACTGTCGGGTGGTGAAGCGGTGACCGTGGCACTGACCGCCGCATTCTTCCGCAAGCCGGATTTCCTCATCCTCGACGAGCCCACCAACAACCTGGACTCCTCATCACGCCAGCGCCTGCTCGAACTCATTCGCACCGCGCCGATGCCGGTTCTCGTCGTCTCACACGACCGCGAGCTCCTCAAGCACGCGGATAGCATCGCGGAGCTCTACCACGGAACACTGCGCGAATTCGAGGGAAACTACTCCTCCTACCGCGCAGCGATTGATGCCGAGCAGGATTCCGCGCAGGCCAAGGTCAGGGAGACCAAGGCTGAGCACCGCAAACAGATCCGCGAGCGCGCCGCCATGCAGACCCGCATTGCGCGCGATGCCCGCCGCGGCAAGAACTTCGCCGCCTCGAAGCGCAAGCCCGGCATGGCCATGGGCTTGGACAAGAACCGTTCCGAGCGCTCGGCCGCTGGGCGTTCTCAACAGGCCAACGATGCAGTCGCTGCCGCCCAGTCGGCGCACGACAAGGCACAGCGCGCGCTTCGCGACGACACCCATGTCCACATCGATCTCCCCGGCACTGAGCTGCCCGCGGGCACCCGCGTGCTGGTCAGCGATCTGCTCAGCATTACTGGCCCCGAGCGTGTTCGCCTTGCCGGGCCCAACGGCAGCGGCAAGACCACCTTCCTCAACCGCGTCGCCCGCGGCGACGTCGAGTACGCGCTGCCCTGTGGATACATCCGGCAGCGCATCGTCTTACCCGAGGAGAAGTCGGTGCTCGACATCGTACGGGAGGCCAATCCCAACGCGGACCCGCAGTTCCTGCGCGACCAGCTGGCCCAGATGCTCTTTATCAACGACAAGATCCACCAGCCCGTGGGCCAGCTTTCTGGTGGCGAGCGCTTCCGCGTCGAAATCGCCCGCGTCCTGCTCAGCGACCCGGCACCGCGCTTTCTGCTTCTCGACGAACCGACGAACAACCTCGATATCCCTACCACCGATTGGCTGGTTGAGGTGCTCACGAGCTACCGCGGGGCATTCATCCTGGTCAGCCACGATGAGCACGTGTGCGAGCAGCTCAACCTCACAACGACCGTTTCCATGGATGACTACAACTCGCTCCGTGAAACGGAATACCTTCTGCGTTCCCCTCGCAATGCAGAGCGACTACGTAACTCCATCGAAGAGCTGAAGGCACCACAAGGAGGGACGGAGAGCTAGCTGACGAGCGCCTGCGCGGCAGCGCGGGCGCCGGCGATGACGGCCGGCACGCCGACTCCATCGGCCCAAGCGCCGGCGGTGGCGATACCAGGGACGTCGGCAAGCGCGGCGCGCACTGCAGCGACGGTGGCCAGGTGCTTTTCGTCATAGCGGGGGATGCCACCGAACCAGCGCTGCGTGTAGATCTCTTCCACGCCGGCGGCGCGGCCGTCGAAGCCGGTGATCTTCTGCAGGTCATCGAGGGCGTAGTCCACCAGGTCATCCTCCTCCGCACGCACGAGGGCGTCATCGCCGAAGCGGCCGAAGGAGGCGCGCACGAGGAAGCCCTCGCGCTCTGCCAGGTGCGGCCACTTATTAGAGGAGAGAGTGAAGGCCTTGGCGCGCACGTCGGGCTCGTCGGAGGCGACAAGAATGCCGGTGGCCTCCGGAAGGGAGTTGCCCTCCGGGTCTGTGGCGGAGGCAAAGTTGAATCCGACGACCGCAGAGGAGGCCAGCTGGACAGAAGACAACTCCTGGGCGGCCTCCGGGGCCACGGCCTTGAGCAGGCGCGCGGTCGTCGGAGCCGGGGTGGCAAAGAGCACGCGGTCGAAGGGGCCGATATCCCCCGGCGCGCCCTTGACCTCAAAGGCATCACCCTTACGCGTCACTCCGGAGACGAAGGTGTCCAGGTGGATCTGCGCGCCGGACTTCTCAGCCAGGGCTTCGTAGAGCTCGGCGTAGCCGCCCTTGAAGGTGCCGAAGACGGAGCCTTCGGCCGGGCTGCGGCCAGACTCGATCTGCTTGATTGCCGCCGATAGAGTTACCGGCCCCTCTTTCGCCAGCGAGTCCAGCGTGGCCGCTAGGTGCGGAACCGTGGCGCGCAGGCCCAGGTCATCGGCCGTACAGGAGTACACACCGCCGAGCAGCGCGGAGACCACGTGATCCACCACGTCATCGCCGTATTGCTGGCGCACGAGCTTGCCCACGGAGACATCCCCGCCGACTTCCCACTCGAAGGGCTGCTCGTTGGTGATGCGCTCATTGGTGGCAGCAGAGAAGAAGTCCTGCGGCGCGGAAGGAATACCCATGACACCGCCCTGTGGCAGGAAGTGCAGCTCGCCGCCGGTATACACGCGGGGGCGCAGCTGACTGTTGGGTTCCACGAAGGAATCCTGCAGGCCCAGCTCCGTGAAGAAGTCCACGGCATCCTGGCGGCGGCGGATGAAGGCCTCCGCGCCCATGTCCGTCGGACCGCCATTAAACGACACGGTGTGCAGCTTGCCACCGATGCGGCCGGCCGCCTCGAAAACATAAACCTCATGGGAGCCCTCAGTGTTGTGCTTGAGTTCCCACGCGGCGGTGAGTCCCGCTAGCCCAGCACCGATGATCGCGATTTTCATTTAGCCCTCCTCGTGGATGATGGCGACGGCGCGGGTGATGGCGTCGGCATCGGTAGTCGGCAGAACCCCGTGGCCGAGGTTCCAGATGTGTCCCTTCACGTCGCCGCGCTCCCTTGCGCGGGCGACCTCTGCCTTGATGGTGCGCACACCCTGGCGCACCGCCTCCTCGCCGGCAAAGAGCAAGGCTGGATCAAGGTTGCCCTGCAGGATGTCTGCATCGACGCGTGCCGCGGCGGCATCCATGCTCACGCGGTAGTCCACGCCCATGACCTCCGAACCGGCTTCCGACATCGCGCCGAGCAACTCGCCGGTTCCCACGCCGAAGTGAATGCGCGGCACGCGGCCCTCCGCGGCTTTAAGGATCTGCGTTGAATAAGGCAGCACAAACTCGCGGTAGTCGCGCTCGTTGAGGTAGCCCGCCCAGGAATCAAAAAGCTGCATCGCGTCGATTCCCGCCTCCAGCTGGAGCTGAAGGAAAGAGATGATCGTCGGGGTCAGGCGCTCCATGAGCTGGTGCCAGGTATCTGGCTCGGAATGCATCAGGGCCTTGGTGCGCTCATGATTCTTCGAGGGGCCGCCCTCAATGAGGTAGCTGGCCAAAGTGAAAGGCGCGCCGACAAAACCGATGAGTGCCTGCTTGTCGGTGAGCTCGTTCAGAATGATCTCGATGCCCTGGCGCACCTCGGGCACGTCGACGTCGAGGATAGGCAGGTTCGCCACATCCTCCTTGCTGCGCACGGGCGCATCCATGACTGGGCCGCGCCCGGGGACGATTTCCACGCCGACGCCCGCAGCCTTGAGCGGGACGACGATATCGCTGAACAAGATGGCCGCGTCGACGTCGTGGCGGCGCACTGGCTGCAGGGTGATTTCCGCCAGCAGCTCCGGCATGAAGCAGGAATCCAGCATGCTGATTCCCTCACGGACCTTGCGGTACTCCGGCAAAGAACGCCCCGCCTGGCGCATGAACCAGACGGGTGGACGGGACGGGGTGCGGCCGGAAGCGGCCTCAATAAGCGGCGCGGCAGACAGACGAGACATACCGTCCATTATGAATCAAAAGTTGGAGTGGGCGCCAATCAGGAATTCTGCGCCCGACGGGCCTTAATGAACGCCGTCGAGTCTGGATGAAAGAGGAAGAAGATTCCCACCATGAGCACCATCGGAATGAGCAACAAGAGCAGCCCGCCCACGCCGGCAATCAACGCCGCAATGCTGACGAACATGGCATAGGCGGAAACCGCGGTAATGATGCGGCGGGCCCACACCGAACCGTTTGCCAACTGCGCGGAGCACGCCGCAATGATGACAGCGCTCACCACATGAGAAATGGCAGCAAAGCGCGTATTGAAACGGATATAGCCCACCTGCTCTGGGCTGAGTTCGGGGTTGGTCACCGAGCCATAGGAGCCAAAAAGCCCCACCATTCCGGCGGTCAACATCACAACGGCGGCAACCACAAAGACCCAATAGGAGATGCGCAACTGGGAAGGCCAGGTGGAAAGATCCTGCTCGCCCTGCTTCTTGGGGCGGCGCGGGCGGCGGTTATAGTCCGCGGGGCCGGGGCGGTCATTCATCGTTCGCCGTCCTTGTCTCTTTCTTTCTCCTTGTCCTTGTTTTTCTTCTCGCGCTCCTCCAGGTGTTCCTGGCGGCGCTGCTCTTCCATCTCCTTGCGCATCTGGCGCATCTGTTCCATCTCGCCGGTGTACTCAAGAACTTCTTCCTTGGAGGAGAAGATCAAGCCCATGACGGCGGCCACGCCAACAAGAATCTGCACGCCGCCATCAAGAACGAACAGCCAGTCCGGAACGCTCGCCCCAGCGGGGCTGCTCATGAAGACGATGAGCACGCGGAAGGCGAAGTAGAGGGAGAAGGCGAACCACAGGCGCCGGCCGGTGCCGGCCGCCGAGGAGTTCTTGTGGATCAAGCCCAGCATGATGCCCAGCAGGACGACGATGGCGAGCGATATCAGCGAGCTGAACGCCACCGAGCCATAGCCCACGAGTTGCACGAGGGCATCGCTGACGTCCTGCCCAGACTTTTCCGCTGCGGACTCCGCGGTGGTGCGGGCCTGGGCAAAGAGCTCGTCCCGGTTCAGAAGGGTCAGCACGATGCTCAGGACTAGGTGCACCACCTCAAACAGCAAGGCAACGGCCCACACCTTGAGCATGAGGGAAACGGCTTCGGTGCGAGTGGCCTTCTCCTTATCCGGCTCCTTGTCCTGCTTCGCCGGCTTCTGCGCCGACGAAGCCGTGTTCGGGCTGAACGTCACGATTCTCCTTTTACTTGAGCAAGCGGGCGGCGTCCGTGGCGAAGTACGTCAGGATCTGGTCCGCGCCCGCGCGCTTGAACGCGGTCAAGGACTCCAGCATAACGGCCTCACCATCGATCCACCCGTTCTGGGCGGCTGCCTGAATCATCGCATACTCGCCGGACACCTGGTACACGGCTACCGGCACGGAGGAGCGCTCCACGGCACCGGCCAACACGTCGAGGTACGGCAAGCCAGGCTTAACCATGACGATGTCCGCGCCTTCCTCGATGTCCAGGTCCACCTCCAGCATGGACTCGCGGAAGTTGCGCGGATCCTGCTGGTAGGTGCGGCGGTCGCCCTCCAGGGAGGAGCCCACCGCATCGCGGAAGGGACCGAAGAAGGCGGAGGCGTACTTGGCGGAATAGGCCATGATGGCAACGTCCTCATGGCCGGCCTCATCGAGGGCCTCGCGGATGGCGGCAATCTGGCCGTCCATCATGCCGGAGGGGCTGACCATGTGCGCACCGGCGCGGGCCTGAGAGCGGGCCATGTCCTGGTAGAGCTCCACGGTTTCATCGTTGAGCACGCGGCCCTTGTCATCGATCACACCGCAGTGACCGTGCGAGGTGAACTCATCGAGGCAGGTATCCGCCATCACGATGAGGTCATCGCCGAACTCTTTGCGCAGCTCGGCAATCGCAACGTTGAGGATGCCCTGCGGGTCCCAAGCCACGGAGCCGGTTGCATCCTTGTCTTCCTCACGCGGCACACCGAAAAGGTCAACGCAGGTCACGCCGGCGTCAAGTGCCTCGTGGGCGGCGCGCTTGAGGGAATCCAAGCTGTGCTGCGCCACGCCCGGCATGGAGGGGATGTCACGGGGTTCATTCAGACCGTCGACCACGAACATCGGGAGGATGAGGTCGGAGGGGCGCAGCGACGTTTCCGCAACCAAATCCCGAAAAGCCGGGTTCTGGCGTAGTCGGCGGGGGCGGCGAGCAATGCTCATGAGTAAAAACTCTCCTTTGAGCTACGAGAAAATTGAACTACCTTCCCGACTCTAGTCGCCCCTCACCTGCCCGCCCAGAAGCGGTCTACGCCGTCTTCTTGCGCGAGCGGCGCTTCTTACGTGGAGCTGGCAGGTTGCCGGCGGCGCGGAGGGCGGCGACGTGGTCAGCGAGGGCGTCGACAAGCATCGGCACATCCGCGACCTCCGGGACCACGTCCACGCGCAGCCCCACCTCCTCAGCCGCCGCCTTGGTGGAGGGGCCAATGCAGGCGATGATGGTCCGGGCATGGGGCTTGCCCGCAATGCCGACGAGGTTGCGCACCGTCGACGGCGAGGTAAAGGCCACCGCATCGAAGCCACCGGACTTGATCATGTCGCGGATCTCCGCCGCCGGCGGGGCCGCGCGCACGGTTCGGTAGGCCACCACGTCATCGACTTCCCAGCCCAAATCCAACAGGCCGTTCACCAGAGTCTCGCCGGCGATATCGGCGCGCGGCAGCAACACGCGGCCCACGGCGTCGATGTCCTCAACGTAGTTGGGGAAGACCTCCACGAGGCCCTCGGCATTCTGCTTCCTCGCCGGCGGCAGAAGCTCCGGGACCATGCCCTTGGCACGAATCGCATCGGCGGTCTTCTGCCCCACCGCCGCCAAGTGCACACCGGCGAAGTCGCGGGCATCGAGGCCGAGTTCCGCGATCTTCTTCCACACCGCGCTCACCGCATTGACGGAGGTGAACACGACCCACTTGTAGCGGCCTTCGACGATGCCCTTGATGGCGCGGTCCATCTGCGCCGGGTTGCGCGGCGGTTCCACGGAGATAGTGGGCACCGACTGCGGAATGGCACCGTGACCAGCCAGGCGGGCGCTCATCGCCGCGGCCTGCTCCTTCGTGCGCGGCACGAGCACGCGCCAGCCATAGAGCGAACGGTTCTCCCACCAGGAGTACTTCGAGCGATCATCAAAGCTGCGACCCAGGGTGACCACGAGCTCGCCCGGCAGCTCAGCGTCGAGCTTGCCCAGCGTTCCCAGAGTGGTCTCGTGGGTGCGCTGCAGGCGGGTGGTGCCGTGGACGGTGACGTAGGCTTCCGTCTCCGCGGGCATCCCGCGCTCCACCAGCTCGGCGGAAATGACCGGCAGGTCATCTGCCGTGGCCTGCAAAACCAGCGGCTGCGTCGCGGTGGCCAGCGCGTCCCAATCCGCACCTTCGGTGATGTCGGCCTCGGTATAGGTCGCACCGAGAGCAATACCTGCAAAAGACGGAACCGTCGAAGGCAGGGACATGCCCGGGACCACCTGGAATTCCATGCCCGCATTGGCCACGGCGGTGATTTCCGCCTTGATGGACTCGCGGTTGAGCGGGTTTCCGGTGACCAGGCGGATCACGTCGTGGCCCTCGGCGCGCTCGAGCGCCTCACGCAGTTGCTTGACGACGTCCCCCGCGGCCTCCTCAAACACCGCTGCCGTCGGCGGAGCCGGTCGCGGCGGCTTGCGGCGCGCACCCGCCTCCTTCGCGGCGGCGCAGATGCGCTCGTACTCCTCCTCGGCGGCGTCGAGAAGCTCCTGCGGAACCGGCACCTGCTGCGCCACCATGTCGCGCACGCCTTGGGAAACGGCAGCGTCGGTAACAACGTTGGCTGTCGTCTCCAGAACCTCGCGGGCGCGAACGGTCAGCAGGTCGGGGTTGCCTGGGCCGGCACCGACGAAGACGACTTTGCCCAGATCAGACTTACCCAGCTCAGGCTGGGTATCCGGCACGGCTTTGCTCATAAGGTTCTTTTCTAGTTTGTGGATTCCGAGTGCCCCGGCGCCACGCGTGGCAGGCGCGGGAAATGGAGACAAGAAAGCCCCTCACTCGCGAGTTAAGGGGGCCTAAATCATTGCTCTCAATGATTGTGTGCTAGATACACACTAAAGGAAAAGGCCCCAAAGCAAAAATTACGTGCGATTACTCCGCTGCCAGGAGGTCTGCAGCTCCCTGTGCGAAGAGCTCCTCGGAGACCGCGCGCCCCAATTCTTCTGCCTCGCTGGCCTCGCCCTGGGCCTGAGCGATGAGCTGACGAGAACCATCGAGGGCGAAGACTCCGCCGCGCACGACCAGTTGCTCGCCTTCCCAGTGAGAGACCGCGGCAACCGGCGCGGTGCAGCCGGCTTCTAGCCGGGAGAGCACGGTGCGCTCGGCGCGGGTGGCGGCGGTGGCGGGGGCGTCGGCAAGCAGGGCAATGGCCTGTGCAGCCTCCGTTCCCTTCACTGCCTCGATGGCCAGCGCGCCCTGTGCCGGGGCGGGCATGAAAACCTCCGGGTCGAAGACCTCGGTGGCGCGATCGGCATAGCCCGCGCGCACGAGGCCGGCGTAGGCCAGGAGGACGGCGTCGAGCTCGCCACCGGTGACCTTGCCCATGCGGGTATCGATATTGCCTCGAAGTGGGCGAATGTCAAGGTCCGGGCGCAGCGCCCGCAACTGGCTGATGCGGCGCGGCGCGGAGGTACCTACGCGTGCGCCCTCCGGCAGCTCCTTGAGGGTCAGGCCATCGCGGGCGATAAGCGCTTCGCGGATGTCCTGGCGCTGCGGAACCACAAGGTCGAAGCGTTCGTCGGCAGCCGTGGGCAGATCCTTGAAGGAGTGCACCGCGATCTCGCACTCGCCGCGGGCAACGGCCTCACGCAGGGCCTGCGTAAATACGCCCACGCCGATGCGCTCCACGGGCGCCATGTTGACATCCCCCTGCGTGGTGACGATGTGCAGCTCTGCCTCATAGCCTGCCTGCTGCAGCCACTCCTGCACGTGCCCCGACTGCGTGGTGGCCAGGAGGGATCCTCGGGTGCCGATCGTCAACATCTATGCGTCCTTTTCTTCCTTAGTGCTTTCCGCGGCTTCCATCTGCGCGGCATCCGGCAGCTCCGCCACGTCAATGGCCACACCGCTGCCCTCTAGCTGGAGCCCAAAGAGGTCCTGCAGCGCGGTCTCGTGGCTCACCGTTCCGGAGTTGGCTGCGAGCTTCTTCGCACGAACCGTGGGCTCATGGAGCAGCTTATCTGCAACGCGCTTGAGAGCACGGTTGATGTCTCCCATCTGGCGCTCATCCAGCTCTGGGTGCTTCTGTTCCAGCCGCGCTACCTCGCACTGAACCAGGTTCGCTGCCCGCTTGCGCAGCGCCGATACCGCCGGGACGACGTCGCGGACGCGCTGCTCGGAAGCATAGGCTTCCAGCTCTTCATTGACGATGCGCCGCGCCTGCGCGTGGGGGCTGGTGCCGGCGGCAAGGTCAGTATCGGCCGCCTGCAAAGAATTACTCAGCCTCTCGATGTTAACGAGGTCGACCCCCTCGACATCTGCTACCGCATCATCGATATCGCGCGGCAAGGAGAGATCCACGAGCATGAGCTCGCGGTCGGCCACGTGGTAACGCTCGACGTCGGCCGCTGAAATGGTGAAATCCTGGGCGCCCGTGGCAGAAATCGCCATGTCCACATCGTGCAAAGCCTGGGCGCGGTGCGCGAACTCAACGACGTCCGCATAGACGCCCGCTTCATGGGCATGTTCCGCCACGCGCTGGGCGCGAGCCAGGGTGCGGTTCGCAATAACCAGGTGTGCTCCCAAGCGCCCCGCGTGGGTTGCCGCTAGCGAGGCCATTGCACCCGCCCCCAAGATCAGCACGCGCTTGCCGTCGAGATCGTCCGTGCCCATGCGGCTCAGGGCCTGATCGAAAGCGAAAGAGACCATGGAGGATCCCGCCTCATCGATCTCGGTTTCGGAATGCACCCGCTTGCCGGTGCGCAGCGCGGACTGGGCCAGCGCGTGGATACGCGGCCCGACGGTTCCCTGCTCGACAGCGAACTGATAGGCGGTACGGACTTGACCGATGATTTGCTGCTCACCTACCACCATCGAGTCCAAGCCCGAGGCCACCATCATGAGGTGCTCAGCGGCGGCGTCGGCATAGCGAACATAAAGGTAGGAGCGCAGTTCCTCCTCCCCCACGCCGGAAACTTCAGCGAGGTTGCGCACGACATCCTGCACGCCGGTGTGGAAGGAATTGGTAACGGTGTAGACCTCCAGGCGGTTGCACGTGGAGATAATCATCGCCTCGCTCAGCGAGCCTGCCGACACCATGGCCCGGCACGTATGGTTCTGCACGGTCTCGTCCATGCTCAGCTTTTCCAGCAGCGCCACCGGCGCCGACTGATGCGACATGCCCACGACGAGCACACTCATGCACTACCCTCCAGTTGTTTATCATCCCTTTGGATGACATAGATCATCCAAAAGACTACTAGCCTTCTGCTTGTTTCCGAAACTCGCGGGAACGCCGAAGAAAACTACTGCGCCAGCGCCTGCGCTAGCTCCTCGTTGTCCACTTCCCAACAGGAGAATTCCTCCCCATCAATCACTACAACGGGGACGCGATCACCATATTCCATGGCCAGCTCCGCATCCTCATCCACCGTGCGCACGTTAAGCTCCGCACCAGCCTGCTGGACCACCGGAGTAATCTGCTCGAGCACTCGCGCGCAAGAGCCACACGTAGTACGCACCATCAGCTCGACGACGTGGGACATAGAAACTCCTCGATAGGACGTAGAACGGTTTGCGGTTTACTATGGACACGTTAGTCTGCCCGCCCCATGAAAGCTGAACGCGTGCCCCTCCCCCTGCCTCCCGGTATGCCCGATTCTCCCCGCGAGTTCCTTGCCAACTGGACCGCAAGCAGGGGAAACCTACGTAACTTCTTGGAACAACAGGCCTTTGCCCCGCTGGGTGAGGAGCACCAACGTGCGGCAGGTCAGGCGTCGGCAGCCGCGGCGGTGGAACACCTCTTTGGCATTGACCTGGAAGCGTTTTCCTCTGGCGTGGATTCCGTCCGGGGCTCCTTCGAATCGGCGGGCTCGCGCTCCATCACTGAGCCCGACCCGGACATCCCCCAGGACGTTGGCGCCGCCGCCTTCTTCGACGTGGATAACACGTTGATCCAAGGCTCCTCGCTCGTAGCCTTCGCGCTGGGGCTTGCGCGCCGCCGCTACTTCAAGCTTTCTGAGATCCTTCCCATCGCATGGAAGCAGCTCAAATTCCGCGTCTCCGGTTCGGAGAATGCCGCGGACGTAGCCGCCGGGCGCGTGCAGGCGCTCGAGTTCGTCAAGGGCCGCTCGGTGGATGAGATGGTGGCCCTGTGCGAGAGCATCGTGGACCAATCCATGGCACGCAAGGCCTACCCGGGCACAAAACAGCTAGCCCAGATGCACCTCGATGCCGGCCAGCAGGTATGGCTGGTTACCGCAACCCCCGTGCAGCTAGCGCAGATTCTGGCGCAGCGTTTCGGCTTCACGGGCGCACTCGGCACCGTGGCGGAAGTAAAAGATGGCCGCTTCACCGGCCGCCTCGTGGGCGATATCCTCCACGGCTCGGGCAAGAAACACGCCGTGGCAGCACTGGCTACCTTGGAGAACCTCGACCTTGAGCGCTGCACCGCCTACTCCGACAGCTCCAACGACGTCCCGATGCTCTCCATGGTGGGAACCCCCGTGGCCATTAACCCGGATTCCAAGCTGCGCGATATCGCGGAGGAAAAAGGCTGGCTCATCCGCGACTACCGCTCCGTGCGCAAGGCCGTGCGCACCTATGGCCTCCCAGCGCTGGCCACCGCTCTCTTCTCCTATGGAAGCTGGCGCATGGTGCGCCGCTAGCCGCTGTTCTGCTGCTTGGTGCGCAGCATATCCATGCACATGACCGCACCGATGAGCCCCGCATGCTGCTGCGGGTCAAGCCCCGGCGCGATGCTGAGTTTGTAGGTATTCTTCCCGGCCAGGAACCGTCCCACGCCCGACCACTCGTTGCGCACTTCCGCTAAGGGCTGCCCTTGACTGTTGATCTGGATATTCCAATCCCAGACATCGCCTTCGATCTCAATCTCTGGGAAGCCCTCCATCTCCAAGGTCAGGCGCGTCTTCAGCAGGGAGAACTTCTTGGTCACCACCGCCATGGGCTTCTCGACGCCCGGCAAATACACCTCATACGTATCCCGCACGAAGTTCGGCGGATCCTTGATCACCATGAGCGGTTGCTGCGGATTGCCCTGCTCATCCGTGAAGGCAACCTCGAGGCTGCGGGAGGCATTGAAGAACATGTCCTTCATGCTCGACGACTGCACGATGGTGCCCACGGGCACGCCTTGTTCATCGGCGATCAGGAACTGATCCTGCATGAAGGACTTTGTCTGTGAGATAACCAGGTTGTCAAGGGTCAAGAGTCTAGGCAACATAGTTCGCCATCATACGTACGCAGCGGACTCCTGTGGGGCCGGAAGACAATACTCCCCACCTGATGCAAAGAGGGCGCTTGTATGTCTCAAATACCTCGAGGAAACACCTACATTCCCCAGGTCATAGTAGATGTCCGGGGCGTGTCTTATAGTGCTCGTAGAACATACAAGCGATACCATAAACCTAGGGGACACCGTGAACACCGCCACTCAAACCGCCTACTTTTCCCATATGAACCCTGACTGCACCCTCGCCGTGGAGCGCAGCGCCGCCCGCCGCGCGGACTATCGCTCATGGGTAGCCGCCATGCCAGATCTCGATGAGGATTTTGATGTTGCGTGCCAGAGGCTCGTCGCCAAGCTCGGCGTCGGTGACTACACCGTGAGCGAATGCTGCCTGGCCGTGCACCGCCTCACGGAACTACCGCAGGTCAAGGCCCTGCAGGACAGTCAGTTTCTGCTGGACATGAAGGCGCTCATCACCATCGACCGCACCCTGACAAAGCTGGGCAAGCTTCCTCCGGAAACGCTCGCGCTTATCGACGATTCCCTGGTCACCTTCTTCACCCCTACCTCCCCGAATCAAGTCTTCCCTACACCGGCGCAGATTGGGCGTAAGGTGCGCGATACTTGCAAGAGCATCAATAAAGCTTTTACCTTCCGCGATTCGCCGAAGAAGGACTCTTATACTTTTACCGATACTGGCGAGCGCGGCATCCTTGAGCTCAACACGGACAGTGCCACGGGGATGATTCTGGATGGCTACATCAAACAGGCGGCGAAGGAGAACGGGCTCTCGCAGGCCGATGCCCTAAAGAAGCTCATCGCCGGCAGCATCTCTCCACCGGCGACTATCATTCTGCACACCTACCAAGCTAGTGACATCGACAACGCTCCTACCTTTGTCCAAGGGTATGGATGGACATCGCAGGACATGCCCGCCACACGCACGCGCGACCTGTCCTCCCAGCCGCCGGAATCAGCCAGCTACATAGCTTCAGAGCTCATCCGCAAATATGTGGAAGGCCGCGATGGCACCTGCCGCGCTCCGGGCTGCAACCGGCCGGCCTACCTGTGCCAGATGGACCACCGCATCAACTATGCCGACGGCGGCGCCACGCACCCGCGCAACCTGGCCAGCCTGTGCCAACACCATCACAATATGAAGACTGATGGGCGCGCGCACTACATCATGGACCCACACACCGGGGATATGGTGTGGCTCTACGAGGACGGGACGTGGGCCACGACGGAGCCGACCGGCCCGCTGGCAAAGAAAGCGAAGCGGTGGGCGCAGACGGTAGCCCAGAAAATCACGGCCACCCGCGAGCGCGCCCAAGAGGAAGCTGCCCAGCAGGAAGCTAAGGAAGCGCAGGCCGCTGCCAAGGAACCCCATACTCCGAGCGCTCCACAGGAAGACATTCCGTTCTAAGCGGCGTCGTCGTCTGAAACGACGTCGTGCGAGACGACGGAGAGGTCGTCTGAAATGACGGATAGAAGGGGGCTTAAGGGACATTTCGTGTGGATAAA